>JBARRO010000114.1:0-40103 GCA_049644265.1 Bacteroidota bacterium
CCCATCCGCAATCCTTCGGCAAAACTCGGTGCGTCCAGAGGCATCACCATGAATTCCTGAATATCGACGTTGTTGTCGGCATGTTTGCCACCGTTCAGGATGTTCATCATCGGAGCGGGCAGCACACGCGCGTTCGTTCCGCCGATGTATCGGTAGAGTGGCATTTTCAGAGACTGCGCCGCTGCCTTCGCGACCGCAAGTGAGACGCCGAGAATCGCATTGGCTCCCAGCTTTCCCTTGTTGGGTGTCCCGTCCAGCTGGAGCATCATCTTATCGATGCCGATCTGGTCGGTTGCATCGAATCCCACCACTTCTTCCGAAAGGATGGTGTTGACGTTTTCGACCGCCTTCAAGACTCCCTTCCCGTTGTATCTCCTGGCGTCGCCGTCCCGAAGCTCGACGGCCTCATTTTCTCCTGTGGAAGCTCCGCTCGGAATCGCTGCGCGGCCGAGCGTGCCGTCTTCGAGCTCCACATCGACTTCGATCGTTGGATTTCCGCGGGAGTCCAGAATTTCCCGTGCCCACACATCCGTAATTGTCCGTTGCATGACCGTCTCCAGAGATGTCTTTTTTCGGTGAGGAAAGAACCGAGGGAATTACGGCAAAAATTGAGGGAAAAGCAATCTAACGACCTCAGCGCCGATCCGAAGCCTGGCCTGTCCACTCGCACCGGTCCAGCCACTCCCTGGTCCGAACGATTTGCGCTTCATCCGTTGTGAAGTTCAGAGATTCCCAGAAATACATTTTTGCGTGCTGATACTCTCTGAGCGCAAAGCAGGAGCGCGCAATTCTCTGGCGACACAGAAATTCCAAAAGTGGGGAATTCAGTTTTCCCACGGATTGGAACGCATCGATGCTCTCCCCAAATCGCTCCTTTGAGGCCTGTTCTCTGCCGAGCAAATACTTTCCGACGGACGATGTCCGACGTTTCAGAAAATCGAGACGAACCGAATCGGGCAGACGGACGGTGAAGAATCGAGTGAGACTGTCCCGCTCCCCGGCGGAAGAAAGAACTTCCAGGCGAAGTGCGCACGCTTCGTCCCAGGCGGTTGTGAGATGCGTAGCAAGAAGGAGTTCGTACTGTCCGCTCGCCTTTTCAACCGCGCCGGCAGCCCAGTACGCATCGCCGAGGCTGAGCCGCATCGTCAAAAGGTTGGGACCGAGGACCGTGTCCTTCAGTTCGGATTCTGCAAACTCGATCAGCTTCGTGAATTGCTGCAATTCCAGAAGCGCGCTTGCTTTCTGGAAGGTTGCCTCCGAAGATCGCGAAAGGGAAAGGGAAAGTTCCGCCGAGCTCAGCGCCGCTGCAAAATCGCGTTGGCCGAGCAGGGATCTTGTCCTGGCATTCGTGTTGGCGATGACCCTTGCGCACTCTTTGCCGAATATCGTCGGCCTTTTGAACAGGTAGTTCGCCTTCCGGGCTTCCCCCTCAGTGGTGTGGAATCCCTTCATGAACAATGCCCACTCCCGGACAAGCGAATCCAGGTCTCGGCCATAGACCGCAAAGAAGTCCCCGCTCTGATACAGCCACTTGAAGCGGCGAAGTCCGTACCGGTCCATCAGAAATCTGCAGAACGACCCGGCAATCGAGTAGCTGACTCCCGGATTCACCGTCGAAAATCCGGAAAGCGAAAAGAGCTTGTGCATGTCCGGCAGGAGCCCGGAGGCGATGATCTGTGCCGCTGTGCGGTGAACAAGCTCGTCATAGTCGAGCCGTTCAACGGCGACCGCGGTCCCTTCGATGAGGCCGGGCTGCACGCTGATGCGGAGAATTGGAATTCCGAACTCGCCGGCAAGGACATGGACGAGTTCATGCTTCAGCGTCACCGGCACATCCTCAAGGTTCAAATGTAATTGGCGCAACCAGGGTTTTGCCACATCGGTTCGGGCCGCACCAAAGAGCAATCCCTTCTGCTCCGCCGTCCCGTAGAGAAAGGTGGTCATTCTTTTCGTCGGATTGATCTTCAGTTCATTCCGAAGCTGATGCAAAGTGAACTCGTGCAGAAGCGCAATCTGCTCGACCTGGTCGGGCTTGACAAGGTCCGAGGGGTAGACAATATCAAAATGCTCCGTTTGATACAGCCCGCCAAGAGTTTTTCGGATGTAGCTTTCGGAGGACGAAAGTCCCATACGATCGCTCAGAACCGCAAACCCAATCAGGATGAGAACGAACAATCCAAGAATCCAGTCGCGTTGGCTCAGTTGCCACGACCTCCGAATGAGCGCGGCAATGATCAGAAGGGCGCCCACATACACGAGCGTACTGATCCGGTAAAGAATTAACCGCTCGACGATGGGAAGGTGTTCGTCATAGGTCAATCCCGGGAAGAAACCCACAATCGGGTTGAATGCGAAAATCTGGGATCCTGTGAAGGTAACGTAAGGGATGTGAAGAAGAATGATCAAAATGATTATCGTGAACCAGGTCTTTCGCCATCTCCGTATGGATGCACCGACAACCATGGCAACAGTTGCAGTAAGAAGAACCGCCGGAATAGTAATGAGTACATAAAGAACAAACCCTTGTGGGAAGGAGCAATTCCTGATGAAAAACGCATTTGCTGTAATGACGATCAGTGGAATGATCAGGAGGCTGACTGAAGCCAGAGAAATGCGTGATGCAACATGCCAGAAGTTCTCGTCCGGGGGAGTAGTTTCGCGACCCCAATGAAACAGAGAAAGGAGACCCGCCATATATCCTGCAACAACGGCAGTAAGGACGGAAAACTCGAAGCCAAGGTAGTTGAGAAGGGGGATTTGTGTGCAAACGAGCGAAACGACGAGGAGAATCAGAGCGACAATGCGGAACGGGCGGGAGAGGAAGGGAGTCAATGAGTCTATGGGTCGATGAGTCGATGAGTCGGTGAGTCTATGAGTCTGAGTCACTAAATCAATGCACCACGATTCAATGAACCAATGATTCCTAGAACTCCTCTCCCCGCTCGCGCGTGATGTCTGCGCCGAGAAGCTGGAGCTTCTTTTCAATGTTCTCGTACCCACGGTCAAGGTGATAAACACGGAGAACCTCCGTGGTTCCAGTTGCGGCAAGTCCCGCAAGGATGAGTGAAGCACTTGCCCGGAGATCGGTCGACATGACTTTCGCTCCGGTAAGTTTCTTTACGCCCATAACTGTCGCGATGTTTTCTTTGACGGAGATATCAGCTCCGAGACGGATCAGTTCAGGGACATGCATGAAACGGTCAAAATAGATGGTGTCCCGGATGATACTTGTTCCACCCGCCAAGGACATGAGCGAGATCCATTGCGCCTGCATATCGGTTGGAAAGCCCGGATAAATTGCCGTCGTGGCATCGACCGGTCTGATTTCCCCTGGCGGCTCCAGCTCAATAAAATCCTTCCCTTCGGTCAGTTTGGCGCCGACATCCTCGAGCTTGGCGATCAATGCACCCATGTGTTTTGGGTTACACTGTTCGATTCGGATCTTGGATTTCGGCTTGCCGGCGATTGCGCCCGCAACAAGAAAGGTTTCGGCCTCGATGCGGTCAGGAATCGTTGTCGCATTCGCGGGATGGAGCGTTTCAACGCCCTCAATCTCAAGCCTCCCGGTACCGATCCCGCCGATCCTTGCCCCCATGCTGACGAGAAACTCGGCGAGTGCGGTAATCTCCGGCTCCATGGCGGCGTTTTCAATCAGGGTGGTCCCCCTGGCGAGCACCGCTGTCATCAGGACATTTCCCGTTGCTCCGACGCTGGAGACGTCGAACAAGATTCTGGCGCCGTGAAGTTTCCTGCCTGTTGCCTTGATGTATCCGCCATCGAGCTCGATGTTGGCTCCAAGCTTTCTCATGCCTTCGATGTGCAGGTTCACAGGCCGGGGGCCCCAGGCACATCCTCCGGGAAGTGACACCCTCGCCTCTCCGTATCGTCCGACGAGCGGGCCCAGCACATAAATAGAGGCCCGCATTTTCTTCACGTGCTCGTAGGGAGCATCGAAGCTGGTCACATGGGATGAATCGACCGTCAAAGTATGGTCGGCATGGGTGATTTTCAGACCCATGGATTCAAGGAGCTTCGACATGGTCGTAATGTCGCGAAGCGTCGGGGTGTTTCGGAGCGAGTATTTCCCCGGCGCGAGAATCGTCGCCGGCATAAGTGCCAGAGAGGCGTTTTTTGCGCCGCTCACCTTGACGGATCCGCTAAGAGGACGACCTCCGTGTATGACGAATTTATCCATGTTCTTTACTTAAGAATATTTCACAGAGAAAAGAAGAGAACAGATGAGCACACAGAGGTTAAGGACTCGTTTTTTTGAGTGGAGAGATTGCGTAACCAATATAAATCAATGTGCCTGCAAAAACAACGAAACCCCAGCTAAGCACTCTGGTCAATTCAACGCGACGAGTCACTCACGTCATGGACTTCTGTGTCATTTTTCCATACGCCACCCCAATTCTTCAGCGATCGCAGAGCCGACTCCTAAACCGATCGCGATCCTGGGCACCGTGGTCACGAACAGGCTGCCATCAGCTGCGCACTCCCGGGTGCCCCGCATCAAATTGCGTTACCGGGTGCAATAGCAGCAGGGTTGCGTTTCGTCATCCCTTTGTTCTGTCGACTTCGGAAGGCCTCAATTCCTTCGCAATCACCTTAGCGTTTTCACTCAGAGAGAGGCTGATGGAAATCATTTTCAGTTTCGCAAATTCGATACGGCTTTCATTCTCAAAATCTGAAATGGATTTTTCAGGATTTCACAAATTCGAAATCGAAATTTCTTGACTTCACTCTGATCGATACCTACTTTGACGTCAATTGCTCTCCTTTTTGCTGGCTCGTCTTTATCGTGTTGCCATCACGATCCCGAACTCATCATCGCACTCACCCTTGCAGTTGCAACATCCGGACGGGTGTTGTGATCTCATCCCTTCCATTCCTTCATACCTATCGGAGGCTTCCATGAAATATTTCATTCTTGTTCTGGCAGCTCTCTTGCTGGTCTCGACAATTTCGGTCGGGCAGCAAGTGCAACTTACGCGGCTGGTAACAATTGCCGGGGATTCGACGGTAAAGCTCCAGTGCAGATCGGTTGAGTATTTGCCCTCCGGAGTGATCTGGCTACAAGCCGGTGATATTCCCTACACGGGCAAGAACATGATCTACCTGTCCACGGATCATGGGACCAGTTGGGTGAAGAGGGATGTCTACACGAACGCTGCCTTGTCGTCACCCGGGATTGCCAACGTGTCTGCAAAAGACGCGAACACTGCCATTATCGCCACCACAACCGGCGAGATCATGCGAACAACGAACGGGGGCGTTAAGTGGGATACGGTCAGTTCCTACGCAACACCCGACGTCGCATTCTGCGATGGGGTCAAGTTCCTCGGGCAGGACACAGTCATTGCGTACGGGGATGCCGTTGATACCGGTGGAGTGTTTGTCTCCCGAAGCACAGATGCGGGAGCAACATGGACACGATTTGGGACCTGGCAACACGATTCGTTGAGACTGTCCGGTGTTTATGCGGGTTCGGTAACCTACGGACAAGCCATGGATGTTTACGGAAAGAACGCGTGGCTCACGTTGTATAACACCGCCAATGACCCTCCCTCCATCCTCAAATCGACAGACGGCGGCACATCGTGGTCTTGGTTCAGAGTAACGCTCCCGAGCGGGCCGGCGACGAACTACATCTTCCTTTCGATCACGTTCAAGGACGCGAACATCGGTTACGCAGTCGGACGGCGCGCATATTCCACGAGCATAAATTTCAGCAACTATCTCTGCAAAACAACAGATGGCGGGCTTACCTGGAGTGACACGATCAGTGTGGAGCCGGGTGTCGGCCACGTGAATGCAAAACCGATGACAGTCCGGGCAATCCGCGGAACGAATACCGTCATCGCAGTCGGATTCGGCACAACGGGTGCGAAGGCGTGGATCTCCACAGATCAGGGAGGAACCTGGAGCAACATGAATGCACCGACACCGGGTTTGACTTCGGCCGACTTGAGAAATTCGGCGTTCATTTCCGCGACACAGGGTATTCTCATCGGATCTCAGAATCTCGTCCTTATAAAAGCCGCAACGGGGGTCGAACTGGAACAGAGCACACCCCCCACCGCTTATACGCTAAACCAGAACTATCCAAACCCATTCAACCCGTCTACAACCATCAGCTATTCCCTCCCACAGTCTGGATTTGTTGACCTCACTGTGAGCGACCTCCTCGGTCGAGTGGTTGTCGTGCTCGTTCAAGGCCAGCAGTCAGCCGGAACGCACGTTGCAACGTTTGACGGCAAGGGGCTTTCGTCCGGGATGTATCTCTACACCCTGAGGGCGGGCGATTTCACGGCTACAAAATCGCTTCTTCTGGTCAAGTAGCAAAACAGAATCACGATGTTCAGCGCAGGGTGACCCTTCGGGGTCATCCTGTCGCCGTGTATGCCTGCACCTTACGCCATGCATCCACCAGGTCTGATGAACCATTCGAGCTTCCACGTGTGAGGTCACCATGAAAACGTTCCTTTGTTTTTCTCTGCTTGCGGCCCATGTAGCTTTTGCAGGAACAACAGGCAAGATTGCCGGCAGAGTCATCGACGCCTCGACGAAACAACCGCTTCCCTCGGTGAACATTCAAATTGTCGGGACCACGTACGGCGCGGCTACCGACCTCGACGGAAACTACTTCATCATCAATGTTCCCGTCGGGACTTATTCCCTGCGCGCATCGATCATCGGTTACGCCTCGCGGTCGGTGTCCAACGTGAGGGTTATGCTTGACGTTACCACGACCGTCGACTTTGCACTCGAGGCCACCGGTGTCGAGGTTGGCGAAGTCGTGATCGTGGCAACGCGCCCACCCATCCAGGCCGACCTCACCTCCACGCGACACATCGTCGAGTCGGACGCCATTAATGTTCTTCCGGTGGACAACTTTCGCGAGGTGGTGCAGTTGCAGGCAGGAGTCGCCGGGAGCCATTTCCGCGGCGGACGCTTCAATGAAGCGCTCTTCCTCATTGACGGAATGGCGGTCAAGAATGCCATCAACAGCTACAGCGGAACAACGACGGCCGGATTCTCGACAAACCTTCCTTCGCTGGGAATCTCCGAGATCCAGATAACAACCGGCGGATTCGAAGCCGAGTACGGGAATGCGCAGTCTGGCATCGTCAATACGCTCACGCGTGACCAGGAGAAGTTTGGTGTGAAACTACGTGTTCGCACTTCGGATTTTCCATGGGCGAAAATGTCGTGGACACCGTCCGCGTACGGGGCAGGCCAGCCGGATTGGAAGAACTACGAAGCATATCTCAGCGCTCCTTCCCTTCCGATGGGAGACGTGAAGCTCTTCCTGAACGGCTCGGCCGACGTCGCGCTGCAGAACCGCAGCTTCCTTCCCCATAAAGAATTCTCCCGCGAATCCTATCAGGCAAAGCTGAGAGCTGTTACTTCGAGTACAGGCATCACTGTCAACGGCCTGTACTCCTGGGACAAGACGTTTGACTACTACCATTCCTCGTCCAAGTACGGTCCGTTGAGTCAGGGATATCAAAAGGATTTGTTCCAGCAAATCATTACTGTTGGAGGCGTCAAGACGCTGCAACAGTACATTTTCGTTCCCGATCCGCAGAACTACCACAATGCACCCGTGCCCGATTCGGCGTACTACGACGGCGGAAGCGGCAACGTTTCCAACGGCTGGTACAGGAACGTCGTGAATACCTATCAGGCCGGCATGCAGGAGAATATTTCCGTCCCCATCACCAAAAGTTACAACGTCGGCGTTTCGTTGAATCAAACGATCGACAATCAATCCTTCATCGACGTCAAGCTGTCGCAGTTCTGGACGAACTTCCGCGAGATCGTGCACGACGTGAACGACAGAAATGGGGACGGGAGTACATCAGATGAACTCCATTGGCAGTTGAACGGCGGGGTTGGCGGGTACCAGAGCCACCTTTCCACCGACGGTTTCTGGTATTACACCGGCGACGAAGGTTGGTATCTGAACCAGGTCTCACGCACGACAAGTCTGCGCATCGATTACTCAAACCAGCTGAATTCCTCCAACCTGTTCAAGACCGGGTTCGAAAGCGAATACATCCAGGGCGACGTCGAAAAAGTGACGTTTGAATCCCCGACCAACCAGCGATTTGATTTGTGGAATCAGGACCTCGTGGACTTTGCGTTCTACTTACAGGACAAGATAGAGGCCCGTGAGGGATTCATCATCAATGCCGGCATTCGGGTCGACTACTACAACCCCAACGGACTCAAAGACGATGTTCTTTATCCTGCCGACCCGACCACTCTTCCGGATTTCAAGGACGGCGTTGGATTGACGGCGGCCGACCGCGCGCCGGCACGCTGGCAAATCAGTCCGCGCATCGGCATTTCCCATCCGATCACAGAACGCGACAAGCTCCACTTCTACTACGGTCATTTCTTCCAGCGCCCGGACCTCCGGTTTCTGTATGAAAACGTTTCTCTCAACTTCCGGTATACGACGAACGTGGACCTTGGCAACCCGAGGCTGCTGCCGGAAAAGACCGTTGCGTACGAACTCGGCTGGGACCATTTGTTTTCTGATTTCTTGCGGATGAACACGACTTTGTACTTCAAAGACATCACCAATCTTGTCGGTGCGACCGATTACGTCATTTCAGGATCACCTGATTCGTACCAGGCCTACACGAACATGGATTATGCGAATGTGCGCGGTGTCGAGGTAACATTGGAAACCATGGGCGTAAAAGGCATCGGCGGGATGGTCAACGTGAGCTACTCGCTGGCGAATGGACGATCCTCGTCTGTCTTCCGCTCAAACGGTCAGATCGTTCCCAGGCGTCTGGATCCGCTCGATTGGGATGTCCGGTGGAAGATCAACGCAAACCTCCTGCTTACGTCGACGGGCGACATCTACGATATGATCGGGGATGCCGAGGTAGACTTTGTGGTGACTGCACACTCCGGCTATCCGTACTCGACGAACACACGCGATGCGTTTCCCCTCTTTGTACTCAGAAACGACGGACGACTGCCCTGGGCAAGTAACATCGACATGCGTGCGCGAAAGACCTTCAAGTACGAGGGTCTTGAGTTTTCATTCCTTGCGGAAGTGAAGAATCTGCTCGACACGAGAAACGTTTCCTATATCTCCGGCGGACGTGAGGGCCTGGTCGCGTATGAAGCGACCGGGAATCCTACGGGGCCCTACAACGACCCGCAGGCCTATACTCCTCCGCGTACGTATCGGCTCGGGTTCGAGCTGCAATTTTGAGGTGAAGCCATGAAGAACTCAACCATGATCGCAGTACTGCTCATCATCTCACTCTGTACGCCGGTCCTTGCTCAGGAAGCGCCCAAACATTTGCCTGGCGTGGCCGCGAAAAACGCAAATGTTGCCGCGGACGCGAGAGGATTCAGCCACAAGATTGGCGCCCTCTGGGCCCAGGTGACGAACTACGGATTCTACGGCGACAGGAACTACGAACAGCCGAATTTTGAATGGCCGGGAGGAAGCGGCAATCTCTACGGCTGGTTACAGTCAATCTGGATTGGCGGGATCGTCGATACGGTCGGTTATATGTCTTCCGGCGAAGGGAATCATTTCAGGCCGCTTGATTCCATTGAGGTCAAGCATGCCGCTGAAGGTTCTCTGTCCGGAGAAGATACCTACACGCGCTACACGGACGTGAATCCACCGAGCCCGTCCGGCATACACATGAATCTTGGCGTTGAGGTTACTGAGCGGACCTACGTGTGGGACCAGTCTTACAACGACGACTTCATTATCTGTGACTACTGGATCAAGTACGTCTTGCGCGATCGTAACGGTGACGGAATCATCAACGCATTCGACTCAACGATTACAGGAGTCTACGTGGCATTCCGCATGGACGCCGACGTGTCGGGATACCTGGGCACGAGCACTCCGACGACGCTCTGGGATACCGACGATCTCGCCGGCTACAACGATTCAAACAAGGTCATGTATCTGTACGATGCTGACAGTCCCAATGTCGCAGGAAATGACACGGGAAATCCGGACCCGACGACGGGTATTCTCCGGTCGCCAGGGTACATCGGCGCCCGGTTGCTCTACTGCGACAGCGCGCACTTTGTTGGGACGTACACGGGAAAACCGACTATGGCGACGCCATCGTACAGGAATTTTGAACCGCTGACGACTCAGACACAATACGAGTTTGTAGCGAAGGGCGGCATTGCGCCAAACGCGACAGTTATCCGGGACTATCGGGCAATTTTCGGTGTCGGACCGTATTCTATCAATGCCGGTGATTCAATTCACATCGTTATTGCGTGGGTCATTGGGCCGGGGCTGAACGGGATTCTCAAGAATTCCCAGGTCGCACAGGCAATGTTTGACGGGAATTATATGAGTGCTCCTTCGTCTCCCAATGTCCCGTCGTTCACCATCAATCCCATCACCTCAGGCGGAGCTCCGGCTCTTTCGATTCGTTGGAGCCGCAACGCAGAATCAAGCCTGGATCCTCTTACGGGATCTCAGGATTTTGCGGGCTACGGAGTCTACCGAACCTCGCGTCAGGATGCAGGCGGAAATGCCATCTGGGACACTCTGGCGATCTATGTGAAGAACAACGCGGTCGACCCCGTAAAAGACTCAATCTGGTACGGACGTCCATTCCTGAAAGGCTGGCCGCCCCCGCTGCTCGTCTCGGGCACGGATACGCTCTTTGAGTTTCAGGATTTGAACACTCCGAACGGTCTCATCTACACTTATGCAGTGACATCGTTCGATGCAGGGGACAGCATTCTCGGGATTGGCCGGTTGGAGAATCAGATCGGGCGCGGTCGCCTCTCCACAAAAGTGTTCATGCCGAACGCCCCTGCAGCAACCAGTACAAATGCCATCCGCGTCGTTCCCAATCCGTTCATGGGATCAAGCCGGCTCAATAATCCGAATCCGGTCGATACCAACCCCTGGATCAACCGTATTCGCTTCATCAATCTTCCGCCGAATGCGACCATCTCGATTTTCACCCTGGCGGGCGACCTGGTGAAGACAATCCACAGTGGGGAGATTGTGTATCAGAGTCGCGATGTTGCGGTGACCGGAGATTTCAGCGGCGTTGCGGAATGGGATCTTGCGACGAAAAACAATCAGGAAGCCGTGAGCGGGTTGTACATCTATGTCGTTGAATCGTCCGCGGGAACGCACACCGGAAAATTCGTCATTATGCGCTAGGGGTGCCCTATGAAAAAGATTATTCTTCTTCTCCTTCTTGCTTCCGTGCCCCTCTTCGCACAACAGTTTGGACAGGTCGGCACGAGCGGCGCGCAGCTGTTCAAGATCAGCTTTGATCCGCGCGCATCAGCGCTGGGCAATGCCGCAACCTCGGTCGTGAGCAATGCTGCTGCGGTCTTCACCAACGTAGCAGGCATTGAAGGAATCAAATCCGCCGACGTGTCGTTCTCCTATCTCCCCTGGTTCGCTGATATCGACATGGTGTCGCTCTCTGCCGCATTCCGTCTCGAGGATATCGGCGTCGTCGGGATTCAGGCTGCCGGATTCAGCACCCAGGAGGAAATCACCACGATCGAAATGGAGAACGGAACCGGACAGGACTATTCGATTCAGAACCTCATCCTCGGCCTTTCTTTTGCACGGCACATTACCGACAAACTGGTGATCGGAGTCCAGGGAAAATTCATTCGCGAATCCTACTACGACCATTCCACGTCTGGCCTGGCGTTCGACATCGGGAGCAACTTCGACCTCGGTGCCATGGGATCACGGCTGGGTATGAGCCTGCAGAATTTCGGACCGGATCTCGATCCGCTCACCGGTGGCTACCTGGACTACAGCGAGGGCAATGTCGAAAAAGGATTTTCGCCGACTCCTTTGCCGGTCACATTCCGCGCGTCGTTCAGCGTGGCGCCGGTTGTCGGCGACGATTATAACCTCCGCGTCATCGCCGACCTCATCCATCCAAACGATAACGTCGAACACTATTGCCTTGGAGCCGAGCTCCAGCTCTACAAATTCCTGGCTGTCCGCGGAGGGTTGAAACTCAACTATGATGATGAGACGTTTGCCATGGGGATGGGAATCAACGGGGGGGAATTTCTTGGACAGGACCTTCGGTTTGACTATTCTTATGAAAATTTCACTATACTTCCGTCAGCGCAAAAACTCTCAATTGGAATTGCATTCTGACCGACTTGTCCAGTGATCGATAGACACGCGAACGCTTCACAACAACCCGATGGTTCGGAATACTCCATCGGGTTTATTTTGTCCAGCCACAAAACCCACCGGTGGCTTGGTCTCCTTCTTGCACTTTCCCTCTCCGCAAGTCATATACTTTTTGCCAACGGTCCGACGCTGCTCGGCACGGTTCGTGACCGGCATTGGAACAGTCCTGTTGCTTTGGCATCCATCCAGGTTTTTAACCGCAACGGAGCCCTTCTCGGAATCACCTCTGCAAATGCGCAGGGGCAATGGCAGATGACGATTCCGTCGACGGGGGTTGATGACCGGAAGCAGGTTCCTCAGACATTCACGTTGGGACAAAACTACCCCAATCCGTTCAATCCCTCAACTATGATCCCGTTTACCGTCGGCACCGCCGGAAGCGTGCGCATCACGGTGCACAACATCCTCGGGCAGTTGCTTGATGCACGTGAGTATTTCCTTTCTCCGGGGACATACTCGGTCGACTGGAGAACGAAAGGAAGCACGGGCGTACTGTTCTATTCGATCGAAATGAACGGAGCCCGGCTCTCCCGCAAAATGGTTCAGCTCGACGGCGGCGGCTCGGACGGTCTTGGGAACATTTTCCTGCGATCCCCCCTTACCGCAACCAGTCTTGACAAAGGCCACGCAGTCGACTCGTGCTATGTCGTCGCATCCTCTTTGATCCATGAGGCGGACACTCTTTGGGTTCCACTGGTCGATTCCGCCCGCGGTGATTTTCTGTTGGAAAGCATACACGATCGGGCATTTGTCATCGACCTTCACAACGATGTGATGGAAGTAATCTCGGGTACCAATTTCGTCTATCAGATCGCTGACCGACATACCGTCGCGAAGAACGGAGACCCGCAAAGCGACATTCCCCGATTTCGTGACGGAGGGGTTGACGCTCAGGTCTTTTCGATCTGGATCAATCCGACGACGTACGCGGGTGCGTACTATTCCACCGCCATGAAGTTCCTCGATACCCTGAAAGCGCAGGCTGCACGGAACGGTGCAGACATGAGGCTGGAAGTCGAGCCGGACTCCGTTGAGTTTCTTACTCGCCAAAAAAAGATCACGGGGCTCGTTGTTGTGGAGGGAGGGCACTGCATTGAAGACAACCTCGACAAACTACGGTCATTCTATCAGGCCGGCGCCCGGATTATGACGATCACGTGGAACAACAGCACATCGTGGGCTGTCTCCGCTCAAGACGCCCGCGCCACCACCGTTGGATTGAGCGACTTTGGAAAACAGGTAATCCGAACGATGGACTCCCTCGGCATGATCATTGATGTTTCGCACGTCGGGCGAAAAACTGTCGAGGACATTCTGGCAACGTCCGCAAATCCGATCATTGCTTCCCACTCCGGCGCCTACACGCTGCGGAATCACTATCGCAATCTCACCGACAGCCAGATCCAGGCCATTGCCCAACGCGGAGGCGTCATCGGAGTAGTGTTCTATCCTCCCTTTCTCGTAACATCCGGCGCCGCGACAATGGAAAGCGTTCTCCAACACATCGACTACATCAAGAATCTCGTCGGAGTCGATTACGTAGCGCTCGGGTCGGATTTCGACGGCATTGAAGTGACACCAACCGGACTTGAGGATGTCACGCATTTCCCCAAGATTACCGAGGCCCTCCTTCAGCGCGGGTATTCACGCCAGGATGTTCGCAAGATTCTCGGCGAGAATTTCATGCGGGTCTTCAAGGCCGTCTGCAAATAACCCCCGTTCCCTTTCCATCAGCACGCTCCTCTCTCTTGTCTTTCGACAGAAAAATGGCTAAATACCGAGCGAAGCCCTCATTGTCAACCACCGGTAACAATGGGATATTGAGGGAAGCTCCTCCATCCGCAATCATAAACCCACTCCATATCCATGCCTGTTCAGGTTATCGTCGGCGCCCAATGGGGAGATGAGGGAAAAGGAAAAATCGTCGACCGTTTGAGCGAAGACGTCGACATCGTTGCCCGCTATCAGGGAGGCGCCAACGCAGGTCACACGGTTGTCATCCCCGGAAAGGGCGGTCGACCGGAGCAGGAGTTCGTCCTTCACCTCATTCCTTCCGGCATATTTCACAGCCACGTCACCTGCGTCATCGGAAACGGGGTTGTCCTCGACCCGGCGGCTCTGATGGCAGAGATTGAACAACTGAAGAAGTCGGGAATCAAGATCAGGGGACGCCTCCTCATCAGTCACAACGCGCACCTGATCATGCCGTATCATAAAGCGCTCGACTCCATCCGGGAGAAGGGCGATCAGAAGATCGGGACCACGGGCCGGGGAATCGGCCCGGCATACATCGACAAATACATGCGCACAGGAATTCGTGTCGTCGATCTTCTCGACCGCGACGTGCTCTGCAAGAAACTGAAGCGCAACATCGAACAGAACAATGAGCTCTTTAAGAAATTGTACGAATCGGAAGAGCTGGATGTCGATGCAATCATTCAGGAATATCAGGAATTTGACGAGAAAATCGATGAATACGTCACCGACACGTCCGAGTTCCTCACTTCGGCGTTGAAAAAGAAGAAACGAGTGCTCGCGGAAGGGGCCCAGGGCGCTCTGCTGGATGTCGACCACGGGACCTACCCGTATGTCACTTCTTCAAACCCGACCAGCGGCGGAGCGTGCACAGGCCTGGGCATCCCGCCGAATGCAATCAACTCCATCGTCGGCGTTGTGAAAGCTTACTCCACGCGGGTCGGAAACGGTCCATTCCCGACCGAGCTTCACGATGCAACCGGAGAGCGGCTGCGCACAGTTGGCGGCGAATTTGGCGCTACGACGGGTCGTCCCCGGCGCTGCGGGTGGCTGGACCTCGTCAGTCTGAAGTACTCCTTCCGTGTCAACGGCATTCAGAGAATCGCGATCACCAAGCTGGACGTCCTCGACGAATTTGAAACCATCGACGTCTGCACAAGCTATAAGATCAACGGCAAACGCACCGACCGCTTCCCCACGGATCTCAAGGCCCTGGAGTCCGTGCAGCCGATCTACCGGTCCTTCAAAGGATGGAAGACCCGCACATCCGATGTGCGGCGATTTCGGGACCTTCCGTCGCGGGCAAAGACCTACCTTGAATCGATTGGAAAAATGCTCCAGACCGATATCTGGATGGTTTCGGTTGGAGCGCGAAGGGATCAGACTCTCGTCATCCGATGAACCCCGTACGACAAATCCCCGCCGCAACACTTCCCACGTCGGGAAGACTGAAGATCTTCCTCATGGTGTTTGCATTCCTCATCATTGCGGCAACCATGTGGTACACACATGAAATCGTCCAGTCCCTCCACGAGAAAGAGCAACAAGTCGCGGACCTCTATGCCCGGTCGCTGGAGTATATCGCAAATGCGAAGGCCGGCGAAGGAGACTACAGTTTTGTCTTTGGAGAGATCGTTAACGCCATTGATTTCCCGATCATTGAAACGGACAAAGAAGACACCTCCGTTCACGCGTTCAGGAATATTGACCTGGATTCAACTCTATCCAAACAACAACAGAAAACGATCCTGTTGGGCATGATTGCAGATATGGATGCGATCCACCGTCCGATCATCGTCGCTTATCAGGACACGATCATTCTGAGTCGTGTCCATTATGGCGAATCCACCACGATCGCCGAGCTCCGACGCCTGCCGTTCGTCGAGCTGGCAGTGGTCGCTCTCTTTGTCTTTATCGGATACCTGAGTTTCAGTTACGTCAAACGGAGCGAGCAAAGCAACATCTGGGTGGGAATGGCCCGGGAAACTGCACACCAGCTCGGGACGCCGATTTCGAGCATGATGGGCTGGGTCGAACTTCTCAAAGAGCAGGCGATCCACGATCCCAGGGCCGAGGAGACGCTGCGGGATATGGACAACGACCTCCACCGCCTTCAAAAGATCGCAGACCGGTTCTCCAAAATCGGATCGAAGCCGGACCTGAAGGAAGAGAACGTGATCGATGTGATCGACAAGGTGATGCAGTACTTCGAACGAAGAATTCCGCACACCGGCAAGAGAGTCAGACTTCTTCTTGACCATCGGGAGCCCGTCATGGTGAAAATCAACCGTGAGTTGTTCGAGTGGGTCATCGAGAATCTCACCAAGAACGCGCTCGACGCCATCGAAAACGGCGAAGGGGTTATCTCCTATTCATTCCAGGATCGGGGAGAGTATTTTTTTATCGACGTTGCTGACACAGGAAAAGGAATTGACCTTAAACTCCGGAATGAGGTCTTCCGGCCCGGCTATTCCACCAAGAAACGCGGGTGGGGGCTTGGCCTGAGTCTGTCGAAACGCATCATCGAATCCTACCACCGTGGGAAACTCTTCGTCAAAGAAAGCAGGCCCGGATACGGCACGACGTTCCGGATCAAGCTGAAAAAATAAGGTGGAATACAGAATACAGAATTCAGGAGTCAGGAGGATGGCAATGATTTAGTGACACAATGAACCGATCAACATCTTCGTCCACTCCCCCCTTTTCCCAGCAGACATGAAACTTCGACTCCTTCAATTTCTCGTGCTGTGTCTCTCGCTCCAGCACTTCGCATCGGCCCAAATCTCGATAGAGGATCGCCTGTATGGATACGTTCTGGGAATCGAAGGCAAGTCCCACGACGACCGTGCGTTGTTCATTGAGAGTCAGCTGAGAGAAATGGGTGTGGGATTTTTCTCGGCGCCGTTTGAACAAACGCGGATCCATGGGAACGATACGGTGAGACTATTGGGGGAGAACATCATTGCGCGGATTGGAAAGGGGAATAAGAGAATTGTGGTCGGAGCACATTACGACGCAGTGCCGGGTTCACCGGGCGCAAACGATGACGGGAGCGGCGTTGCAGTCACACTCGGTCTTGTCCGTTCGCTCAAGGATGTCGCCTGGAACTACAGCGTCGATTTCTGTTTCTTTGACCGGGAGGAAGACGGGTTGTTCGGTTCGGCTGCATACGTGCGCCAGTTTGTGGATCGACGCACGCACCTTGCAATGATCAATCTTGATATTGAAGGGACTGGAGAAGAGGTGTACGTGGGTCCGGTCGGAGGCGGCGACGATGACCTTCTCATGCCTCTTGTCCGGCGGGCCGCAAGCCAGACCAAATTCAGTTTCAAGGAGGACCCGATCTATCCGGATTCGGATCATGAGTCCTTCGCGGGTGAGAAGCTCGAGAACATTTCCATCTCTGTCGTTCCCAGGGGGGATTCTGAGCTTTTGTCGGAAATGGTCAGGAACAAGTGGAAGGTGGCGCCGGGAAGACTTCCGAAAGTCATGCGGGTTATGCATACATCCGATGATTTGTCCCGCGAGATGACTCCGGAGGCTCTCAGCACATCCTATGAGTTTACAAAGGCGGTGCTTCTGCTGCTGAATGACTGCGGAAAATAAAGGTGGGGGCTAGCGGCGGGGAGTCGCGAGTTTTGCTTCGAGGCTTCGTTTCACTTCCGGCCATTCTGCATCGGTGATGCTGAAGTAGACGGAATGGCGGATTCGGCCGCCCGGCGTGATCATGTGGTTCCGAAAAATTCCTTCCTCCTTTGCCCCGATTCTTTTCAACGCCTTCTGAGACCGTTCATTCAGAGAATCGGTCTTAAATTCCACGCGAATGCAATGGAGCTGCTCAAACGCGTGCGTCAGCATGAGCAGTTTCGCTTCTGTGTTGACGGCGGTCCGTTGCCACTCGGGCGCTATCCAGGTCCATCCGATTTCCAGCCGCCGATGCTCCAGGGCGATATTCCCGTACCGCGAACTCCCCACAGCCTTCCCCGAATTCTTCTCGATGGTAATAAACGGCAGTGACTTCCCCGCGTCTCTCTCGCTGAGCGCTGTTTCGATATACTGCCGCATGTCCTCCCTGGTTCATATCATCGGCATCGACAATTTCCAGAGCTCGGGATTCAGTCCGAAGGAACAGAGGTCATCGAGGTATTGAAGGGACATTGGTACGAGGCGGACGAAACGGCCTTCGAGGGTTACAGGAGAGAGAGGAGGTGATTGACTCATTGAGGATTGACTGTGAAGGAAGATTGAGGAATGAAAGATGATTTGTTGAGTCATCGGTTCATTGATTCATTGACTCCCGCCTACGCCAAAATGCGGCTTCCACCTTCGTTGCACTTCGGCGGACAGGTCGGCGCCTGCCTGCCGAAACGCAGGGCAGGCAGGGGCAGGCATCGACTCATAGACTCATAAACTCCATTGACTCATAGACTCCTCTTACCGCTTCTCCTCCGCCACCGATGTATGGTCGTGCGTAATCCTCCAACCTTCCGGTTTCTTCTCGAGAACCAACGTGAACCTGCCCCACGGTTGGTCTTTTCCACGATAGAGATTCCAAACGCCTGTGGCAATTGCAGCATCGGCGGAGAGCAAGCGAACCGTCAAATCCTGAAATTCCAGCCTCCCCATTTTCTCACGAGCATCATATCCCTTCTTATATCTTGAAAGGACTTCCCCATATCCCGTTGTCACAGTTCCCCCACTAACAAACATGGTGCTGTCCGATTTCCAGTATCCCTCCATATATCCCTCAATATTCCCTTCGTTCCAGGCGTCGACCTGCCCTTGCAGAACTTTTGCGATCTCGTCTTTCCCTTCAGGAACTGATTGCGCAAAAGCCACCCACACAAACAGGCCCGTCAGGACGGCATTGAAATTCAACCTTCGAATCATGGATGACTCGGTGCAGCGGGAGTCTGTGGTAGCTTCTTCCGGCCGAAGATCGCGTAGCCGATCAATCCGCCGAGCATGGAGAAGATCGGATAAAGGATCAGGGTGAGGATCAGGCCCCGGAGAATTCCCCCGATCGACTTCGATTCTTCGATCGATTTGTCGAGCTGCTCGCGAAGCTGGTCGAACGATCCTGCGGGAACAGAACCCTGCTGTTCCAGATACGCTGCAGATTTTTCCCAAATCCTCTTCATCATTTCCGCTTCTACGGGACCGAAGATCACCGTGATGAGCGCAGAAATCACTGCCCCGCTGAGTGCCCCGACAATTCCTGCCATGATTCCCAGAACCAGTGCGTCGGAGGATTCGAGCGGCGGCATCCCTTCGACAAACTCCTGCTTGTACAGGTAAACCGCCAGTACTCCCCCGGCCATGATGCCTGCACAACAACAGCAGTTGATGAGCCCAAGGCCCGGAACACCCGAAATGACACCGATCATGAGGCCGCCGAAAAGCGCTGCCCTCTGCTTACTGGGTTTTTCTTGCATGGGGAGAGTCTCCGATTGAATTCGAACGTTGACGAATTTGAGAAAATGCTTCCAGGAACGGTGGAACCACAAACCACGGCAGGACAACACCCAATAACACACCCGTGAAGATTCTCGTGAACGTGGTGCTCGCGTGTGCACCTGTATCATTGAGCAACGCATCCAGAACCATCGGTGCAAGAGCGGCAACAAACAGTTTTGGGGTGGGGATGTTCAGTTCATCCAGACGCTTCAGAAACGGAAGCAGAGAAAGACTGAAGAGGAAACCGAAATAGATCGCAAAACACCGGATGCAAACTCCGGCGTGTTCTCCGAACATGTGGAACGAGCGTTCAGGCAACTGATGACAGATCCTTGAGAAGAGCGCATAGAGGGCTCCACTCACGACGGTGTCGCCCGCGCTTTGAAGCAGCGGCGCCGCGATCAAACCCAGACACCAGAGCGATGCCGCAAGAAGGAGAATAAGATATGGCTGGCGGAGTGATCTCATAGGGAATTTTGCCGGGCAATATGGGGACAATTGGCCTCTTTGTCAAGAAGTCCCCGTTTGCTTTTCCGTCCGGTTTGGAATATATTAAACGCATTCGTCATCACACTCGAGGTCAATCTCGAGAATCCTGGACACGACGCTCCGGAACTGCTGACTATCAATTGAGTAAAGAACTTTCCCGAAGGGGTTTTCTCAAAGAAACTGCCTTCGGGGCGCTCGCTCTCACCGCCGCCCGCTGGGTTCCAGCGTCTACAACATCTCTCCTTCCCGGGGAAACTGCCCGACAACTTGAATATTTCTCAGCACACGAATACGTCGTCGTTGAAGCAGTTGCCGAACGCATCGTGGGATCTCCCGATAGCAACGGAGTCGACGCATCGCACATTGGCGTGGCAATGCGGGCAGACAAGTTTCTCGCAACAGCCGATCCGGAAATCCAGGAACAGTTCCATGAGTTGCTGACGGTGTTCAACGCCCCGCTGTTCACCTTCTTGTTCGATTTCCGTTTCTCGAGTTTTCTCAACATGACACCGGAAGACAAGGATTCCTATCTCGAGGATTGGATGACAAGCGTTCTTGGATTCCGGAGGCAGGGCTTCCAGGCTCTCAAGCGAATCTGCATGAGCATGTTCTACACCGACAGTCGAACCTGGGCGGAGACAGGATTCGACGGAGTGTTTTTCCCTTCAGAAGCATAGCCCGCCATCGATCTCATGACTCTCCTTGCACAGGATGCTGTAAGACCGACGCATGAATCGGCCGACGTGTGTGTGATCGGATCCGGCTGCGGCGGGGGACCCGTCGCAAAGATCCTGGCCGCTGCCGGCAAAAAAGTGATCGTCCTCGAGGAAGGCGGGTATTTCAAGCCCTCCGACTTTGAGGCTACGGAAGAATGGGCTTACTCCAACCTCTACCGACAGAGAGCCGGGCAGGCGACAGATGATCTTTCGGTTACGGTCCTTCAGGGGAAATGCGTAGGAGGAAGCACGACAATTAACTGGATGACTTCCCTTCGCACTCCGGAGTTCGTCCTCGACGAATGGGCTAAACGAGGAATTCGTGATATCGCTCCAAAGAACATGGAGCCGTATTTCCAGAACGTGGAGCGTTATCTCAACATTCATCCTGAATCCGGCGACCGCCACAATTCACAGAACCGGATCATCCTGGAAGGTGCGAAGAAGCTGGGGTATCACACGACGACAAACGGACGGAATGCCAGGGATTGCGTGCAGGCGGGAGTGTGCGGATTCGGATGCCCGAACGAAGCCAAGATGTCGGTCGATGTCACGTACATAAAAGACGCCTTGAAGTCCGGAGCGGTCGTTTTTCCCAACTGCCGGGCGGAAAAAATCACCCACGGTAAAGGAACCAAACGTGTTACCGGCACGGTGATCGATCCTGCAACTGGGCGGCCAAACTCTGAATTCTCTGTGGATGCTCCGGTGGTGGTCGTTTCTGCCAGCGCCATTCATTCGCCTGTGCTTCTCTCGAAATCGAACTTCGGGAATTCCAACGGCCCACTCGGTAAACATCTCACATTTCATCTCACATCCGCGATCCTTGGGTTGTACGACAAGCCCATGTATCCCTGGAAAGGAATTCCCCAATCCGCCCTTTGTGACGAATTCATCAATAAAAACGGGGATGGCGGAGGATTCTGGGTTGAGGCGGTCCCTGCAACGCTCGTCCTTGCAGGCCTTGCTGTTCCGGGATTCGGGTCCCAACACCGCTCTCTCATGCGTATGTATCCGCATATTGGGGCCTCGATAGTCCTTGTAAAAGAGATTGATTCAGAAGGAAGCGTGGAGCCGAACGACCGCGGGAGGCCTTCGATTTCCTACAGCGTCGGACCGAAAGACCTTGAATACATGAAGCAAGGGCTAAGGACGGCTGCGGAGATTCACTTTGCGGCGGGTGCAAGGGAGGTCATGACGCTCCATTTGACCAGAACTTCGTTCAAGTCGATGGACGAAGTCGACAGAAAACTGAAATCCGCTTCCTGGGGGCGGAACGAAATAAGCCTTTACAGCGCCCATCCGCTCGGCACCTGCAGAATGGGCGAGGACTCACGCAGCTCGGTCGTCGATTCGTACGGCCAGGTCCACGGCGTCAAAGGTCTGTTCGTGGTCGACGGCAGCATCACGCCAACATCGCTTGGCGTCAATCCCCAGGTGACCCTGCTTGCACTCGCAGAGAGAAATGCCGAATGGATCGCCGCCAATTTTTCTTCGGTCGTGGGATAGACTTCTTTGGGATCGATTGTGAGAGCCACGCTTTTGACTTTCGTCCTGTTTAAGGTTAAATTTGTAAAAAAGGAGGAACAAGATGCGGGAATACCTCGACCTCGTTGACCGAGTTTTGAGCAAAGGGACGCTGAAACAGAATCGGACGGGTGTTGATACGATTTCAACCTTTGCGGAACACTACACGGTCGATCTCAGTGAGGGATTTCCTCTTGTCACCACCAAGAAAGTGAATTTCAAGGCGGTTCTCTACGAGGTACTCTGGTATCTTTCCGGTGAAGATCACATCCGCAACCTCCGGAAGAATACAAAGATCTGGGACGCGTGGGCGGATGAGAACGGGAACCTCGAGACAGCGTACGGAAGATACTGGAGAAGATTTCCAAGCGCGCAGGTGAACCCGAAGACGGGCCAGTACGAGGTCCGGGAAGTCGATCAGGTCGGCGAGATCCTGAAAACACTCCGGACAAATCCCACGTCGCGGCGGATGGTCATTTCGGCATGGGAACCCGGCAACGCGCTCTTTAGTAAACTCCCCCCCTGCCATTATTCGTTCGTCTTCAACGTTCAGAACAACAAGCTCAACTGTCATTTGACGCAACGCTCGGGCGACATCGCAATCGGCATTCCGTTTAATATTGCGGCCTACGCACTTCTTACGCAGGCAATTGCCCAGGATGTCGGTTTCGAAGTCGGGTATTTCAGTCACACGATTGTCGACGCGCATATCTACGTCAACCACGTCCAGGGCCTCAAGGAACAACTCAAGAGAACGCCAAAAGCGAGACCGAAGCTCATTATCCAGAAGAAACCTCTCGACGATCTGAAGTTCGAAGACTTCGAGCTCGTCAACTACGAGTGTTACGATCCCATCAAGTTCGAGGTCGCCGTTTGAAGCTCGCTTTCATCGCGGCCCTCGGTCGCAATCGGGTGATCGGCAGGAACGGAAAACTCCCCTGGCATCTTCCGGAAGACCTCAAGCGATTCAAGCGCCTCACGACGGGACACACCGTCCTCATGGGACGGAAATCGTTCGAGTCCCTTGGCAAGCCCCTTCCCAACCGGAGGAATGTCGTCCTTTCCTCAAAACCAATCCCTGGCGTTCAAACCTTCTCCTCAATCAAGGCTGCACTCAAGGAACTACAAAATGATGAACGGGTTTTTGTGATCGGAGGGGGAGAGATTTTTAAGGCTCTCCTTGAAAAAGCTGACGAGATGTTTCTGACTTTTGTCGATGGAGATTTTGAAGGAGATACGTTCTTCCCCCCATTCGAACATCTCGTGGGAAAGATGTGGAAGATCACTCAAGAGGAAAAACACAAAGGATTTAGATTTGTAGATTATGTGAGGATGTAGGTAGGAAGTTTAGAATTTGGAGTTCAAAGGTCAAGGTTCAAAGTTGGGACTTTGGATTTGACTTTTGATTTGATATTTGAGCTTTGATATTTGAACTTGTTCGTAGGGTGTTGGACATTGAACATTGGAACTTGAATTGCTTCACCTTCCTCTAATTCACTCCTTTCGTAAGTCCTCCGTCAACCAGCAGCGTCACCCCGTTGATATAAGCAGCTTGTTCTGAGGCGAGAAAGGCCACCACGTTCCCAATCTCCCCCGGCTTGCCCATTCTTCCAGCCGGGATCTGTTTTGCTGCTTCAAGAAGATACTCCTCCAGTTTCATCTTCTTTTCCTCAGCCCGCGCACGATTAAGGTCTTCCTGTCGTTTTGTGAGAATATTCCCCGGACAGACCGCGTTAATGGTGATATTGTCCTTTGCATGAACATTCGCGAGAATCTTTGAAAGGGCATGTATTCCCGGCCGCACGGATGCCGAAAGGATAAGCTCGTTGATCGGCTGCTTTGCCACAAACGACGTGATCGTAATGATTCTCCCCCACCTCTGGCGGGCCATCATCGGCAAAACTTCCCGCGTCATCCGGACCATGCTCATCATCGTCAGCTGAAATCCCTTCTCCCACGCATCGTCGGAGAGCTCCAGGATTGAGCCGACCGGAGGCCCACCTGCGTTGTTTACAAGGACATGGACCGTACCGAATTGATCGCGTGCGGTATCGACAAACCGTTTGATGTCCGCCGGATTCGCAACATCCGCTTTGACCGGAACCACCATGGAACCGGTGGCCGCAGTGATTTCCCTTGCCGTATCCTGGACATCCCTCTCGTTGCGCCCGCAAATGATAACGGTGGCGCCTTCAGCGGCCAGCGCGTGCGCAGAAGCCCTCCCAAGGCCCTTGCTCGCTGCAGCCACGAGAGCAACTTTCCCTTTCAATCCGAGGTCCATCGATTCAAGCTCCTTTCACTACGGTGGTGAAATCATTGCCGTAAGCCCTACGCGAATCATCATCACGGCAATCGCAACCATGAACAACGCCGAAACCTTTGCGACGGCCTGCGAGGTAGTTTTCCCCATCAAAGCACTGATGGCATCCGAGTACCGGAACACCAGCCAGACAACAGCCAGATTGGCAAGGAGAGAAATGATCGTGACCGCATAACCGTAGGTGTCGACAAGAATCAGGATCGTCGTCAGCGCAGCGGGTCCGATGATGAGAGGAATTCCAATCGGCACAACGCCTGCATTTTCCACCGGTCGTCTGAGCGCATTGTCCGAAAATACAAGCTCGACAACCGCAAGAATCAAAAGGACAATTCCCCCGCCGACCCGAAAATCATTCTCTGTAATGCCGAGGAACCGGAAGATCGCCTGCCCCCCGAAGAGGAACACGAGTGCGACGCCGAGCGCCGTCAACGTCGCCTGGGTGACGAGTGTTTTCTTTTGAGGGCGTGGGAGCTTTTCGGTGAGGGAAAGAAACAGGGGAATGACCCCAAAGACATCGATGGCGACGAAGAGAGGAATGAACGAGAGAAGCAGGTCATTGAATTCGAATCGCATCAACGCACTCGTCGAACCTTAGGGATGCGCAGCACACGAGCCGGGCGTCAGGAAATCGGGATCCCTTTTTCCTGAAGCCTTGAGCTCACGAGTTCGTAGACTTTTTCCAGCGGAAGTTTGGTCCTGGACCCGGATGTCAAAACGGCTTGACGAAGAGTTCCTTTGTGTTCTTTGAGCCATGCCCAGACATGGTATCCGAGCCGATTGCGGTCGTTCGGCTCCTGCGTCTCGACATCGGCGACGATGCCGTAGGCAAACTTTTCCAGGGATTCGGGGGAGAATTCAGATACGGCAGCGGGTGGTTTGGTTGTCATGGGTCGGCTGTTCTCATGAGTTGGAAAACGAAGCACCAGGAATATAGACACTTTTCGTGAAAAGAAAAAGCGGGAAACAATCTTTATCGGCCCAACTCGCCGGCTTTCACGATGACCATCGTCAGGTCGTCGTGCTGCTCGGCGCTTCCCCGAAACTCCTCCACCGCCGAGACAATCGAGTGCTGAAGCTCCGATGCTGTGAGCAAACGTTTCCGCTTCACGAGTTCGGTCACGGTTTCTTCACCGAACTGAGTTCCGCGCTCATTCATCGCTTCCGTCAACCCGTCGGTGTAGAACAGGAAGATGCTCTCGGCTTTCAACGGCTGGACAATTTCCTCCAGGTTGCTTTCAAAGACCGGTCCGCGCTCAAGGCCAAGCCCTATGCCGGCGCCCTCGAGGTATTTCAGGGATCCGTTCGTTCCGATCAACGCCTTGTTGTGTCCTGCACGGCAGATGCGCACCTCGCGTTTGGTCATATCGAACAGGGCAAGGATCATCGTGATAAACGACTTCCTTTCGATTCCGTCATAGATCCTCCTGTTGACATGGATGAGCATCTCTTTCGGCGAATCGTACATGTGGGCCGCAAGCTGCACCATTCCCTGGATCTTGGACATATAGAGAGCTGCCGACATCCCTTTCCCGGAGACGTCCGCGACTACGACCAGCAGCTTCGTCGGGCTCATTTCAATGAAGTCGTAGTAATCGCCGCCAACCGTCAGTGCTGGCAATGAAATGCCTGAGACCTCCAAACCCGGGATGGTTGGATTCCCTTTCGGCAGAAGCCCCTTTTGGATGCGAAGGGCAAGGGAAAGTTCTTCCTTGATTTTTTCCTTTTCGATTTCCGACTTGTGCAGTCGTGAGTTTTCAATTGCAATAGCAGCCTGCCCTCCGACCGTCGAGAGCAGGTCGATATCCTCCTGCGAGTACACTTTGCCGGACAGCTTGGGGCCGACGTTAATAAGTCCAACCAGCCGGTCTTTGAGGAACATGGGGATGGAAAGCACGACGCCCGAGCGGATCAGTTTATCTTTGTCGACGGGGTTCAGGTTGATCGCATCCGGTTCGTACGCCAGAATGGCAAAGCTCTGCGGCCGTTTGGACCCCCGCAGCACACTCAGGAGCCCCATCTCCACTTCGCCGAATGAGCAGCAATCCTGCTCGATGTTCTGCGAAACACTGAAACACCCCTCCGTCTCGTCGCACAAGACCACCGAGACTTTTTCAATATGCATCGTGTCAGAGATACGATGAATTATCGAGTTCAGGATTTCTTCCAGATTGATCTTTCCGGGGAGTTCACGCGTGAACTCGAGAAGCGCACGCTGGTAGTTGTACCGCTCCTGGTAGAACACGCGATCGATCCCCTCCTGCATGCGTCGCTTCAACGGGTCGAACGCAAACGCAATAATCACGAGGGCGAAGATGATAAGCGCCTGGTTCTCCTCGACTCCCAGGACGTACGTCATGAAACTGCCGAGGCCGTACACTGTTAAAATGTAGATCGCGGCAACGCTCGCGGTCACGGTCGTATAGATAAGACTGCGTTTGATGATCAGGTCGATATCCATGAGGCGATACCGGACGATCGCGTACCCAAACATGATCGGCACGATGATAATCAGGAACGCGGGAAGCAGCAGTGTAGGATTCAGGAATGCGGCGAACGGATTGATCACGGAAACGGCAATGACATAGCAGAACGTCAGGATTCCGATCGCTACTCCCAACAGAATAGGCCTTAGTTCTTTTCGCCGCTGCGGCTGTACCAACCTGGCGTAGCTATGCACAAACACGGCAAGCCCGCCCAGGTAGAAGGCATATCGTGAATAGAAGATGGGGGCATTGAGCTTCACCAAGAAAGGGATCCTCGGAGCCAACAGGAGTCCGACATACAAAAGAACGGCGACAGCATAGAGAGCAACCGTGAACCACCGACGATCCAGAATTTTCTTTCGCACCGGGAAGAAACAGAAGTACCGCACAAACATCGGGAGGCCAAAAATCGTGACAACTGAAAAGGCGACACGGAAGTTGACCAATTTCCAGGTTGGATCGTTCACGCCGAAATCCGTGGCTGACATTCCAAAAAAGAGCATCGACCAGAGTCCATAGCGCGCAAACATGCGCTGGACCGTCCCTTGCGGCCTGACGAGAACCACAACCATCCCCATGAGCAGGAACCCGAGTCCATAGAAAAACTGGGCCAGGTAGGCCATGTTGACCGATTTGAGAATCAAAACATTTGTGTCAAACTGCTTTCCGTCGCGCTCGATGGTGTAGCGGACGACGGTGCCGGCCAGCTTGTTGATGTAGAGCTGGGCGTCCTGACTCGTTTTGAATTCCGTGTCATTAATCTTGAGAAGGTAGTCCCCGTTTTTGACTCCGGCCGACTCCGTGACGCCGCCGGAAACAATTTCGGTGATCAGCATACGAGACGTGCCCTTGTCGGTCCAACGGCATTGATCGTTCCCTGTGATCCTGATGAAAATGTGATGATAGAAGTTCACAAAGCAGGCAGCAAGGATGAGGGTCGCACAAAGGCTGTAGATGATCCGGATGGAACGGGGGGACATCGAATCAAAGGGATTTTTCATAGCGCCTGCTCAGTCGTGCGATGGGGTGGCGTATTCTCTTCTTTACGGGAGAATACCCTATTCGTTGCGCTTCTAAAGAGGATAGCCGATACTGAAATAGCCCACCAATGGTCCAAGGCTCAAAGGACGGTCCAGAAGGTCCTTCCGAAGGTAGAAACTTCTTCCGAGGGAAAACTCTGCCGGCCCGACTGCCGTGTCAAAGCCGACCCCAATGCCGAGCCCGTGATGCAGGTCGATAAACCGTATTTCCTCCGGTTTCGCCCAGATCGATCCAAAGTCATAGCGCACTTTGAGATACGTGTCGAAGAAGATTCTGAATGGAAGCGCGTACTGATATTCGATGCTGGCGAGAAACAGCTGTCTGCCGCGGGCATTGTCCTCGCGGAATCCAAAAAATGACTCCTGTCCGCCAATCGTGAACAGCTCGCTCACCGGAGTCGATTCATCCGCAAGTCCCAGGACAAACCTCGGGTGGAGCGTGTGACGGTTGAAGAGGGTCCGATACACATCATACCCAAACAACATCTTCGTGTACGACACAGCACTTCCCACCGAAGAAAGGGCCGTTTCATACGAAAAATTCAGCGCGATGCCGTCCGTAGTAAAGGGAAATTTGTCTTTCGTATCGACCCGGGTTCCAAAACGAAGGGCTCTGATGGTGTATTCGTCATTATCAATCGGTTGATTGAAGAGATTGGACAGTCGATGCTTTTCCAGTCTCCCCTCTATGGTCACGCTTCCAAGCCGTTCCAATTGAGATCCAAACGATGCCGACCACCCGGTCTTCAGCTCCCGGAATTCTCCCGTCCTGACCCTGTTGAATCGCGTGGGATCGTCTTCGGGCTCATCACTGTAGACATTGATATCGCGCGACAAGGAGTACCCGCGCAATCCGAATGTGAGGTACGAGTTAAAGATTCGTGTGACAATGAACTCACCGATGTAGCTCTGATTCCTTCCACCCCCAAATGCCCGGACGCCAAGTTCAGCCCCGATGCCGAGGAAGTTCTCATCGCGCACGTCGATTGAGGGCTGGATGTTCCGCTCGTTGTCGATTCGCATCCCGAAACGAATGAGCTCCGTACTGCGCTCCCTGACATTGATGACGACGATGTTGTGCTCTCCCTCCCTGTGGACCCTGATAAGCGCCTGCTCAAAAAGGTTCGTCCCATAGAGATTGGTGAGACCCTGGGCAATTTTTTCGACCTGGAAAATATCACCCTCCTGCCAGGGCAATTCGCGCCAGATCACATAGTCCCGCGTCTTGGTCGTGCCTTCAATCTCAATCCTGTAGATCCTTCCTTCCTCCAACGAGATTGTCGCGGCTCCGGACGTCGAGTCGAATTTCGCATCGAGAATTCTCGCAAGCGAATACCCGTGTTCGCGATAGAGTGAGAGGACCTCCTCAAGCGCTTTTTCTGCCTGAATATTGTTCAGGCGTTTGCCCAGAAGCGGCCGAAAGCCCGCGAGCAGAGAGTCCTGGCTCAGCACTTCGGCGCCGACCACGGAAACAGACGTGAGAAAAGGATTGGGAGTGATGTGAATTCCGATTCTCGTCCGGTCGGAACCCTCCTGAACCGTTGCTTCAACATTCTGATAATCCCCCTCTTCATACAATTCCGTAAGAAACTCACGCAACTCCGCTTCGGAAACCCCGGGCTTCCTCCCGAGTTCATCAACCCATTTCCCAAATTTGTCGCTCAGGAGTATCCTCTCCACTTCAAATTGAGGATTCTTGTATTCCCGACCCCTCGGCCCGGACATCGCAAGAAGCCGATCGTGAAGAAGCGCCTTCAACCGTGGGATGGCAAGTTCTGTCGCGCGCTCACCCAGCTCGATCAGTGAGTCCAATCCCGTAAAATCGGACGAGATGTGGCCGCCAAGGTTCGGTGTGATGACGAGGTCCGCTTTTTCAAGCGCAGTTCTATTTGCCATTTGCATCATGATGCCCATGAGCTGTTCGCCGATTTCCCAAGGAGCATTGATCTTGTGGGCGGGACGCAAGGGACTCGTGACATCGACGGCAACAACGATCTCTGCGCCCTCGTCCCGGGCAACATCAACAGGAATGTTGGCAATGAGGCCGCCGTCAAGGAGCTGCATCGTGTCTTTCCTGACGCTGCTGAAGAGCAAGGGAACGGCGACGCTCGCGCGCATCGCCTCGGAAAGGTCTCCACTCTTGAGAACGACCTGCTTGCCTGAAATGAGGTCCGTTGTCACTGCGCGAAACGGGATGCGCATTTCATCAAAGGTTGGATTGGGATGGTAGATTCCCTGCAAAGCCAGGAGGTTGAGATAATTTGTAAGCTGGTGTCCCGTCGAGAGCGACGAGGGAATGATCGGTTCGAGTCCGTTGAACCGAAGAACGAGCAGGCTCCGGTCGGTCGCGAGCTTCTGGTCAAGAAACATGTCCCTCCTGCGCGCCTCGTCATCGTAGCTCAGGACTTCGGACCATAGGGTCGTGTCTGCAAGAAGCTGAAGGTCGGCGGTGGAATATCCTGCTGCATACAGTCCGCCAATGATGCTGCCGATACTCGTCCCGACAATGAGATTGACGGGAATGTCGTTTCGTTCGAGCGCTTTGAGGACTCCCACGGAGGAAATACCACGGGCACCGCCACCACTCAGGACGACAGCGACACGCGGCAAACGAACCTGCGGGTGGTTAATGAGTTGGACATGGTGATGCGCATTCTCATCAAACAATGGCCGTATGACCGTCGAGCCCGCCTGCGTAGAGTCATTTCGGGCGCTGACGGCAAGGGCGTTGATGGGAAGGATGACGAAGGCAAGAGCGGCGAGAACAAATCCCCGGTACTTCATGGTCGTTTTATGAAAGTACCGAATTATCGTGCCAATATCAAAAGAAGCAGCGGGAGGGATAGGAGTGTGAAATACTAGGTCGCAACGTCAAAACTTTCATGAGTGCTTGTGAGTCTCCCGGCAACCTCCTCCGCGTCACATTCCTTTGTGAATTCGACAAACAAGGTGCCGTCGACAAGGATCTTCGGGTGAATGCTGAGGCGCAACTGCTCGCCATACACCTCCTTTCTCCTCGCCAGCGGGACGGCCGACGCCTTCCGGAGATTGCCGAGGTACGTCCACAGGTTCACGAGAACTATAAAGGGATAGAGCAGAGGAAAGAGCACAACGGAAGTGGGTTTCGCCTGCTCGAAGTGAATCTTCGCTATGGCAAACCCCGATAGCCTTGCAAGCACCCGCAGTTTCTGAATCCCGATGAGAAAAATGTGCCCGAAATAAATCTCCCTGGATGCCTGTTGATGCACCATCCACACGGAATCCAGTTCGTTGGGCGGCATAAGGCTTCCGAATCGCTCACTCTCAGAAAACAAGTAGCTAAGCTTCGAACGCAGGTTTGAGGCATTCGGAGTAGTGAGGAGAAGGACTCCTCCCGGCTTGAGAATCCTGTTCAGCTCCTGAAGAGCTTTGTATTGGTCGCTGAAATGCTCAATCCCCTCCTGGCAAATCACGACGTCTGCGGTGTGTCGCTGGAGCGGGATCCCGTCGAGAACATTCGCGCGTTGACACACGAGGCCGACGACGCGGAAGTACTCGGGAAAGAGGTCGAAGGGCGAAACCCGGGCACCGGCATCGATCAGTGCCTGGGAAGTGACTCCCGTCCCCGCAGGCACATCGACCACATGCTTGCCCCGGAACATCTCCGCATGTTCATCGATGAACTTGTTGAAGAAAATCTTAAATCCTTCGGGCGATATTGCCACAGCGCTGTCCGGAGAGGTGGTGGGAATGAGACGTCAACTGCCCGTGAAGCTATCGAATAAATTTTCGAAATGCCACAGAACAGATTGCGCCGCCATTCCTTGATTTTCGGACATTATCGACTTATGTTGATAAACGCTTCCGAAGAACTCTATCCGATCCACCCTATGACATTCCTGAACCCATTCGTTTTGTTCGGACTTATTGCCGCGGGTATTCCCATCCTGCTGCATCTTCTGAATTTGCGGAAGCTCAAGACGATCGAATTCAGCACGTTGACCTTTCTCAAGGAGCTGCAGAGGACAAAAATCCGCAGGCTCAAGATCCGTCAGCTGCTCCTCCTGGCGCTGCGGACTCTCCTGATCGTCTTCATCGTTGCAGCCTTTTCCAGGCCAACGCTGAAGGGATCTCTCGCCGCCGGCCTTGGCGAACAGGCGAAGACAACAGCGGTGGTGATTTTCGATGACTCTCAAAGCATGACTGCGAATGACACGCATGGAGAGCGGTTGAGGGAAGCTCAGGATGCGGCACTGAGAGTCCTCGATGCTCTCAAGGAGGGGGATGAATACTGCCTCCTCAAACTTTCGGAAGCAAACTCGGGGGATCACGAACTCCCCGCTTCTTCCCGGGATTTTTCCCTTGTCCGTTCGATGATCAAATCCGTCAAACCCTCCTTCCTCCATCGCACAATCGAAGAAGCCCTGCGGTACGCCGCCAGACTCACTGCCGCATCAAAGAATTACAACAAGGAGCTGTATGTCATCTCAGATTTTCAGGCCGGCAGCGTGGAGGCGCATTCCGACCCCGCTCAACCCGAGAACCTCTTTGGGTCGGATGTGCATTTCTTCCTTATTCCGATCGCTCAACGTACTCTTCTGAACGTTGGCATCACGTCAGTGTCCATTCCCAACGCATTGTTCGAACCGGAAAAACCATTCACGGTACGGATTGGATTGGAAAGCTATTCCGACAAACCAATCCAGGACCATCTTCTGAGTGTCTTTCTCAATGGCGAGCGCGTCACGCAAAAGGGGATTGACCTGTTGCCGGGGAAGATGGTGGAAACAGAGTTTTCTGTGATCGCGAGGAAGGCCGGATTCATTGACGGCATGGTTGAGCTCGAGGATGATGACCTTGAATTCGACAACCGACGTTTCTTTGCGTTGTACATTCCCGAACAAGTGCGTGTGCTCCTTCTCGGAAGGACCTCGGACCTCCAGTATGTCCTGCTTGCGCTGAGTGCTCTCCAATCCGGCGGGAGCACGGAGCTCAGAGTTCAGGAATCCAGCATGGATCGCTTCACTGCGGGCCAACTTGCCAGAACCGATGTGGTGATACTCGCCAACACGGCAGACATGAGTACGGGACAGGTCGACAGGCTCCGTTCATTCGCCGAAGAAGGGGGTGGTTTGATCCTGTTTCCGGGTCCGCAACTAACGCCACAAATGTATAATCGCCTGTTTGTATCCGCCCTCCGCATACCAACGATGGCAGGCGTTGAATCCGTGAACAAGACTGAAACGACGTCACCGGTTGAATTTGGCAAAGTCGATTTCCGGCATCCGCTGTTCGCCGGCATGTTTGAAACGGAGGCGATGGCTTCAGGACCCGGCAACAAACCCGCAGGCCAAACCCGGCAACGCATATTGGAATCCCCTGCCATCACCACCTGGGTTCGCTACGTCCTCACGCCGCAATCCACAACAATCATCTCCCTGTCAAACGGGGCTCCGTTTCTTGTTGAACAGAAGCTTGGCCGCGGAAAAATCCTGCTTGCCGGAGTTTCAGCAACCGTCGACTGGTCGGATTTTCCTCTCAAAGGCGTTTTTGTTCCGATGCTCCACCGTTCCGTGTCTTATCTCGCTCAGGAACAATCAAATCAGCCGTCATTTGTGGCCGGCAATGAGGCGTCAGTCAGGATTCCTCCGGTTTCGGGCAGGCTCAGCGTTGTCGACCCTGCTCATCAGGAAATTCTTCTCAAACCCTCTGAGGTCTCAGCAGGAGGGATAGTCCGGTTTGGAGGAACTGCAGTCCCGGGGATTTACGCTGTCCAGTCGGGGAGCACCACTCTTCAAAAGTTTGCAGTCAATACAGATCCGCACGAGTCAAATACATTCCCCGCCGAGGAAAACGTGCGCGGGCGCGTTCTGAAGAGGGTCGGAATCAATCCTTCGTCCGTCCGGATTGTCCAGGAACCGCAGGAGATCGGGCGCCTGGTGCTTGAGTCGCGGTATGGGACGGAGCTCTGGAAATACTGTCTTGTGATTGCCTTGGTGCTTGCTTTGGCGGAGATGTTCGTCGCGCGAGACAGCACAAAAGAGCAAGCCTCCGTGCTTGCACAGACCGGATAACCTATGATTGAACTTGAAAACACGGGAAGAGAACGGTGCATTCTCATCGGCGTCCCGACCCGAGTCGCATCGAAGTCCGCAGTCGAAGAATCGCTCGATGAGCTGGAGCTGTTGGCGGACACCGCGGGCGCGGATGTCGTCATGAGAATCCGCCAGGAGCGTATCCATTTTGACCCCGCAACCCTCATCGGAAAGGGCAAGGTCGAGGAGATCGCAAAGATTGTTGTGGAGGACAAAATCCCGCTCGTGATTTTTGACGACGATCTTTCTGCTGTCCAGGTAAGGAACCTCGAGAAGGCGTTGGAGTGCAAAGTGCTCGACCGCAGCTCGCTGATTCTCGACATTTTCGCCGCCCGCGCAAAATCGAGCGAAGCGAAGAGTCAGGTCGAGCTGGCACAGTTGCAGTATCTGCTCCCCCGCCTGACGCGTCAATGGACACATCTTTCAAAACAGCTTGGAGGGATCGGGACAAAGGGGCCGGGTGAAACACAAATCGAGACCGACCGCAGGATGATCAGGACGCGGATCGGCCACCTGAAGGAGAAGCTCGAGCGAATCGGACGGCAACGTGTCACGCAACGAAAAGGCCGCGGCAAGCACACGCGCGCTGCTCTTGTCGGTTACACCAACGTCGGAAAGTCAACGCTCCTGAATCTGCTCAGCAGCTCCGATGTGTTTGTTGAGAACCGGCTGTTCGCCACTCTGGACCCCACCACCCGGCTCGTCCATTTGAGCGGCGGCGGGGATTTACTCATGACAGATACGGTCGGATTCATCAGGAAACTGCCGCACCATCTTGTGGCTTCATTCAAGAGCACACTCGAAGAGATCACCGAAGCAGACCTTCTCCTTCATGTCGTGGACGTCTCGAGCAAATACTTCGAGGATCAGATCAAGGTCGTCGAAGAGACGCTCCGCGACATCGGTGCGGGGGATAAGACAACGCTTATGGTGTTCAACAAAGTCGATCGTTTGCAGGACCGAAACGTGTTGAGTCTTCTCGCCCCCCGCTATCCGAACCATGTTTTCATTTCAGCGACGCGCGGTATCAACATCCTTGGCCTCAACGATGCTCTCGTCTTCCTGCTTCGGAGCGAGTTCGTCGAGCGGGAAGTGAAAATCCCGCAGACCGACCAACGGTTGATATCCCAGCTCTATGACCTGGCAGAGGTGCTGGAACAGACATACAAGGGTAAATCGGTTATTTTGAAATTGCGGATTCCGAAGCGTGATGCCAAACGCGTGCTGCAGATGATAGAAGAGAATTCGAAGCGTTAAGAGGTGCCGATTACGCAGATGTAGCTGATTTCTCGCAGATACCAGATTTCGCAGACTATTTTGATCCTCTTCTGAGAGTACAAACCTTCCTTCTTACTTGTACGCTCCTGCCAAAATTGATGAGGAGTCCCACCTCAATTCCTGACGCTTTCAGATAGTGTAAGAGCTTATCTTCATGGTTCCGCTCAAGTCCGTGCGTCGCCTTTAATTCTACCAAGACACAATCCTCGACCAAAATATCCGCTGAAAACTCCCCCAGGACATCTCCGCCGTAGAGAACCTTGAGTGGCTTTTGAGGTTCGGCCTTTAGGCCAAGAATCTGAAGTTCCTTGACCAGCGCGTTTTCATAAATCTTCTCAACAAACCCCGACCCAAGCTTGTTATGCACGGTGAAAGCTGCCCCGATGATCTTTTCGGTGACCTCTTTTTTTGGATAGTCTTCTTCTGAGAAGTCTTTTTCTTGTTTTCCTTCCACGATTCCCCCTCCTTAAGATCGTTTTCTCATCTGCGTAATCTGCCATCTGCGCTAAATCTGCATGATCTGCGCAATCACGAGCGCTCTACATTCTTAATCACCGTCTCCCCTTTGAACGTATTCTTTACTTCTTCCGCGTCCTGCATTGTTCCCACAATATCCCCGCAATGCATGGGGATCACCGTGTGGGGTTTGAATGCTGAAGCCGCGACAACAGCGTCCTTTGCCGACATGGTGTAGGTTCCGCCGCACGCGAGCAAGGCAAAGTCCGTGACCACCGTCCGCATCTCCGGCGTGAAATCGGTATCTCCCGAGTGATAGATCTTCTGGCCCGTGGAAAGAGTCAGAACGTACCCCACCCAGTTGTTCTGCTTCGGATGGAATTGTTTTCCGAGGTTATAGGCGTGGACCGTGCGGAGTTTCAGCTCACCGACGGAATACGATTGTCCCGGCAGGACAGAGAACACATTGCCGTCCAGCTGGTAGGCGACATCCTTCGGTCCGAAGAACGTCGTCGATTCTTTTCTGATCTTAGCGATATCGTCGGGCGAGAAATGGTCGTAGTGGGCGTGGGTGATCAGGACGACGTCGGCTTTGGGGGAATTGTGGGGAAGCTTCCAGGGGTCGATGTAGATTTGCGTGGCACCATCTTCAATGCGAAACGAGGCGTGTCCGAGCCAGTGGATATGTTGATGGTTCATAGGTCCTCCTCCTTGATGCGGGATGTTGGTCAGGGCGATGCGACCTTCACGCGGACCTCGCGGGGAACAACAATCAGGTTTTCTTTCGGGCGTGCTGTTCGAGACTGGCCCTGGCTTTGGCAAATCCCGGTTTCAGTACATCATAAATGATCGCGATGCGTTGCTTGTACGGAATGAATGCGCTCTTCATGGCGTTGATCGTGAGCTTCTCAAGGTTCTCGAGTTTCAACCCGAACGTTTCGCTTGCCGTCTGGTATTCGTCCGTGAGCGTGATGTTGCTCATGAGGCGGTCGTCGGTGTTCAGCATGACGCGAAACTTGTACTTGTAGAGGATTCCAAACGGGTGGTCTTCCATGCGCTTGACGGCGCCTGTGTGAACGTTGCTCGTAAGACAGATCTCCAGAGGAATGCGTTTGTCGAGGACATATTGCGCCAGGGTCCCCATGTTCAATACTTCCCCATCCTTCACCTTCATATCTTCCACCAACCGGGTGGCGTGTCCAATCCTGTGCGCCCCGCACCACTGGATCGCCTGCCAGATTGATTCCTTTCCAAACGCTTCGCCCGCATGCACGGTGATGTTGAAATTCTCCCGCTGAATGTAATGAAACGCATCAACGTGCTTCTTCGGCGGGTACCCGCCTTCTTCGCCCGCGAGATCGAATCCTACCACACCCTGGTTCCGAAAGTCCACGGCGAGTTCCGCAATCTCCTGTGAGACCGACGGTTTCATGTGTCGCATGGCGCACAGAATCAGTCCGTACTGGACCCCGAAATCTTTTCTTCCGCGGTTGAGTCCGCGAAGCACGGACTTGACGATGGTTTCCAGGTGCAATCCCTTGGATGCGTGAAAAACCGGAGCGAACCGCGTCTCCAGATAGACCACTCCATCCTTCTTCATATCCTCCAACGTCTCATATGCAACCCGCTCAAGCGCTTCTTCCGTCTGCATGATACCGCATGTGTGTTCGAACCCTTCAAGGAACAGGGGCAGGCTTCCACGGGTTGCGCCCCTGTGGAACCACTCGGCCAACGCGCCGGCATCCTGTGTAGGGAGCTTCTTGTAGCCGCTGTCTTTCGCGAGCTCGATGACCGTCTCAGGGCGAAGTCCCCCGTCCAAATGATCATGGAGCAGTACTTTGGGAAGTGTTCGGAGGAATTCTTTTTTGAGTTTCATGGGGAAGTAGTGGAGTAGTTGAGTAGATGAGTAGATGAGTAGTGGAGTGAAGTAATTATTCGAGTTTGCCTATGGTAGATTCTACACGGTCAAGAACCGAGCCATCAAGGACCAATCCGAGCGCTGTTTGGATATCTTCGTGCAGCACGCGATCTTTCTCGAGGTGTCGGATATGCTTTCGCACGTGTTGGTAAGCCGCTTCTGTCCCCGTTCCCCCCCTCATTGCTTTCCTCCCGCCCATATGTTTTGCAAAGTCCATTCCCTGGGCTGCGCACAGAAGTTCAATGGCAAGAACCGTCTGCACGTTTTTCAGAACTTTCCATGCCTTCTGAGCGCTTATTGAGCCCATGCTGTTATGATCTTCCTGATTCGCCGAAGTAGGGATGGAATCTACACTCGCGGGATGGGACAGCACCTTGTTCTCGGAGACGATTGATGCGGCCGTGTATTGGGCGATCATCAGCCCCGAATTCAATCCCCCATTTCTCGTCAGAAAGCGCGGAAGTCCGCTTAACGAGCCGTTCACGAGTCTCTCGATGCGGCGCTCGGAAATACTCGCCAACTCGGAGAGTGCAATCGCGAGGAAATCCATGGCAAGTGCGATCGGCTGGCCGTGAAAATTGCCGCCTTCGAGGTGCACGCCATCCTTGGGAAAAATGAGCGGATTATCGTTCGCAGAGTTGATCTCAATTGAAACAACGTTATGTGCATACTCAATCGCGTCGCGTGATGCTCCGTGAACCTGGGGAATGCATCGCATCGAATAGGCATCCTGCACTCTCTGGTCATTGAATCGATGAGATTCCCGGATCTCGCTTCCCTTCATCATTCGACGAAGGTTGGAAGCTGCCGCCCGTTGTCCATGGAAGGGCCGCAGCGCGTGGATGCGCGCGTCGAATGGGGTATCACTTCCGCGCAGAGCCTCGACGCTGAGTCCCGCTGCGACATCGGCTATTGCACAGAGCTTCCTTGCCTGATGAACCGCAAGAGCGGCATAGGCGGTCATCATTTGCGTTCCGTTGATCAGCGCGAGTCCTTCTTTGGCCTTCAGGCGGGCTGGCTTCAGACGGGCATTCTTCAGGGCGGTCGACGAAGGGAGCTTTTTTTCCGCCACCGTTGACGATCCGATCCCCATCATCGCAAGAACGAGGTGTGAAAGCTGGACGAGATCTCCGCTTGCTCCAACCGACCCCTGCGACGGGATATCAGGGATGATTCCGGCATTCAACATGCGGACGAGCAACTCGATCGTCTCAAGGCGAATTCCTGAAAATCCTTTTGCGAGCGCGTTGACACGCAGCGCCATCATCGCCCGCACCACTTCCAGCGGAAGCATTTCCCCTGCACCGGCGGCGTGACTGAGGATCAGGTTGACCTGGAGCTGCTCGATGTCGGATGGGCCTATTCGAACGTTGGCAAATTCCCCAAACCCGGTCGTGATTCCGTAGACGGTCTCTTCATTCGCCACCCATTTCTCGACAAGGTCTCGTGCCAAAGAGACTTGCTTTCTTGCCTTTGAAGTGAGCTTGATTCCTGCCACACCGTTTGCAATGTCATGGACCTGTGCAATGGTGAGGCCGTCGCCGTCAATCGGATAGGAACGCATGGATGCTTTGAGGGGATAGTGGGAGTACGCCGCTCTGCAATGTAGCAGAGGAGTCCCTGAAATTCAATAAATATGTAAAAATGTAAATGCCAGATACTCATTGACTTTTCAGCCGAATCTGGTTATAATCTCAAGCGCGAGAGGGAACTGTCTCTCTTTAGGAATCCCGTCCTGTAATTCTTTCAAAGATCCCTGGCCAGATCCCCCAACTCCTCACACTCTTAATCCCTTGATCTATGGAGCAAGACAAGATTAGCGTTCTCATTGCAGACGATGAAGATCCGCTGCGAATGACCATTGCCGCCTGGCTAGGAGATGAAGGGTTTGAAGTCGAACAGGCGCCCGACGGGCTCGATGCCATCAAGAAGGTCCAGTCGAAGGATTTTGACGTCGCCATCCTCGACATCAAGATGCCGGGGGCGAATGGCCTTGAAGTCCTTCGCTATATCAAGAAGAACTCAAGCCAGACCGAAGTAGTAATGGTGACAGGAATGAGCGATGTGAGCATGGCGGTCGAAGCCATGAAGCTGGGTGCGCGCGAGTACCTGACGAAACCCATCGACATGGATCAGCTTGTCCCGTCCCTCCGTGCCCTTCTGAAGACACGCGACGCCGAAGATCGGATACGCAGACTTCAGGCCGAGCATACCTCCCGGCTTCTCTACGATCTCCACAATCCCATCGCCGGCCTCAAGCAAAGCATTGGATACCTGTTGAAGGGCATGGCGGGATCCGTCGGCGACCAGCAAAAGGAACTTCTGGGCTATATGACTTCCTCCATCGACAAAGTCATCGCCCTGTTGAACGACATGATGGACCTGACC
>JBARRO010000115.1:0-1757 GCA_049644265.1 Bacteroidota bacterium
ACGAGCAGGAATTGTTTCCGTACGACGCAGTCAAGGAAATGGGCGAGCTTGGTTTCATGGGGATGATGGTTCCGGAACAATACGGCGGTGCGGGACTGGACACGATTTCCTACGTCCTGGCCATGGAGGAGATATCGAAAGTCGACGCTTCCGCCGGCGTCATCATGTCCGTCAACAATTCGTTAGTCTGCTGGGGAATAGAAACGTTTGGCTCGGAGGAACAGAGGCGCAAATTCCTTCCAGACCTTGCCGCGGGCAAGAAGCTTGGAGCGTTTGCATTGTCGGAACCTGAGGCGGGCAGCGACGCAACAAACCAGCGAACGACTGCAGTCCGTGACGGTGACCACTATGTCATCAACGGGGCCAAGAACTTCATTACAAACGGATCCAACGCAGACGTCGTACTGGTTATGGCTTCAACGGACCGTTCAAAAGGGGCCAAAGGCGTGAGCGCGTTTATCGTTGAAAAAGGTACGGGGGGATTCTCGGTGGCCAAGAAAGAAAAGAAACTGGGGATTCGTTCTTCGGACACGGTTTCGCTGGCATTTCAGGATTGCCGGATTCCCGCATCCAACAGGATCGGCGACGAAGGATCTGGGATGAAGTTTGCACTTAAAACGCTTGACGGAGGAAGAATCGGCATTGCCTCGCAGGCCCTCGGAATTGCCCAGGCATGTCTCGAAGCCTCGATCAAGTACAGCAAAGAACGAAAAGCCTTTGACGTCCCCATCGCAAACCTGCAGGTGATCCAATTCAAACTTGCCGACATGGCGACGAATATCGGCGCCGCGCGCCTGCTGACCCTGAACGCCGCACAGATCAAGGATCGAAAAGGAAAATACGGGCCGGCCGCTGCAATGGCGAAACTGTTCGCCTCGAAAGTGGCAGTGGAGTCAGCGCTGGAAGCGATCCAAATTCATGGCGGGTACGGGTACATCAGAGAGTACAAGGTTGAGCGCTACCTTCGCGACGCCAAGATCACGGAAATCTATGAGGGTACATCAGAAATCCAGCGTGTGGTCATCGCACGGTCTCTCCTTCAGTAACGTTCAACACTCGCCGGATCCGGCATTCACCGACCTGATTCTTCTTCCCACCATCCGAATCAGTTCTTATCCCTCTTTACCACCAGAACCCTGCCGACGTCTCTCCTTGTTTTTCGGGCGAAGTTTTGCTACAATCACTAGATTCTACGGCGAAATCTGGCTGAAATTAGGGCTTCTTCTCACTCTCACAACACCTACAAGGGGATATTATTCTTATGAACAGAGGCTTGGCAATTACGTTAGTCGTTGTATCGGGGATTCTTCTCATCCTCCTCATCATCGTGGGATGGAGTGTCTCAGTCTACAACAAGATTGTGGTTGCGGACGAAACCGTCCGGTCCGGTTGGGGGCAGGTTGAAAACCAATATCAACGCCGGTACGACCTTATCCCGAATGTCATGGAATCGGTGAAAGGATTCGCAAAGCAGGAGCGTGAAGTCCTGGAAAACGTCACTGCGGCCCGTGCAGGAGTCGGCCAGTTGAAAGTGACGCCGGAAGTGCTGCGCGACCCGGAAGCATTTGCGCGGTTCCAGAAGGCCCAGGACGGATTGTCTTCAGCGCTCTCGCGCTTGCTCGTGGTCACGGAGAACTACCCCAACCTCAAATCGAACGAGACTTTTCAGAGTTTGATCGTTGAACTCGAGGGGACAGAGAATCGCATTTCGGTTGAGCGTCGCCGGTTCAACGAAACGGTCCAGGAGTACATTATTC
>JBARRO010000116.1:0-5812 GCA_049644265.1 Bacteroidota bacterium
GATTTCATACATTATTGGCTTTACAGGTTACGATTTGCGCTTGAAATGTGTTGAAGTTGTGACGAAACTGTCAAATTTCGAGCCGTCTACCATTGTCAATCCTACCGCCTTCGTAGCACCCAGTGCAAAACTTGGTAAAGGATGCTATGTCGGGGCGAATGCTTCGATCTCGTCGAATGCAGTTTTGGAAGATCACGTTATTGTCAACCTCAATGCTTCAATTGGCCACGACTCGATTATTCGAAAGCACTCTATAATCCTTCCCGGTGCACGGGTCAGCGGTGATGTCGAAATTGGCGAAGGCTGCCTCATGGGTTCAAACGCATTCATTTTCAAAGGTCTCAAGATTGGAGATTTCAACCAAATTGACGCCTTGACATACATCCATGAGAACCTCCCCCCGAACATGATTAGCTCGTCGAGGAACACAAAAACATTCAAGCGAGTCATCTAATGGATCCGATCGAAAAGAAGCTACTGAGCATCATCAATAACGTGTTGGAGTTTAGAGGGAGAAAGATGATTCAATCGATAGAAGGGGGGGATCACCTTAGAGACAAGATTGGATTCGACAGCTTGGATCTGGCGCAGCTTACGGTTCTTATCGAAAGGGAATTTTCGGTCGACATATTTGACAAAGGAATCGTAAATACCGTCGGAGAAGTCCTGAGCAAGATCTCGCATCATGGATAAGATTTTCTTCGTTGACCCACTAACGTCTTCCACCTATTCTTATGAGCGATTATTCGACGATCTTAGGGGGGCCAAAGACTATTTGCCGATTGTATATAGCGGGGATTACTACGAAATCTTCAGGCATATTATCTTGTCGATATTGCTAGGCAAGGCCATACAGATCCTCGATTATGATTTCACAGAAAGCGAATTAGATGCACTCCTGGGAAAGGGCAGGCAAGTAGACGAAAGACTTCCGATTCAGAGCAAATTGGAAGTTCGTGCGGCGGATGAATTGAAGATGAGCATATTGACTTCGAAGAACTGGCACATCTCACTTTTTACATCTGGCACAACGGGAATCCCCAAGAAAGTTACTCATTCGATTGGGACGATTACGCGAGCCACACGAGTAGGCGACGCACACCGAGATGACGTGTGGGGGTTTGCGTATAACCCGACGCACATTGCGGGATTACAGGTTTTCTTCCAGGCTATTTTGAATGGCAATCCGATGATTCGGCTGTTTGGCCTTTCGAGGGAGAGGGTGCTCGAAGAGATCGAGAGGCACGGGATAACGAACATATCTGCGACGCCGACTTTTTACCGACTTTTGATACCTATTGAGAAAGGCGCCCTAGGCGTAAAGCGGGTCACATCCGGAGGAGAGAAGATCGATTCTTCGCTTCGGGCTAGCTTGGGCAAGGCATTCCCCAATGCGAAGTTTCTCAATGTGTACGCTTCAACTGAAGCTGGGACAGTTTTTGCTTCTGAAGATGAATTTTTTACGATTGACGAGCCGCTAAAGGAAAGCATCAAGATCGAGAATAATGAGCTTTTTATTCGCTCTTCTTTGATGGGTGGTAGCGAGCAAATTGCGGTCGGTAGTACATGGTATGCGACCGGTGACATAGTTGAGCTAATCTCTGAAAACCCCCTTAAGATCCGTTTTCTGTCTCGAAAAGTCGAAATTATCAACGTCGGTGGGTACAAAGTTGATCCCAATGAAGTTGAGGAAGTCATCCTTTCTCATAAAGGAATCCTAGAAGTTTTGGTTTATTCCAAATCGAATTCCGTTATCGGGAATGTTGTCTGTGCTGACGTTGTGCGAAGTGATCCTTCTGTGACGGTTCCTCAGATCATTCAGAGGCTCAGAACAAGGTTGCAGGAATTCAAAATACCAAGAGTCGTGAATTTTGTGGATTCCATCGAAAGAACAAGAACAGGCAAGAAGTCAAGACGATGAAGAATGTGATTGTTACTGGAGCTTCGAGAGGACTTGGGCTAAAAGTGACTCAATATTTTCTGCAGAATGGCGATACAGTGTATGCCATCAATAGAACGTTGAACAGAGATCTTGAAAAGCTCAAAGAGGAGTACCGTGACCGACTGTTAGTAATTTCTTACGATTTGGCAGACGTTGAACAGATACATAAAACAATCTTCAAAGAGACAATCGGGTTGGATACTCCAATACACGCCCTTGTTAACAATGCAGCGATAGCATATGACGATCTCGTGACTAATATCGACTTACAAAAACTGGAGACCATGTTCAAGGTAAACGTCTTTGCGCCGTTGATTTGTTCAAAGAGCGCCATCCGGCAAATGCTACTACATAGAGTGAAAGGAAGTATTGTCCATGTGTCCAGCGTCTCCGTTCACACCGGATACAAAGGGTTAGCGATGTATGCTTCAACAAAGGGGGCGCTCGAGGCGTTTTCGAAGAATACAGCACGAGAATGGGGAGAGCGTGGCATCAGGTCAAACTGTGTCGTTGCTGGCTTTATGGAAACATCTATGAACGCTTCGCTGAACGAGGAACAAAAGGACAGAATCTACAAGCGGACGTCTTTGAAGCAAGCTACATCCCTTGATTCAGTTGCTCGAACGATACTGTTCTTGATTTCAGATTTTGCTGACTCGATTACAGGCCAGAGCATTCACGTTGATAATGGTACCATCTAGGCCGAGTACAACAACATCAAACGCTGCCCCCCAAGAAAAACCTTGCGAAGGATGATTGGCATTCGAACCTGAAACGACCTCGGAGGGGAGAAGGGTTCATTGGTCTCACGAAGGACGAATCTAGATGAGAAATAGTAAATGACACTCTTTCAATTCAATCGGTAGTTACATGAGCGGTAAAGATCCTCTGGTGAGCATTTGTTGTATCACTTATAATCACGAGCAATACATTCGCTATGCCATAGAGGGATTCCTGATTCAGCTGACCGATTTCGAGTACGAGATCATCATTCATGACGATGCCTCAACAGATAGTACTGCAAATATTATCAGAGACTACGAAGAAAAACACAAGGAGCTTATAAAGCCAATTTACCAGAAAGTGAACCAATATTCTTTGGGGAGGAAGCCTTGGTCTGAATTTGTGTTCCCAAAGTGTCGTGGAAAGTATATCGCGTTATGCGAAGGCGATGACTATTGGACAGATCCTCTTAAGTTGCAGAAACAAGTCGACATCCTAGAACAAAATCCAACATATACCGGGATAGCAACTCAATGCAAAGTCACCGATGGAGAAACCGTCAGAGTCTTTCGTAACTACACGAGAAACACTATTACATTGAATGATTTGTTAGCGGGCAGAATATTTCATACCGCAACGTTCATGTTTAAAAAGGTGCTTATTCAGAATATCACATTTCCGATTGGTTACCTATCTGGAGATAGGTTGTTGTTTATGGTGTGTGCTTACTTTGGACCCATATATTTCTTGAGCGATATTACCGCAGTGTACCGAAGGAACGAAGGAGGATTATCGAAGAAAGTCGATGTTCCAATGATGGAAAAAGACATCAGCATGCTCGATTGGTTTTCTGCAAACTTTGCTGGTTTTCCCGTAAGGAAGTTGAGAACCTACATCTTGCACTCGATAATATCCTATTCCAACAAGATAACCTTGAGGGATTACTTCCGTTATACCTTCAAAATGGTTTGGAGCGCATTTACTTCCTTAAGTCTGCAGAACCTTCTCTTTGTCACCAAACATTTGGTTTGGCTACCGAAAACGCTATACTTGATGAAGAAGCAAAACAGGATACTATGAAGGTCGCGAAAAAACCAAGAGGTGTTTATGTAATAATAGTGACGTTCAACTTTTCAAATTGGTATGACAAAGTAAGAGTAAACCTGAAAGATCTATGCAGGCGATTCAATGTCGTTTTTGTTGATAATAACTCAAGCGACGACACAATTGCAATTCTCAAGGGATTCAAATGCCATCTTATTGAGCTCAAGAAAAACATTGGATTCGGAAAAGCAAATAATGTCGGAATTGAGCATGTTATTAGGAACGACTATCGATACATCGTATTCCTGAATCAGGATGCGTCCATTACTTCGTCCGAAGTGTCTAATCTCATTAAGGAACAAATCAAGCATCCCGAGTACGGCGTTCTTAGTCCCATTCATTTATCTGGTGATGGTCATGTCGATTATCTTTTTTCAGATTGCTTGCTAAAAGAGAATACACCGCGCATGCTATCCGACGTTGTGACTGGCAAAGTCAAAGATATTTATGAGACAAGATTCGTAAATGCTGCTATATGGTTGGTTTCGAAGTCAACCATCGAGACCATCGGCGGCTTTATGCCGCTTTTTCCTCATTACGGCGAAGACAACAACTATCTCAATCGATGCATTTATCATGGAATAAAAATCGGATTAATTCCTGATTGTTTCGGAGTTCATTATAGGGACCAACATACTGATAGGTTGAAGAATCGGAGTTTTGTGACCGCTTTCCATGAGATACACGGCAAGAGCTTGGCTACCCTCACAAATATCAACTATAACAGATACGAAGTCATAAAAGAATGGATGAAGAATAACTTGAGATTGCTGTTTAGGAACATGGATGTGAAAATATTCTTGATCTTAATCTATAGTGCTGCTTGCTGTCTAAAAGACATCGTGGAAATCAACAAATGTCGAAATCAGAGTAAGCGCACTGAGAGACTTTACATATGGTAAACATTCGGTTTTTACAAAGAGTTTTATTCGCCTTCTTCCTGAACGTTTCACTTCTTGTCGCCCAAGATCATCTCGGAATAAACCGAATCTGGGCGGTAGATGACTGCGAGAAAATCCGGCAAGACGATTTGAATCATCCGCTCGCTCAAAGTTCCAATAACCCTGTTTGGAATGACAAGCGTGTTGCCATCTTTGGAGCTCGCAATGAAATCGTTGCTTTTCAGGTGGTTATTGAATCAGGAAAACAGGGAGCAAAACATGTGTCGGTGTCGCTAAAGAGTTTGGTGGGACCTGCATACGTTATTGAAAACGTCACCAACAAACGACCACTTACAAGTTCAGTCGGTAAACGAATCGAAATATTCAGGGAACATTACATCCGAGTTACCAAGCGCACGAGGAACCCAAGCATGTGGTGGGATGGCGCGCGACCTTCAGACTATTATCTTGGCCCTATTCCCGATGGGCTGATCCCCGTCGAAGTTGGTACTGATAAAGGTGGGGCCCCCTTCAACATTGAAGCGAAACAAAACCAAGGCGTATGGGTTGACATCTATATCCCAAGGCAGACACCTCCAGGTCAATACAAAGGAGACCTAGAGATCCGCGTTCAAACCGATCTGGTGAGAACCATACCTGTAGAGTTGGAAGTGCATAATTTTGATTTGCCGGATAGTACGCATTTTCATAATTTCTTTTTTACGTTCAGTGAGGGCATTTCCACAAAACATGGCGTGCGTTCGTTTTCGCCTGCCTATTATTCCATTGAACAAGAGTATTACAAAATGGCTCACCGCCATAGAATGGACTTAAGTTTCAACCAGACTGTTGACTCTCTGGACCGTCGGGCGAGTGGGTATTACACCGGGGAATTTTATACAGAGGCCTACGGGTATGACGGTCCCGGAGTTGGCGTTGGAAACGGAACGTATTCCATCGGAACATACGATCAGCCGAGCGGTCGCAGCTCGGGGTTTTTCCCACCGACTAAGACCGTTTGGCAAACTGCCTCAGACAAATGGGCTGATTGGTTTGAAAAGAACGTGCCGACCACATGGGTCCTTAGATACATGCATGACGAACCGGACTCGACCAAATATTCGTCGATAAGAGAAAAAGCTGGTTGGATCCATACTAATCC
>JBARRO010000117.1:0-22599 GCA_049644265.1 Bacteroidota bacterium
ACCAACAACCCAAACAACTGAAAACGCTTTCGTTTCCTCTGAACCCAACTGTCAAACAAAAATTAGTCTACTTTCATTAGGCACTCAACCAGTAGGAAGTATAAGGAGTATGAGATGGGAGGGTGAACAGTAAACAGTGAAGAGTAAATAGTGAATTGTGAATGGTAAAAAGTGAAAAGTGAAAAGTGAAAAGTGAAGAGTAAAGAGTGAATCGTAAAACAAGTAAAACCCGAAACCCTAAATCCTTAATTTTCAATCTTCAACCTTCAATCTACAATCTTCAATCTACAATCGACAATTCCTTAACCTTAACCTTAACCTTAACCTTAACCTCAACCTTAAACTTCTCCCATGTCTCCTGAACGCACTCTCGCAATCCTCAAACCCGACTGTGTACGAAAAAATCTTCAGGGTGAAGTTCTCGCCCGCATTCAAAAGGCAGGATTCAAAGTCCTGGGCTTCAAGCAGCTCCATCTGACCAAAGAAACGGCAGGCGCATTCTATGCTGTCCATAAGGGCCGGCCTTTCTACGACGGGCTGGTCGAGTTCATGTCGAGCGGACCTTGCGTCCCCATTGCCCTGGAAAAACAGAACGCTGTCGCGGATTTCCGTAAGCTCATCGGCGCCACAGACCCGAAGGATGCCGCTGAAGGAACGATCCGGAAAGTCTACGCCGATAACAAAGGGGAGAATATTGTGCACGGATCAGACTCTCCGGAGAACGGACGCATCGAAGTAGCCTTTTTCTTTTCGGAGAGAGAGTTGGTGGGGTAGGGAGTCAATGAGCAATGAACAATGAGTGGCGAGAGGTGAGTAGTGAATGGTACTAGCGGATAGTGAAACGTGAAAAGTGAACAGTAAACAGTGAAAAGTGAATGGTGAATCGTAAATAGTGAAAGGTGAACAGTAAACAGTGAATGGTAAATAGTGAATCGTAAATCGTGAATAGTGAAACATGAAAGGACCACCTACCACCCAACACTTTCATCCACAACATTCAATTTTCAATCTACAATCTTCAATTGACAATCTACATCGAAAATCTCCTCATGTCTCTCCCGAAGTGGAAAAAGCTTTCCGAATCCGTCGTCCAGAAGAATCCCTGGTGGGAATACCGCAAGGATCGTTTTGAACTTCCGAATGCCAGGCAGGGAGATTACCACTACGTCCACACCAATGGTTCGAGCCTTATTGTGCCGGTCCTGAATGACGGCAGGCTTGTCCTCGTCAATCAATACCGTTACCTCAACGGCAAAGAGAGCCTCGAGTTTCCCTGCGGCGGAGTCAAGGATGGATCCTCGTTCGATCAAACAGCCGGAGAGGAGCTTGCAGAAGAGGCGGGATTCTCTGCGCGGGTTTGGCAGATCGTGGGAGAATTCAATCCGTACAACGGTGTGACGGACGAGATCTGCAGGGTCTATATGGCAAAGGATCTTTTGAAGGTAAAGCAAAATCCGGATATGACCGAAGAGTTTGAGAAAGTGACTCTCACCCCGATTGAGATCGAGGCGAGGATCGTGTCCGGTGTCATTTGGGACGGAATGACAATTGCTGCCTGGGGGTTTGCGAAGAACTTCATATGAGCATGAAGGTGCAGGGGTGACAAAAAGCTGCGAAGGAGTAACGGGGAAACGGAGAGACAGGGTGAAGAGCGAGGAAGATCATAAATTCAGTCGCTGAAACGGAGGTCAAAATGAAATGGAGTCGATGTCTTACGCTTCTGGTTTCTGCATGGATCACCCTTGCTTCGGGGCAGGTGAAGACCGGAGCCGACCTCCTTTTTGAGAAGTATTTCTCTCTCGTCGAGGGAAAACGCGTTGGGTTGGTGACGAACCACTCCGCGCTGCTTTCCGACGGACGTCATCTCGCCGATGTACTGGCTGAAAGCAAGAACACGACCCTCCGAGTTCTCTTTGGGCCCGAGCATGGGATTCGTGGAGACGCACCGGATGGAAGAACCGTCCAGCATGGCGTGGATACGAAGACCGGCCTCCCGGTGTATTCGCTCTACGGTAAGATCAACAAACCCACCCCGGAAATGTTGAAGGATGTCGACGTCCTTGTCTATGATATTCAGGATGTCGGAGTGCGGTTCTACACGTTTGAGAGCACGCTTGCGCTTGCCATGGAGGGTGCGGCAGAAAAGGGAATACCGTTTGTCGTTCTTGATCGGCCCAATCCGATCCGCGGTACATGGGTGGAAGGTTTCATTCGGACTGACTCGCTCCGGTCGTTTGTCGGTCTCAACCCGACGCCGATTGCGCACGGAATGACCGTCGGAGAACTCGCGACGATGTTCAACGAGGAGGGATGGCTCAAAAACGGAATCAAGGCGAAGCTTACGGTCGTGAAGATGGAAGGTTGGAAAAGAGAAATGTGGATGGATGAAACCGGATTGAAATGGGTGAAGCCGTCGCCCAACATGGCGACACTCCAAACAGCCATTGTGTATCCGGGAACATGTCTCATTGAAGGGACGAACATTTCAGAGGGGCGTGGCAGCGACCGCCCGTTTGAGTACCTGGGCGCACCCTATGTCGACGGGAAAAGGCTGGCAGACACCCTGAACACGTACAAGCTCGAAGGAGTGCAGTTTGAACCGACTGAGTTTACGCCTGCGGAGATTCCCAATGTGACGAACAATCCGAAACACAAAGGGCAAAAATGCTCCGGCATTTTCGTGAGGGTATCAGACCGAAACGCATTCCAACCGGTGAAGACTGCCGTGTACATCCTTTCTGCTGCAAAACGTCTCTTTCCGAATCATTTTCAATGGAGAGGGAGCATCGACCGGCTGGCGGGGACGACGAAACTTCGGGTGGCCATCGACAGCGGAATCTCGGCTGCAACGATCGCTGCAATGTGGGGAGACGATGTGGCTGGATTCAACAAGATTCGTTCTAAATACCTGCTTTACTAGGAGTTCATAAGGAGTTTGGAGCGACAGAAGGCACAAAATTCACAAAACGTTTTGCGCCCTTTGAGCCTTTTGTGGCAAACTCACTTCTTTTCAATCCCATCTCCGAATTTCATAGTCTTCGAAATCGTCACCGGCAATTTTCCCCCAAACCCTGACCTGCCAAATAATGCCTCCGCTGCAGTCTGCTGTAATGCCTTAGCGTTATCGTAAGCGCAGACATACGTTGAAACGAACGGCAACGAAGATCCGATGTACGGGTTCCCGAACGACACCACGACCACCTTTACATTGGCCAGTGCCATCTGTTCGATGAACGCCCGCTGGCTGGCGGGCAGACCGACGGTTCCGCTGCCGAGGAAGATGCGTACATAGGCGGCAATCACAACCACATCCGATTGTCTTGCGAGATCAAGAGCGCGTTGAGTGTCCAGGTCGGTGATGGTTTCGGGGAGGTTGAATTGAGTAATCCTGGGGCTGATATTGCTCAGTTCAGAAGGAAAGGAGACAAGGGTTCGGGACATCATCGCGTTTCCTCCCGAATTATTCATCGTTACCACGAGCACATGCTGGCCGATGTTCAGAGGGAGAAGCTTACCGTCGTCTTTGACCAGGGTGAGACACTTTGCCGCGATTTGTTTTGCCTCGTTGTAGTTTGCCTCTGTCCCCACGAGCCCCGGAATCTTTTCCACATCAACTGATCGATTCTTCTGCAATCCGACACAGGTCTTGGCCCGCAGGATTCTTCGAACCGACTGATTGATCCTCTCGACTGAAACATCCCCACTTTGGACTGCATTCTTCAGAGTTTCAAACGATGTTTGAGGATTTGGCGGCCAGAGGAGAATGTCGCATCCCGCCTGGATCGTCCGTAATGACGCCTCTTCCGAGGTATATCGGGAGGTGAGTCCGCCCATGACCATGGCATCGGGAAAGATGATGCCGTCAAATCCAAGGCGGCCCCGCAAGAGCAGTGTCAGCGCATTCCTTGAAAACGTCGCGGGAATAGTGTCATTATCGAGGGCTTTCACCCAGAGGTGAGCGGACATGATGCAGGCCGGGGGATTCTTCTTTAAGACCTCCGTGTACGGCAGCAACTCGAGGGAATCCATTTCCGCAGAATTCCCTTCGATGATTCCGAGTCTCGAGTGTGAATCGACCGAAGTATTGCCATGGCCGGGGAAGTGCTTCCCCGTCGCAAGAATTCCATTCTGTTGATATCCGCGGATTGCCGCCTCCGCAAGTCCGGCAACGAGGGTCGGGTCCTCTCCGTAGGAGCGAATGTTGATGACCGGGTTATCCGGGTTGTTGTTGACATCCATTACGGGCGCGAAGTTCACATGGACGCCAATCGCGCGCGCCTCCTTCGCGGTTAACGCCGCGGCACGGTAAGCAAGCTCCGGGTCTCGGGACGCCCCGAGCGCCATATTAATCGGCAAATCCGTCGCTCCGTCAACGTGCGTGCCGGCTCCTTTTTCGAAATCCGCGGCAATAAGCAAAGGGTACTTCGACGCCTGCTGGAGTGCGTTCAGCTCCCGGGCGATTCTCACGGCTTCCGACTTGGCAAACCAGAATCCGCCGACGTGATATTTCTCGATGAGCTCTTTCGACTCGTCGAGGTAGAGATGTGGCGGCATGATGAGCTGGCCGATCTTCTCGTCGAGCGACATCGACGCAAGTGTTTGCTCGACCCAGACCGAATCAACGGGGAGGAGTTGTGCGTCGAGGGAGAAAACAGAAAAGAGAGAGAGAAAGCAGAGTGACGATTTCACAGTTCAAATCCAAAGAAAAACGTTCCGACGGCCGGAACACCCGCACTCTCATTGTGCTTCCAGTGATGCAGGCCTAGAGAGCGCTGAGCGCCTGTTTCAAATCCTCGATGATGTCTTCCACATCCTCAATCCCCACCGAAATCCTCACCAGCCCATCCGTCACTCCGATCCTGTTCCGCTCTTCGGGAGGAACCGAAGCATGGGTCATTGTCGCCGGATGCGAAATGAGAGTCTCCACCCCCCCGAGACTCTCCGCGAGGGCACAAAGCCGGACACGCTTGAGGAACGTCTTCGCACTTTCCAGGCTTCCGAGGTCGAACGAAATCATACCACCGAATCCGTCCATCTGCGTCTTGGCGAGGTGGTGCTGGGGATGTGATATGAGGCCGGGATAGTTGACTTTTTTTACTTTCCGGTGGCTCTTAAGAAAGGTCGCCACTTCCATCGCGTTGGAGCAGGACCGGTCCATGCGGACAGCCAGGGTTTTGATCCCCCGGAGGCACATCCAGGCCTCGAACGGACTCATAATCCCGCCGGTGGATTTCTGGATAAAACGGAGCCTCTCAATCAGTTCGGGGTCATTGAGAACGAGCAGACCGCCGAGCATGTCGCTGTGGCCGTTGAGATACTTCGTCGCACTGTGCATGACAATGTCGATGCCGTGCTCGAGGGGCCTTTGGAGGTAGGGGCTTGCGAACGTATTGTCGACAATTGAAACAATCTTCCGGGACCTGCAGATCTTCGCGATTCCTGTGAGGTCCGTAATTTCCATTGTCGGGTTGGTCGGCGTTTCGACGAAAACCATCCTGGTGTTCGGTCTGGCCGATTTCTTGACGATGTCCAAGTTCGTCGAATCGATAAACTCGAAATCGAGATTGTAGTTGCTCAGGATGAGCTTCCCAAGCCGATAGGTCCCGCCGTAGACATTTTTGGAAACGAGGACGTGATCTCCGGATTTCAGGAGATGGAAGATTGCCGAGATCGCGGCCATCCCGGATCCAAACGCCAGCCCTTCTTTCCCTCCCTCGAGGATTGCAATGTTGTTCTCGAGGACGGTCCTCGTCGGGTTCGAGACGCGGGCATATTCATACCCTTTGTTCACCCCCAACTCCTGCTGGACATACGTCGAAGTGAGGTGAACGGGAGTCATGATGGAGCCGGTGGTGGGGTCGGGCTCAATGGCTGCATGAACCACCTTCGTCGCTATGCGCGGATTGGAGCGGATTTCACGGATTTTCACGGATGCGATTCTCTGAATGAATTGGAAAATTAAGAGGAAGTGCCAGGGTTTGTTTTGGTTTGAACATACTGAAGACACATATAACACGAAGAGCAAATGCCACGATAAGATCCCGGGGTTTTTCCTAGTGTATCAGACCCCCACTTACAACATGTGGGGGTGACGATACGAAGTATGAGCAAACAAATAGCCAATGTCATTCCCGCATGTTTTAAGCGGGAATCTGATTCCCTCAGGAAGAGAGGACCAGTCGGTCATTGCGACATCTCGTATCCGTGGGTATCTGTGAGAATCCCTGCCTGCCGGCAGTGTACTACTTCAGGGTTTCGGTAACAAGGCGCAGGCGGTCTAAAGGTGTTGTATAGTTCAGGCTTCCGTGCCTGCGTTCGTAGTTGTAACGGTAGAGAAAGCTGTTGAGTTCATCGGACAGGGTTGCAGGGGTTTGTCCGAGTTTCGCGTGAAAGATACATTCTCGGTTGACGATTTGCCAGAAGCGCTCCACCTTGCCGTTGGTTTGAGGGTGATAGGGCCGAGTATACTGGTGCTGGATACCGACAATACTGAGCATCGTTTCGAAGAAGTGCGTCTTCTTTGCTTTCTGGCTGGTGAAGGCCGTAAACTCTACGCCGTTGTCGGTCATGACACGTTCTGGGCGAATGCCATGAGCCAGGAAGTATCGTAGGCCATGGAAAAACGCTTTGGCGACTTCCGCGGCGTTGTTGGCCTGGATCAGCTCGAGATAGGCTAAGCGACTATAATCGTCCACGATGCCCAGGAGGTAATGCCGTTGCCGGGTGAGCATCATCGCTTTGGCCAGCTGATAGGTATCGGCATGGAGCAGTTCGCCGGGGTAGCGCTTCTCATAGCGTTTAACGGGCTTGGAGTGTTGTTTGTTCAACGGATATCGTTTGAACGTGCGATAGATCGTCGAGACGGAAGGATGGACCGGCAAGCGATTCTTCAGCATCTCGAAGATCTCGAACTCGTTGGCTCCAAGCCTCCGGTGGATCTTGATAATAATCCGTTCCTCCTGCTTGGAAAGCAACTTGTGCTTTCCTGGACGAGGACCTCGCTTCTGCGGCAGAAGCGATGAGCGCTTTTTCCCGGACTTGATCCATCGTTCATAGTATTTACGAATGTCCTTGCGATGGATACGATGCGCTTCACAAAGCTCGTTCACGCTGTTGAACAAAACACTCTGACCAGCCTTCACCTTCTCGTATTCTTCGAGAATGGTGATCCATTTACTGGTCACGGCCCAAGCTGTCGAGTCGTTCATCGGTAGCATCCTTTGTACTGAAAACTAGCCAAAATGTACAAATCGTGTTACCGAAATACTGAAGAACTACACGGCAGACAGGCGCGCTACCGGGACATATACTCAATCACATCATACCTCGTCAGGATTCCCACAACCTTATTCTCCTCCTCCACCAACACGGCCGCAAATTTCTTGGAGAGCAGGGAGATCGCCTGGTTGATTGATTCATCGACATGGACCCTTGGGAACGTGGGCTTCATGAGTGAGGTCACCGGGGCGTCGAAGAGAGCAGGATTCCCCAGTACGGCGCTCATGAGATCGCTTTCTTCCACGCTGCCGACCGGCTCTCCCTTGTCAATGACCGGAAGCTGAGAGACGTTGTTCTCGCTGATATAATCGAGCGCCTTCCGAACCGTTGTCACGGGGTCGACAGAAATGATTCTCGGAACGCCTTTCTTTCCCTCAAGAACAAATCGAATGGTGATCTTCTCGGGGACAAGGAACCGGTTCTCTCTCATCCAGTCGTCGTTATAGATCTTGCTGAGGTACCGTTCGCCGGCATCAGGAAGCAGAACCACCATAACGTCTTTCTCTCCGAGACGTTCGGCGACTTTGAGCGCTCCCGCCATGGCCGTCCCGGCTGAACCCCCCACAAAAATTCCCTCTTCGCGGGTCATGCGCCGCGCCATGTGGAACGACTCTTTGTCTGTTACTTCGATCACTTCATCAACAAACTGAAACTGCAGGACTCCCGGAACGTAGTCCTGGCCAATGCCCTCAACTTTGTACGTTTTGAACGTCGGAGTGAATTTTTTTGTGTAGTAGTACTCCCGTAAGACCGACCCTTTGGGATCAATGCCGACAACCTTGACCTGGGGATTCTGGTCCTTCAGAAAATGTCCCACGCCGCTGATTGTTCCGCCGGTGCCGATGCCGCACACAAAGTAATCGATCTGCCCTCCGGTCTGCTTCCAGATTTCCGGCCCGGTTGTCTTGAGATGCGATTCGGGATTCTTTGGATTGTAATACTGGTTGGCGAGGATGGAGTTGGGAGTTTCGCGGACGACCCGCTTGGCAACTTCGGTGTAACTCTCGGGTGACTCGTGAGGCACGGCCGTCGGTGTGACGATAACTTCTGCCCCCAACGCCCGAAGAAGTCTGATCTTCTCGATGCTCATCTTGTCCGGCATGGTAAAGACGCACTTGTAGCCTTTCACTGCCGCAGCCAGTGCCAGCCCCATTCCCGTGTTCCCCGAAGTTGCCTCGACAATGGTCCCGCCTGGTTTGAGCCGACCTTCACGCTCCGCTTCCTCAATAATCTCGGGGCCAATTCGATCTTTGACCGATCCTCCCGGGTTGAAGTACTCGATCTTTGCCAGGATGAGCGGCTTGTAGCCCTTGTTAATCTTGTTCAGCCTTACCAGTGGGGTATTTCCGATGGTCGATAGGATGTTCTCGTGGTAGTCAATCTTCTTCAGATCTGTCAGCATTGGATCCACCTAAAAAGAGGAAAAAAACGAAAAAGGTTCTGATTTTTGCGACCAAATATACCACTAAACATTCTAACTATAAAGCACTCTCCCCAAAAGACTCAGTCCTTTCAGCCAATTTCAATGGTTTTTTGATGTTGCCGGCAAGTATCTGTCTACGTCTTCAATAAAGACAAAAGTGTCTCCCCAGGCTCGTTCAGGTATCCTCCGCAACCGGGCAATCATTTTGGATGAAAAACTGCTATTTTTCGTCAAAAGTTGATATTTTTTCGTCAGTTTTTCCAAAAATCATATCAAATTCTTCAAATTAATTCTTATGCTTCTCTTGACATTCCCTCCAAGATTGGTTATCTTTTGCACCCCAAAATCTATCAAAATTGCATAACTTTTTGACAAAAAGAGAGGATTTTTCGAGTTTTTATGGCGACTACAGCAAATTTTCGAATTGGTATGGTAATCATGTTCAACGGAGAGCTTCATCGGATTGAGGAGTACATTCACCGTACACCGGGAAATCTCAGGGCGTTTGTGCAAGCCAAACTTAGAAACCTGAGGAATGGGAGGGTCGTGGAGACCCGGTTCCGTTCCGGCGAAGACGTGGAAGAAGTCCGAGTCGAACAGAAGGAGTTCCAGTACCTCTATCATGATGGGGCCAGCTTTCAGTTCATGGACAAGAAAAACTATGAACAAATGCCCGTCGATGAGAAGGCACTTGGAGAAGGAGCGAAGTTTCTGAAAGAGGGTGAGACCGTCCAGCTTCAGATGGTGGGAATGGATATTGTTGGCGCCGAAATACCATTCAACGTGGAACTGAAGGTGGTGGAGACTGTACCGGGGGTACGAGGTGATACGGCAACCGGCGCTCAGAAGCCCGCCAAAGTGGAAACTGGCGCGATGATTAACGTTCCGCTGTTCATTAATGAGGGGGATACGATCCGGGTTGATACTCGGACGGGAAAGTACCTTGAGAGGGTGAACTAGGCTTTGTCCAAGTCAGGGGCCGGTTTGGGAACTCATCAACACAAGGAGACCTCATTGGAACTTACGTACATCAAGAAAATCATCCGGCTACTCGAAAACAGTCACGTTGATGAGCTCGAAATTGAGGAGGAGGGGAAGAAAATCCGTGTAGCGCGGCATAGAAATTCGGTCATGAACTACCAGGTGCCACCATACCCCTTTCCCCAGGCACAGACGGCGCCCCAACCGGCAGCGGCAATCAGCGCACCCCAGGCCCCAGCCAAGGCAGAGAAACAATACCACGAAGTCCGGTCGCCCATCGTCGGAACTTTCTATCGGGCACCCGCTCCCGATGCAGAGAATTATGTCGACGTCGGACAGTCCGTCAAGTCAGGCACGGTTCTCTGTATTGTTGAAGCCATGAAGTTGATGAACGAAATCGAGTCCGACGTGGATGGCTCGATCGTCAAGGTCATGGTCGAAAACGGGAAACCCGTCGAGTACAATCAGGTTCTCTTCCTGATTGACCTGGGTTGATCCTCCGTACGCTGCACCCCAACTCTCCACATCGCACAAGACTGCATTGTTTAAGAAAATACTCATTGCCAACCGCGGAGAAATTGCGCTCCGGATTATTCGTGCCTGCCGTGAATTGGGGGTGAAGACCGTGGCGGTGTATTCGGAGGCCGACCGTTATTCGCTCCCTGTGAAATTTGCCGATGAAGCCGTTTGTATCGGCCCGCCATCCAGCAAAGAAAGCTATCTGAACATTCCCCGACTCCTCGCAGCCGCAGAAGTCACAAACGCAGACGCTATCCATCCCGGGTACGGTTTTCTCGCAGAAAACGCGAACTTTGCTGAAATCTGTGCTTCTTCAGGCATAACCTTTATTGGGCCTTCTGCGGATGCGATTTCGCGGATGGGAGACAAAGCACTGGCGAAGGACACGATGCGAAAGGCGGGAGTGCCGGTCATCCCTGGAAGTGACGGCGTTATCTCGGACGTCAAGGAAGCGAAAAAGGTTGCAGGCGAGATAGGATTCCCTGTGATCATCAAGGCGACGGCCGGAGGTGGCGGACGGGGAATGAGGATTGTGCGCGATGCAGCGGAGATCGAGAATTCGTTCAAGACCGCGAGTCACGAAGCTGAAACCGCCTTTGCCAACCCTGCCGTCTATATCGAAAAATATGTCGAGGAACCCAGACATATCGAAATCCAGGTCATGGGGGATCGGCACGGCACGGTCATTCATTATGGAGAACGCGACTGCAGCATTCAGCGGCGCCATCAGAAGCTCGTTGAAGAGTCTCCCTCACCGGCCCTGACGCCGGAATTGCGGGAAATGATGGGCGCGGCCGCGGTGAAGGGTGCGAAAAGTGTCGGGTACGTTGGGGCGGGAACGATCGAGTTCCTCTTCGACAAGGACAAGAATTTCTATTTCATGGAAATGAACACCCGGATCCAGGTGGAGCACCCGGTGACGGAGGAGGTGTACGGAATCGATCTCCTGCGAACCCAGATTGAAGTGGCATCGGGGGCAAAACTGAAGAAGGGGCTTCTGAAGCCACAATGGCACGCCATCGAATGCAGAATCAACGCAGAGGATCCCAATTACGATTTTCGCCCGTCCCCCGGGCGCATTACGACGCTTCATTTCCCGAGCGGATTCGGCGTCCGGGTAGACACCCACGCCTACGACGGGTACGAAATACCCCCCTACTATGACTCGCTCGTGGCGAAACTGATCGTCAAGAGCAAGTCCCGCGCCGAAGCGTGCGAAAAGATGTTCTACGCGCTCGACGAGTTTGTCGTTGAAGGGATCAAGACGACGATTCCCTTCCACAAGAAATTGATGAGGAATGAGAAATTCCAGTCCGGGAATTTTGACACAAAATTTCTCGAGACTTTTGAGTTTAAAGATTAGTAAATTACGTTCGAATCATGTTCGCGTACGCATCGAATCACGCAGAGGACCAGAATGAACTTTCCAGAAAACCTTCGGTACACCAAAGATCACGAATGGATTCGTGTGGAGGGACAGACCGGCTTGGTCGGGATAACGGATTTTGCGCAAAGCGAGCTCGGGGACGTCGTTTTTGTCGAGCTTCCGCCTGTGGGAACAAAAGTTGAACAGGGCAAATCATTCGGCACGATCGAGGCGGTCAAAGCCGTCTCCGACCTGTACGCTCCGGTCAACGGCGAGGTCATTGACATCAACAAGGAAGTGCAGGACAGCCCTGAAGTGGTGAATAAGGAACCCTACGAGCGCGGTTGGATGGTCAAGATCCGGATTCAGGACGGGGCAGGGTTGGGTCATCTGCTCGATACTGCCGCCTACAAGAAGCTCATCGGCAAATAGTTGCTGACGAGATGACGAACCGGCGGTCTTTTGTCTGCCACGTGGATGACGATTCCCTATGATCGCATTCGTCATACTTGTCATTCAGGGTGCTTTCTTCGTTCCAACCGAAGAGGCGGTGGTGGACCTGCTCGCCGTCGCCCTCAAGCTGGCATTCGCGTTCTTTGTCCTTTCGAAGAACCCGCGCAGCGCGGTCAACCGGTTGTGGGCGCTCGTCCTCCTCAGCCTGGTGTTCGGTGACAGGGGCGAATTTGTCCTCCGGCTTATTCAAAACCCCCGACATGCGAACATCGCCAACCTCGTCGGCCACATCGGTTATTTTTTCACTCCGGCGTTTTTCCTGCATTTTTCTCTCGCCCTCACTTCGCGACGTGCGACCCTCAGTCGGAAGTGGCTTTATCCGCTGATCTACGGACCCACGATTCTCTTTTGCCTGGCACAGTCAGCCGGATTCATTACCGAGACGCGCGCGGTCGAGTCAGGGTATACCTCTGCTCACGCAGCGGGGTACTCGATCTTCCTTCTTTGGTCAGCCGTCGTATCCCTCATTGCCTTGTGGGTCTGCTACGAACAGTGGAAAAACGGAACCTCCGAAAAAGAGCGCAGTCGGACGCTGTTTGTCCTCCTTGGTGTCGCAATTCCGCTTTTGCTGGCAATCCTCGTCGATAACGTTACGCCGTTGATGGGGGTCGAATCATTCTACGTGGCGGTCGTAGGCACAACCTCGCTGGCGGCGTTTGTTACCTATGCGGTGGTCCGGTACGAACATGTCGCCTTGACGCCGGAATCGGCGAGCAGTGCTATCGTGGATGCACTGAGGGATCTCCTGGCTGTGACCGATCCGGAGGGGCGTATTGTGTTCTCCAACGCCTCCTTCCGGGCATCGCTCGGCTTCAACGAGCGGACGGTGACCGGAACGCCGATATCTTCCATTGTGAGTGGCGCTGCGCGTGTTCTGGAATCTGCCCGTTCACCGGAATCTGCTGGGCACCATTTGATGCTCATGGAAGGACAGTACACGACTCATGCGGGAAGGAGTTTCCCGGTGATCTTTTCCGTGTCCGCAATCAAGAAGGGCGGGGAGATGCAGGGTTTTGTCTTTCTCGCAAACGATGTGTCGGAACACCAGAAGCTTTCGAGGAAGTACCAGGAATCCCAGACGAAGTACCGTTCGATCGTGGAGGGTTCGCTCGACGGGATCGTCATTATCCAGCGTCAGCGAATCTTCTACGCAAACCCGAGCGCTGTCCGGATATTCGGCTACGGTTCAGCCGAAGAGATGTCACAGCTCACCTTGAACGACATCGTTGCGCCGGCGAGCCGGCCGTTTGTCGCTTTTGAGAGCGACGGGCGTCAGTCGGGGGAGAGCATCGTGCGCAACTTTGAAGTGCGCGGATTGACCAGGACCGGCAAGGTCATCGACCTGGAGATGAACGCTACTTCGATGATGTGGAACGACGAATCGGCCGTGCAGGCTTCGTTCAGGGATATCACTGAGCGGAAAATGCTCGAACGCGATCAGGCGCTCTGGCTGTGGGAGCAGGAGACGATGATGAAGATCGACCGGCAGCTCGTGGCGATGGTCGACCTTGCCAAAACCCTTCACGCGATCACAGAAAATGCAACGCTGCTGACGCGCGCCGATTTCGCCGGAGTTCTGATGTATGATGAGGAAAACAGCCTCTACGCCTGGCGGGCGATGAAAGGGAATCAGAAACCGCTGCCGTCGGACTCGTACCAGGTCCTTGGGATCCATCGTGAATTTCTGGGCGCGCGGGAACCCGTCGTGGTGCAGGACTTTGGACGAAATCCATCCTATCCCACGGAAAGTTTTCCCATCCTTACGAGTGAGCAGATTGTCTCCATTGTTACGTTTCCCCTGGTTGTGAACCAACGCACAGAAGGAATGCTCGTGGTCGGATTTCGGAAGTATCATATTTTCTCCGACCGGGAGCTCCGGCTGCTCGGATCTCTGGCGGAGAAATCCTCCATTGCGGTATCCAACGCAGAGCTGTATGAAAACCTGATCAAACGGGAGCAAGAGCTTGAGCTCCTGACGGGAGCGCGGGTCACGGCGCAAGAGGAGGAACGACGCCGCATCGCGCGCGAAATCCACGACGGGTTGGGACAGATTCTGACGGCCGTCAAATTCAATCTCGAGATCCTGGAAGACACATTTGCGGGCGGAGCGGACGAGCGGAAACGATTGGTGGAAGTGAAAAACCTTCTCGACAACGCAATGAAAGAAGCCCGGGAGATTTCCTACAACCTCATGCCGAGCGTGCTCGACGATTTCGGCCTCGCGCCTGCGCTCCAGCTCTTCTGCGAGCAGTTCTCAAAACGAAGAAATTGTGATGTGCAGTTTCATGCCCACGGCCTCTCAAAACGACTGGACCCCTCAATCGAGATCGGGCTCTACCGGATCGCCCAGGAAGCACTCAACAATGTTGCCAAGCATGCCGGCGCAACGGAAACCACCGTACAGATCATCATGCAGGAAGAGAGGATCCGGATGACGGTGGAGGATAATGGAAAGGGGATTGCGCTGCGATCCCAGGTTGCCCGCAACCCCGGACGGGAAGGGATGGGACTGGTGAGCATGAGGGAACGGGCGAGCTCGTTCAATGGAACCCTGACCATAGACAGCGCACCCGGAAAGGGAACAGTAGTAACTGTGGAGATTCCGCTGACAAAATCGGAAAAAGTGCAAAAAGAATGGAAAAGATCAGAATCCTGATTGCGGACGACCATCCGCTTGTCCGGAGCGGCCTGATGAAACTCTTGGAATCCTACAAGGAGTTCTCCACGGTGGGAGAGGCCAGCGACGGGGATCAGGCGATTACCATGACGATGGACCTGAAACCCGACGTCGTTGTTATCGACCTTTCAATGCCGAAGGTGTCAGGAATCGAAGCAACACGAATCATCCGGAAGCAATCGCCCGACACGAAAGTTCTTGTTCTGACGATGCATGACAACGAAGAATACGTCTTTCAAATTCTCCGTTCCGGAGCGGGAGGGTACATCCTCAAGAACAGCAATAAAGATGAACTTGCGGCGGCCATCAGAGCCGTGGCGAAGGGAGAGAAGTTCTTCAGTCCAAGAGTTTCTGAGATCATGGTTCAAGGGTATCTTCGCAAAGCGGAACATCGCGACGTGGCAAGCCTGGATCCGGATGAAAAGCTGACAAAGCGGGAAATGGAAGTTCTCAGCTATATTGCCGAGGGGCTGAACAATCAGCAGATTGCCGACAAACTCTTCATCAGTCCACGCACCGTTGACACCCACCGCACAAACATCATGCAGAAGCTCGACATTCACGACACCGCGAAACTCGTCCGTTATGCTATCGAGCGCAAAACCGGCAAATCCTGACTGATTCCCCGCTTCCACGGATTTCCATTCCCTGATCCGCTGGTCTCCTCCTTCAACCTTCTCCACCCGACTACATTCTGAACGTCTTAGCTACGGTAAGTTCCGTAGTCCTCTACGGCTTCGCCCGTATTTCCAAAAATACGGCCAAAAACCAATGTATTCCCGCCAATAGCTGGATACTTTTTCCTCAGCAATCCTGTAACCATTCCTATCACAATTCATTCCAGGAGGTATCCCATGAACCGGATTAAGGTTCTCATCGCCGACGACCACACAGACTTCCGGAGAATCGTTCATGAATTTCTTGATCGACTTCCCAATGTCTCCGTTATCGGCGAAGCTTGCGACGGCGACGAAGCCGTCGAGCAAGTCGGCAAACTCACACCCGATGTGGTGTTGATGGACATCGCAATGCCTCACAAAAACGGAATTGAGGCAACAAGGATCATTAAGGATCGCTGGCCCGCAACGAAGGTGCTGCTGGCGACCCTGAATGACAGTCCCTTTTATAGAACGCAGGCGCAAGAAGCAAGGGCGGACGGATTCATATTGAAGTCCGTCCTGAAACCCAGTCTGGAGGCAACGTTCAAAACTTCAAGGTTGCCCGACCCAGAGTGGACTCCCTCCTCCGCAAAAGTCACCACCTAACCACCGACCACACAACACAAGAAGGAACATCATCATGGACAGACTCAAAGTTCTTCTGGCAGACGATCACGACGGCTTCCGTCGCACGGTCGCCGGTTTTCTCAGCCTGCAGCAAGGGGTCGAAGTTGTCGCTGAAGCGGTTGACGGCAACGAGGCGATTGAGCAAACGGTGCGACATCGGCCAGACCTTGTGCTGATCGATATCAACATGCCCTACAGAAGCGGTCTCGAAGCGGCGCAGGCAATCAAAGCGCAACTGCCGTTGACGAAAGTCGTCATTGTGTCCCTCAATGCCGGTGAAACCTATCGGCACATGGCTCAACAGCATTGCGCCGATTATTTCATCGACAAAGCGTCGATGAAGAGTTCATTGCTCCTCATCGTTTCCGGTCTGCTGTCCGGGACCTCGAACACTCTGGCTGGTGCACATGCTGTGTAATGACAACGGATTCCTCCATCGACCGAAAACCACAGGAATAGGTTGAACCGGAATCTGCACATAGTGAAACGCATTGTCGGCACGACTGCACTTGTCGCGTTACTCATTGCAGTTGCGAGTGTTCAGACTCGGGCCCAGGTGACGAACGTGGCATCTGCCGGCGCAACGTGGGCAGGCGCCACCTGGAGTCAGGGCCGTGTACCGATCAACACCGATAGCGTCGTCATCAATTCGGGTGTTAACCTCACGATTGGAACAGCTGCGGTGTGCGGTTCTCTTACCATCGGTAGCGCGACGGCGACAGCAACAACCCTGACCATCGGGGCAGGGGGAAGTCTGAACGTAACAACCGCGGGAGGTCGTGCAGGGAGCTTGGCGATCAACCCGGGCAATGTCAACGTCGCGATGACGCTGGCTTGCGGCGCATTCTCAGCCACGATCGCAGGGACTCCTACACTGTCAGCGACCAACACGCAAACCATCAGCGTTTCCACGGGCTCGGTTTCCTTCACTCGGGCTGTGGGCTTTACGTGGTCGGCGGGGACCATGACGCTCACGAACACCGGAAGCATTTCGGTCACGGGGCTCCTGACGCAAAGCGGCGGAACCATACAGAACACAACGACGGCTGGAACCATCAATTTCAACGGAGGGTACAGCAAGTCCGGAGGCATATTTACGACGCTCGCCGGCGAGACCATCAACTTCGGCGGTAACCTGACGGTGAGTACAGCGGCACTCACGTTCAACGCAACCAGTACTGCAGTCTTCACAGCATCAGCGACGATCACGCCCACAGCGGCGATCACGTTCGGGAATGTGCAACTGAATTCCGGGACACAAACGTTGGCCGGTGCAGTGACGGTGGCAGGCAACTGGACAAACAATGGCGGAACCCTCATCGCAGGGGCGAGTGGAGTCACTTTCTCCGGAGCGACAAAGACCATCGGCGGCACCACCTCCACGACCTTCGGGCCGTTGACGATCGGTGCGGGATCCACTGACACATTGAAGGTCAACACCTCCTCTACAAGTCTCACGTTTACTGCAAGCGGCACGGCAAGTTCCCTCACCCATAGCGGGACGAGCAACCTCACCGTCAACGGGAATGTCACAGTGAACCAGCCGACGGCGGCAGTAGTGACGTCATGGAACGTCAACGCGGGCTCAGCAACTGTAACGGGGACAACAACGCTGAATGCAACAAACATTACAGCCACGCGCGTCGCTCAGATTGCAGTGACGTCGGGATCGCTGGACCTTCAGGGTACAACGACCCTCTCGACAGGAACCAGCTCCGTGACGGCTGTCATTACCGTATCGACGGGGAGCATCACCTTTGGTGCGGCTCTGAGTCATACGGAAGGAACGATTGCTGTGTCCGGGACGGGGACAATCAACTTCAATTCCACGTACGCATTCGGCCCAACCGCATCGGCTGCTCCGATTCTCACAACCGTTGCTGGTGCAAACCTGACCTTTGCGAACAGCCTCACCGCAGCGACGGCTTTGACACTTAATGCGACGAGCAATTCGACGTTCACGGCATCGGCAACAATTACCCCCACGGCGGCGATGACGTTCGGAAACGTGCAATTGAATTCCGGAACGCAAACGTTGGCGGGTGCAGTGACGGTGGCAGGCAATTGGACGAACAATGGCGGAACGCTCAGTGCAGGGGCGAACGGAGTCACTTTCTCCGGTGCGACAAAGACTATCGGCGGCACAACCTCCACGACCTTCGGCCCGTTAACGATTGGAGCCGGTTCAACGGATACATTGAAGGTCAACGCAACCTGCACAAGTCTGACCTTCACGGCAAGCGGAACGGCCAGCTCCCTGACTCACAGCGGAACGAGTTCTTTGACGGTGAATGGAAATGTCACACTGAACCAACCGACAGCAGCAGTGTTGACGGCCTGGAATATCAATGCAGGCAGCGCGTCAGTTTCCGGAACTTCAACCATCAATGCGACCAACACCACGGCGGGCAGGAATGGAAAGATCATCGTCACGAGTGGATCCGCGACGTTTGGCAACACGGTAACGTTGAGCACAGGCACGACGGGAACGACGGCAGAAATCAGTCTCGGAGCGGGGACGATGACGTTCTCCACATTGCTGACACACGGAGAGGGATTGCTCACATTCACCGGCGCCGGAACCATGAATTTCAACGGTGGGTACTCGTTCGGTCCCCTTGCTTCGGTCGCGCCGGTCTTCACGACGGTCTCTGGTGCGAACCTCAATTTCGGTGGAAACCTCACCATCTCAGCTGCAGCGTTGGTGCTGAACTCAGGCAGCAACAGCACATTCACCGCGAGCGGCAACGTTACCCCCACGACTGCAGTAACATTCGGACATGTATCCATCGATAGCGCGGTCACGACGACGACTGTGTCCGGTGCCGGCACTCTCACGATTGCAGGGAATCTCTTTGTCGACACGACGGCGACGCTTGCGGGTACGGAAGCGTTGCTCCTCACCGGCGCCTCGGCCACCATTGACGGTCGTGGGACGATCTCTGCAGCATCGACGGTCTCCGCCGCTCATACGATTCCTGCGACCGCAAACCTGACGATCAGCGGTGCGATGACAATCTCGGGTGCGACCTCGGTCTCCAACACCGGAATCGTTACAGCAAGCTCGGTAACTGGAGCCCTGGGAACTTCAAACTGGACACAAAATGCTGCCGCAGCGGTGCTCAACTATAGCGGAACGACCCAGGCGCTGATGGGTATCGGAACTCTAACCGCATCAACGTCGGGCAATACGGTGAACTACAACGGCGCAGGTGCACAGACGGTCAAGCCAGCATCCTACCATCACCTGGTTCTCAGCAACAGTGGTGCAAAGACGATGACGTCTGTGACGGCTATCGCGGGGAACCTCACGGTGTCCGGTTCAGCGACGATGACGAGCAATGCGGCATTTGCCGTCGGCGGAGCATTCAATTATACGTCAAGCGGGTCGACCACGCTGACGGCGGCGACGGCGATCTCCATCAGTACATACAACCAGACAGCGGGAACCTTCGTCGACAACGGAAACACCATTACAGTCACCGGTACTGGCGCTTCAACGTGGTCAAAATCGGGTGGTACATTCACCGCCACCGGAACGGTGAATTTCACGGGGGTGGCGCCAGAAATCGGCACATCAAACTTCGGAACGCTCCAAGTCAGTGCCGGGAGCGGCAATACTGCGACACTCACCGGAAATGCAACGGTCGGAGCCAACTTAACCATCAGTTCAGGCACGCTCGACCTGGGTTCTAATACGGCAAACCGTTCTTCTGCAGGCGGGACGCTGACGCTCGCGGCTGGCACGGGGCTGAAGATCGGTGGGACAGGCACTCTGCCGTCGAATTATTCGACGCATTCAATCAATGCGACAAGCACGGTGGAATATGCCGGGACGACGACCACCGTCGCAGCCCTGAACAGCTCGCAAAACTACGGCAACCTGACGATGAGCGGTAGCGGAGTTACGACCAGTGCGAGCTTCGGAGTTGTGGGCACGATGAACGTCACCGGGAGTCTCATCGCAAGCGCCGGTACTGTGACAGTTTCGAGCACTGCATGGAATATCACAAACTCCGGTACGCTCACGTTCAGCGGATTGACCGTCGGCACGACCCCGACAACGCAGTCCTCGGCCAGCTTTACCGTGGGAGGCGCATTGACCCTGAGCGGGGCCGTGACCTTCGCTCCGACGGGTGGAACGATCACCATGAACAACGGGTCGTCGATTGCGAACGCTTCCGGAACGCTGTCGTTCCAGGGGTTGACGGTCGCAAATTCGGCGGCCGTAACTGGAAGTGGGAATTTCAGCGTGGCGGGGACCTTCACCGTAGGCGCATCAGGCACGTTCACGCCAGCAGCTGCGGAGGTCATAAGCGGAGGCGGAACTTTGACAGGGAGCGGGACTGTGGTTGTCACGCGGACGGCGGCGACCCCGGATTTCAATTCCCAGTATGCAATCAGCACAAAGACGTTGACGAACCTCACGGTGGACTACAACGCAGCCGCGGCGCAAACAGTCAACGCGCTGGACTACAACAATCTCACCATCTCCGGCAATCGTGGTGGTGCAACAGTGACACTCGAATCCGGAATCACCGCGATTTTAAATACATTCCTTCCGTCTGCCGCAAACGTCGTGTACGCAACGACGGGCAATACGGTGGACTTTAGCGGTTCGGGATCTCAGACGATTCCTGCATTCACCTACAACAATCTGACGAGTAGTTCCACAGGCGCCCGAACGCTTGCCTCTTCCGGCACCATCGGTGTGGCCGGCGTATTCACCCCCGGATCCAATGCATACACCTTCACCGGAAGTACCGTCGATTTCAACGGTGCGGGGTCACAGACAATCCCCGTGTTCGATTACAGCAACCTGACGAGCAGCTCCACGGGTGCCCGAACCCTCGCCTCCTCCGGCACGATCGGTGTAGCGGGAGTATTCACGCCCGGTACCAACGCATACACGATTTCCGGAAGTACCGTCGATTTCAACGGCACGGGACCACAGACAATCCCAGTGTTCGATTATAACAATCTCACAAGCAGCTCCACGGGCGCCCGAACCCTTGCCTCCTCCGACACGATCGGAGTATCAGGAGTCTTCACGCCGGGTGTCAACACCTATACCATCACGGGAAGCACTGTCGATTTCAATGGCTCGGGATCGCAAACGGTGCCCTCTTTCAGTTACAACAACCTCTCGCTGAGCAATGCCGGTACCAAGACCTTTGAGACCGGGACGGAAGGGGTTGCGGGTACCCTAAGCACGAGTGGAACCGCTGTTGCGGACGCAACCTCCAACAATTGCACGGTCGATTACAACGGATCGGGCGCTCAGTCGATTCCCGCAATCAACTACACGAATCTTTCGCTCAGCAATGCGGGAACAAAGACGTTTCTCGTCGGAACGACGGGCATCGCGGGGAACTTCTCCGTTTCCGGGGCAACAGCCAATGCAACGACCAATGCTTCAACAATCGATTTTAACGGACTCGGCAGCCAAAACGTTGCTGCGATGAACTATTCTAGTATCACCTTCAGCAATTCCGGAACAAAAACCCTGACCGTCGGGACGACTCGAATTGCCGGCACGTTCACCGTGACGGGAACAGCAATTGCCGATGCGACGACCAACTCCACAACGGTTGAATTTAACGGGTCCGCGCTCCAAAACTCTCCGGTTGTCACCTACTACGACCTCGTCATCAACAGCACGGGGACCAGGGTTCTGCTCAACGATGTGATTGTCAATCACGACTTCACGGTTCTGGCCGGCCGTGGTCAGGTTGCTGGTCAGGACTTCACCGTAGTCGGTACGACGACCATCGCCACTGAATTCCGAGTGACAAATGTCGCCGGTATAAAGACCCTCGGAAACATCGTCATTCAGAACGGCGGGTTGATCAACTTCACTGCAGCTGAAGCACTCATGATAAACGGGAATCTTCAGGTTGACGGAACGGGATCCATCACGAGCGGCGCAGGGGCCTGGACATTCCAAAAATCCGGTGGCGGAGGTACTCTTGGAGGAACTGCCACCGGCGTTTCGATTACGAACGCCGTGTTTACGACGGACTATGCCAATTCCGGATCCTATACGTTTGGTGCTCTTACGGTCACTGGATCAACCCTGACTAATAACGGCACACTGGCGATTTCCACGTCCCTTTCCGGTTCGGGTACGCTTACCCAGGGCTCGGGTGCTTCGCTCGATCTGAGTTTTGCCGGGTTGGCCTCTCTCTCAGCCCTGAACGCTTCGGCATCCGGAAACACCGTCGCCTATTCTGCCGCCGGAGCACAGACGGTCGTGGCGATCGACTATGCGAACCTTTCGCTGTCGGGATCGGGCGTCAAGACCTTGTCTGCCGGTGCAACCAGAGTTGCGGCCTCCTTCTCCCTTGGCGGCACTGCTACCGTCGACGCAACGACGAATTCTTCTGAAGTCGGCTACAACGGGACAGGCGCCCAGGCTGTTCTTTCGCTCGATTATCATCATCTGACGTTGGGGACGTCGGGGACGAAGACGTTTGGGAGCGGGACGACGCGGATTGCAGGGACGTTCGATGTGACGGGCAGTGCAGTGGCCGATGCGGTGACGAACACGCCGACG
>JBARRO010000118.1:0-21887 GCA_049644265.1 Bacteroidota bacterium
GCTTTCACAGTGCTTCCGGGGGAATGCACGCAACCCGGTCTTTGTCGCACTCAGGGCAACAATCGAGCAGTTCCAGATTCCCATCGACCTGTTTCAGAGCCTTCTGCAGGCATTTCGGTCGGATGTGCTCCGCAATCGCTACGAGTCGTTTGAAGACGTGCTGGCCTATTGCAGCCACTCAGCCAACCCGATTGGGCGACTGGTGCTGTTGTTATTCAATGAACGCAGGGAGAGCCTTTTCTCTTTTTCTGACCGGATTTGCACGGCATTGCAGCTTGCCAACTTCTGGCAGGATATTTCCATTGACCTTGAAAGAGATCGGGTGTACATTCCAAAGGAGGACCTGCAGCGGTTCGGCTATTCTGAGAAGGACCTGTTTCAACGAACCTGCACGCGGGAATTCCGGCATCTTCTCAAGTTCGAAGTCGACCGCACCGAAAAGCTTTTTCACGACGGTGAGCCCCTCCTCCGGCAGGTGGGAAAAAACCTTTCCTTCGAACTACGGCTCACCTGGAACGGGGGGATGCGAATCCTGAGAAAAATACGGTCTCAGGAATACGACGTGTTTCGTACGAGGCCGACCCTTTCCAAGTTCGACAAGGCGGCTCTTTTCGTCGGGTCATTGTTCAGATCTTAAGGTTCCATGCAAACAGCGACAACGATCATACCGGATTTCACGCACAACAGGCAGAGCAATTTCTATTACTCATTTCTGATATTGCCGAAGCCGAAGCGCGAAGCCATTGAGACCATCTACGCCTTCTGCCGTTACACTGACGACATTGTAGATGAGGGAGTGGACGTCCGGGAAAAGTATGCCCGGTTGCGAACCTGGACCAACGAGCTGCAGCTCTCGCTGACCGGCGAGTCACGATATCCCATCCTCAACAAACTCAGCACGATCATCCGGAAGTTCAACATCCCCCTCCATCACTTCTATGACCTCATTAAAGGCATGGAAATGGATCTGACGAAACAGCGATACACGACATTCGACGAGCTTCGGGAATATTGCTACCGGGCGGCTTCCACGGTGGGACTCATCTGTGCGGAAGTGTTCGGCTACACGAATGAGAATGCAAAGCAGTATGCGATCAATCTTGGTATCGCACTTCAGCTGACGAATATTCTCCGTGACCTCAAAACCGATGCGCGACGGGGCAGAATCTATTTGCCTTCAGAGGACATGGACCGTTTTGGATACACGGAGACAGAATTGCTTGACTGTGTCTACAACGAGCGGTTTGTGGCGCTCATGAAATTCGAATGCAGCCGGGCACACGAATTCTTCCGCAAAGCCAAGGCCTGTCTCGCGGAAGAAGACAAGCCCCTGTTTTCCGCCGCAAGAACCATGGGAAATATTTACTACCTCCTTCTGCTTCGCATCGAACGGGCCCACTACGATGTCTTTACGAAGCGCATTCGTCTTTCCTCCCCCCTTAAGCTTCTGGTCGCCATGGTCCTGCGTATTCGGAACAAATTTCCCCGAAATTTTCACCGCTACATCCGCACCGAACTCCCTGCCTGAATGACTTACGATGCTGTCATCGTTGGTGGCGGTCTCAGCGGACTGAGCGCCGCGGTCGAGCTTTCCTCCTATGGTTTTAAAACGCTTCTCCTCGAACAACGCCAGCATCTCGGCGGGCGGACGAACTCGTTCGTCGATGAAGTTACGGGAGACGTGATCGACAACGGACAACATCTCATGATGGGATGCTACCGGGAGACCCGAAAGTACCTCCAGACTGTTGGTGCGGAGAATCTCATGTACCTCCAGCCCAGCCTGCATATTGATTTTCTTCGCCCCGGCGGAACGATTACTTCCTTGTCCTGTCCGACACTGCCTCCACCGCTTCACGTCCTTGCCGGACTGATGAAACTTGATTCGGTTCCATTTTCTCACCGGTTGAGTCTTCTGAACGTCGGCAAGGAGTTGCTGTGGACTTCACCGCGGAAGGAAGCCCGCCTCGAATCCATGACGGTCGACTCCTGGCTCACCCAACTCGGGCAGACGGAAGAGAACAAGAAGTACCTTTGGGACATACTTGCCATCGGGACGCTCAATGACAGCCCTCAATCTGTTTCCGCACTTCTGTTCTTCAGAGTACTCCGCGCAGCATTTCTTGGAGCGAGGGAGAATTCCTGCCTGTTGATCCCGAGGGTAGGATTGAGCGATTGTCTCGTCGAACCAGCCAGGGTATTCCTTCGAGACCACGGTGGAGAGATTCGAACCGGTGCGGGCGTATACAAATTCAATCTTGCCGACGACCAGGTTGCCAGCGCCGAGCTTGTCAACGAGCAGGTTCACGCCCGAACGTATGTTCTTGCGGTCCCGCATCATGCAGCCCCCGCCCTCTTCGACGCCGACGCGTTGAACCGTCTGCACTTCCTGAAGGACGCCCACGCGTTCCAGTCTTCTCCTATTATCACCATCAATCTCTGGTTCGACAGACACGTGCTTCACGAACCATTTGTCGCGGTGCTGGATTCCCGCATCCAATGGATCTTCAATCGGACGAAACTGTTGACTGCAGGTGATGAGAAAAAAGGCGAGAGCGCAACACAACACCTCGCCGTCGTTATCAGCGGCGCCAGCACATATGTTGAACTCGATAAATCGGCTCTTGTAACGCTTGCCCTGGAAGATCTTGCCCGGGTTCTGCCGGTGACCAGCAGAGCGGAGCTTCTGCATTCACTCGTTCTGAAGGAGAAGCGTGCAACGTTTTCCCCAAGACCGGGAGTTGAGAAATTACGCCCGGGAACGAAGACGCAGATTCAGAATCTGTTTCTTGCGGGTGATTGGACTGCCACGGGACTTCCAGCTACTATTGAGGGGTCCGTGCAGAGTGGGCGGGCAGCAGCTGCAGAAGCGGCGAAATTCCTTTCACATCATTCCCTGCGGGTCGACATCGACAGTCATTCTCACGGAACCTGATTTCCCGAGCGACGAATCGTATCGTTGAACCGCTCTCCCGAGCGCCGTGCGCAACTCCGACGCCGACGGGTCTTTGCTCTTCAAGTCCTTGATAATCAAATGCTTCCGGAATTGGTTCCTGATTTTTGGGATTGCCGCATCAGCGGGGCCCAGGACTACGAACGATTTCGTTTTGTCCTCCTGAAGCACGAACTCCATCATTTTCTTCGCGTGATGCTGCGCCTCGTTTTCCTTCTTTCCGGCAAACTCCAGAAGAACGATCCTTGAGAACGGAGGATAATCCAGTTCCCTCCGGTATTCAAGTTCCTCTTTGTAAAAACCCGCAAAATCGTGGGACACAACATGCTTCAGGCAATAGTGGTCCGGCTGAAGTGTCTGAATCACGACCTCTCCCGCCAGGGTGCTCCTGCCTGCACGCCCGGCCACCTGCGTGAGGAGTTGAAATGTATGTTCGGAAGCTCGAAAGTCGGGAAGGAGCATCTGCGTGTCTGCTGAGATCACACCGACCAACGTGACGCGCGGAAAATCGAGTCCCTTCGCCACCATTTGTGTCCCCAGAAGAATATCTGCTTCTCCCTCGCCGAATTGCCGCAAAATTCTGTCGTGTGCGCCTTTCCGGCTCGTTGTATCCTTATCCATGCGCAGGACAACCGCATCCGGAAAGAGTTTTTCAAGTTCCTCGTGAACCTGTTGAGTGCCGAACGAGTAAAGACGGATTTCCTTGGATCCGCACTTCGGGCACGCGACCGGGAGTCGCCGCACAGACCCGCAATAATGACAGCGCAGGTGTTTCTTGGTAGCGTGGTAGGTCAGCGGCACGTCACAGTTGTCGCATCGTTCGACGTAACCGCATTCGAAACATTCCACAACATGGGAGAATCCTCTCCGATTCTGAAGGATGATGACGCCTTCCTTCTTCTTCAGTCGCTCCTCGATCTGATTGTGTAACAGGCGGGAGACAGACGATTGGGGAAGATGTTTAGGAAACTCCGATTTCTTTTCAGTCACCTCGGCCTTGATTTCTTCGAACCGCCGACGCCGCTCGCTCGCCATGTCGACAACTTCGATCGTCGGCATCCGTGCGTTATCGACACGCTCGGGAAGCTCGAGAAGGCGGTACTTTCCGCTGATCGCATTGTAATAGCTTTCCGCGGAAGGCGTAGCCGACCCCAGCACCACGACCGCATTGGTCTGGGCGGCCCGGACAATCGCGACGTCGCGGGCATTGTAGCGTGGGATTGCATCGTATTGTTTGTACGAGCCTTCATGCTCTTCATCAACAACGATCAGTCCTACGTGTTTGAGCGGTGCAAAGATTGCCGATCGTGGCCCGATGACGATCTTCACCCTTCCTTCATGCGCAAGCCGCCAGGCGTCATACCGCTCGCCCGCAGACATTTGACTGTGCATGACGGTAACGTCGGAAGAAAAATGCGCCTTGAAGCGCCGGACGGTCTGCGGTGTGAGCGAAATTTCCGGAACAAGAACGATGGCCGTTTGTCCAAGCTTCAGAATATTCCGGATTGCTTCGATGTAGACCTGGGTTTTTCCGCTTCCTGTGACACCGTGGAGAAGAAAGGTTTCGTAACGTCGCTGTTCCACGGCCTTCGTAATCTCTGCCAGCGCTGCTTCCTGACTGGCGTTCAATGTGATATCCGGAACAGACTCGGGATAGTCATCGTCGGGCGCACGAACAACTTCACGTTCGCCAACACTCACGAACCCTTTCTTTGCCAGGGTTGTGAGGGATGAAGAGGAGGCTCCGGTCTTCTTGAGAAATGCATTGAATGATGCGGGAGTTCCAGCTTCGAGAATATTCTGAAGCTCTTGAAGGAGCGTGTACTGACGCAGGGTAACGGTCTTGTGTCCGTTGTTTTCCGCAAGGACGTTCGACGCCAGTTCTGTCAACCCAAGAACTTTTTCTCTTTTGGTTTTTGTTTTTGGCTGCTGAACCTCCTCCTCCACCGTAATCCATCCGCGCTGTTCCATTGCGAGGAGTGTTCCATGAATGCTCCGCGCACCGGTTTTCTTCTGCAGCTGAACAACCGTCGCCGCCCCCTCCTTCCCAAGAATCTGGAGAATTGCATGTTGCTTTGGCGCGCGCGTCTTAACCTCAGTGAGTGCAACCTCCGCATCAATCGAACGCAGCCTGACAATCTTCTTCGATTCGCGGGTTATTCCCTGCGGTGTGGCTGCCTTCAGCACTTCTCCCCAGGAAGCAAAATAGTAGTCCGATATCCACTGTGTCAGCTTGAGCACCTCGGCCGAGAATGATGGGGTTGGGTCGAGTACATCCCGCAGTGGTTTCAACCCGGGAACCCGGGTCGAAGCCGGAAAACCGACGATCACTCCGGTCAGGACTTTTCTTCCAAACGAGACGAGAACCCGCGATCCGAGCTTAGCCCGGGATTGCAGGTCGGGAGGGACGATGTAGGTGAAGGTCTTCCGGAGGGGGACAGGAAGAGCAATGTCGGCGAGGAATTGGCTCATTGATTGATCGGATCATCGGTTCATTGAGAGAATTTGTTTCAGCTGGATTCAATGAGATGACGAATCAATGAACCAATAAACTCTTTTCGTCTTTCTACTCCAACTCCTTCTGCAAAATTCCATAAACATCCTTCAACGGCAGATTCTTTTCCTCTGCCAGTCTTTTACACTCCTCGAACTCAGGTGCCAGGGTTTCCTTCCCATCCCGAATAATCACTTTCACTTTAACAAGCCCGAGGGACGAATTGATTTCTTTGACCGAACGGGGAATCTTTTTGCGTTCGACAGGCTGAATCCGTACACCGAGGGTCGAGGTTTCCCGAAAGATCACTGCCAGGATACGATCAAGCTTTGAGCGTTCCACGAGCGTTGAGAGAAGGATGCCTGGACGCCCTTTTTTCATAAGGATGGGGATCAGAAACGCATCGTGCGCTCCCGCCGCAAGAAGCTGTTCGACGACGTACGGATGGATTTCGGGATTCATGTCGTCAATATTCGTCTCCACGCTGACGACCTCATCGTTCTCGTATCGTGGCAAGAGTTCTCCAACCATCACGCGGAGGAGGTTGGGGACCTGGGCAAGTTCGGTTGTCCCCGCCCCATAGCCGATCGATTGAACGGTAACCTGTTCCGAGGAGAGCACACCGCGGGAAAGCGCCTTGATGATCGCAGCTCCGGTTGGCGTTGTGAGTTCCGCTTCAATATCTGTCAATACAGTAGGATAACCCTTCAGGATCTCCATGGTTGCCGGGGTCGGCGTGGGCATAAGTCCGTGCCGGGTCTTGACGAATCCGCCGCGGCCAACGCGAATCGGAGAGGAATAGACTGCATCGATCGAGAACTTCTCAAGACACACCGCGGCGCCGACGATGTCCACCAGTGAATCAAGCGCCCCCACTTCGTGGAAGTGAATCTTGTCAATGGTCGAATTGTGAACATGTGCTTCTGCGACACCGACTTCGTGGAAGATTTTCTTTGCAGTTTCTTTGACCTTTGTGCTCAGGGCGCTTGCGTCGATGATCCCATAGATATCCTTGAGGTGCCGGTGGTACTTGGGTTCCTCTGAAATGATCACGTCAACTTTCGTTGCCGTCATGCCGCTTCGTTCAATGTGCCTGGCCGCCAGCTCGAATCCGGAAACGTTCAGTTTCTTCAACTCAGCCGAAAGATCATCAATCCGAATCCCAGCGCTGACAAATGCGCCGAGCGTCATATCGCCGCTGATGCCGGAGATTGTATCGAAGTAGGCGATTTTCAATTGGAGTAATGAAGTAGATGAGTAGTGGAGTCTATGAGTCTGTGAGGAAATGATCCAATGAACGGACGAACAAATGAGTCGATGCTCCAATGGCTTCAATCTATTATCTCTTCAATCCTTCAAAACTTTCTCCAGATGTTCCATAAACCGTTCTGTCGCTCCGATGTTTTCCTTCACGAGACGAAGCGCTTCGGCGCCTGCCTTGAGGCGTGCATCCTTGTCATTGAGAAGGGTGCGCAGGGTTTTGTAGCATTCCTGCTGGTTGTTCACGACAAATCCGCCGCCCCGACGAGCCAGTTCCATGGCTTCCTGCGAGTTTTCGTGCTTTGGACCGTAGAGAACCGGAATTCCGTACGCAGCCGGCTCCAGAACGTTGTGAACCCCCTGCTTGAAACTTCCCCCCACATACGCAACGTCTGCGTACTGATAGAGGGCGGTCAGAATTCCGATGCTGTCGACGATGATCACACGCTCATTGGAATAGTCGTTCAGGTCTGAAAATCGAATGGACGCCGGTTTGAACCTCAGCGCAATCTCAATATGTTCAAGCGCATCCAGTGTCGGCTCATGGGGAACGAGAATCATCAGCACATTGGGGTCATTCTGGACGATCTTCCTGAACGGTGCGATCAGGATTTCCTCATCCTCCATCCAACTGCTCCCGACAACGAAGACTTTCTTCTTTCCAATGACGTGACCGGGAATAAGATGCTTCGTCTTTGCTTCTTCGCTCCGTTGCCACACCTGGTCGTAGCGGGTTTCGCCCACAACCTCAATGACCGGATGCGTCAGCCGAAAGGACCTGAATGCTTCCGCGTCTGCATTCGAAACCGTCAGAATATATGTCAGGTCTTCGTACACCGAATGATGAAAGCTCCTGACGATCGGATAGAGCCTCGCCGAGGTGCTTCTCATGGTTGCGTTCGCGATCAGCGTCGGCACACCGCGTTTATGAAGCTCCCAGAGATGATTCGGCCAAATGTCATACCGGACCATCACCGCAACCGTCGGCCGGATGAGGTCGAGGAACCGGCGGGCATTCGATGCCGAGTCGAGCGGGATATACGTGATGATATCAGCCAGCTTGTAGTTTTTTGAGTGGTCGTATCCCGACGGGGAGAAGAAACTGACGATAATGGCGATGTTTTTGTACTTTTTCCTGAGGGCCGCGATGATCGGCTTCGCCTGCTCGAATTCTCCCATGGAAGAGGAGTGGAACCAGATTCGTCGGGAGGAACGCAAGGAGCCGACAGCCCGCTCGAGATCTTCAAAGAGATTCTTTCTTCCTTCGAGCCCGCGGCGGATTTTCCTGCTTCCGAGGGCGCCGATCCGAATCAGAATCCAAAAGAGGGGGACAAAGACAATGCGGTAAAAGGAAACCCACACAGAGCGCATGGATGCTTTGGTCTTCAGTGCGGATGGGGTTCGAATCCGGTTTGTGTACGGCTCGCAAGGTGGATACGCGCCGTGCGGTACATTCAATGTCAGGTATCGCAAGTATGGTAGAGAAACTTTGACGGAAATGCAAGATCGTGGTTCGAGCGCGTCGTTGATTCTGGACCTCCATTTGAGTAACTTTTTTCCGTCCAACAATCGTACCGAATGAACCGCACTTCTACCCGGGATTTTTTCTCCACCAACAACATCCTGAACCTCCAGCTCGTTTTCCTTCCAGTGGCGTTTATGATCGACCACTACGGCGGGAAGCCCGTGCTGGTGTTTCTCACCGCATGTCTCGCGATCATTCCTCTTGCAGGATGGATGGGCAAATCAACAGAGGCCATCGCTGCAACGATGGGTGCGGGACTTGGGGGACTCCTGAACGCCACATTCGGCAATGCCGCCGAGCTCATCATCGGGCTCATCGCTCTTTCCAACGGGTATCCGAATATCGTCAAGGCGTCGATCACCGGTTCCATCATCGGCAACATTCTCCTTGTCCTCGGTTTCAGCATCTTTCTTGGTGGATGGAAGTTTCATCGCCAGAAATTCAACGCACTTGCCACATCCATGGGGACCACGCTGCTGGTGTTAAGCGCCATTGGATTGCTCATCCCGGCCATTTTTCATTCCATCGTTGGCGCGCAGGCAAAGGAGAAAGAGCTGAGTGTGGAGATTGCAGTGATCCTCTTCCTGGCCTACATCTGCAATCTCATTTTTTCTTTGAAGACACATCGTGACCTGTTTGGCGGAGCTTCCGAAGAAGAGCATGGTCCTTCAATGTCGCGGAAGGCCGCGTTGACGATTCTTGTGGCCTCGACGGTCGGTGTTGCGTTGGCCAGCGAGTTGCTTGTCCGTGCCGTGGAGCCGACCGCAAAGGAATTCGGGTTCACGGAAGTTTTTATCGGCGTCATCCTCGTCGCCATTATCGGCAATGCCGCGGAACACAGCACCGCCGTCGTGTTTGCGATGAAGAACAAGATGGAACTCGCCATGAACATTGCAGTTGGCTCGAGCGTCCAGGTCGCTCTGCTCGTGGCACCGCTCCTGGTGTTTGCAGGTGCGCTTCTCGGCCATCCCCTTGATCTCGTCTTCACGACATTTGAAGTCGTGTCGGTCATCGCGTCGGTTGCCACAGTGACCGTCGTGGCGATGGATGGCGAGTCGAACTGGATGGAGGGAGTCCTGCTCCTCGCTGTCTACGCAATCCTTGCCCTCGCGTTCTACCATCTGCCCGCCTGATCGGGCGTTTCTCAAAAGTTGGAGAACTATTATTAATAAACCAGGCCCGGTTTCTTGCTTCGACGTTTTGTTCTTCGTAATTTTTTTGGCATTTCTTTTGGCATTCACTATCACGACGAGGTCCTACATGATTCGCAAACAGTTGTTCGGGATTGCTTCGGCCGCCCTCATTTCTTTGCTGGTGCTTTCCGGTTGCTCCACGCAAGAGGCCGTCAAATCCCCCTATTCGAGTACCCTCAACCTTGACACGGTCAAAGCCGGACAGTTCGACACCGGCAAGATGTGGACATTCGATTTTCCACCGACCGAGTATTTTGCAAAGACGTATGGATTCAACCCCTCAAAGGATTGGTTCGACAAAACCAGGCTTTCTGCGGTTCGGATCCCCGGCTGCACCGCTTCGTTCGTTTCCGAAGACGGTCTTATCATGACAAACCATCATTGCGCCAGGAGAGCTCTTGACGTAGTAAACAAGGAGGGGGAAAGACTGGCAGAGCAAGGGTTCTATGCCGCAACATTGGACGACGAAAGAAAGTCTCCCGTGACCTACGTCGACCAGCTCGTTGTGTTGGACGACGTCACGGACGAAGTCCAGAAAGCCTTCGAGAGCGGCACGACGGACGAGGACAAAGTCTCCAAACGTTCCGCAAAGTTCGTCGAAATACAGCAGCGCTACGCCGAGAAATACCGTGCCATGAGCAAAGATTCGATGATTTTCAACGTGATTCCGTTCTACAACGGCGGAAAATACTCCCTCTACGGTTACAAGCGCTACACTGACGTTCGTCTCGTCTTTGCGCCGGAAGAGGCGATAGCATTCTTCGGCGGAGATCCGGACAATTTCACGTACCCCCGGTACGATTTTGACTGCTCCTTCTTCCGCGTTTACGAGAATGGCAAACCGCTTAAGACCAGCAACTTCTTTAAATTCAGCAAGGACGGCGCAAAAGAGAATGAAGCCGTATTCGTCATCGGCAACCCGGGATCTTCCAGCAGACTTCAGACTGTGGCACAGCTCGAGTTTAACCGCGACTTCCGTTATCCGTACAACGTGCGGTTGCTGAGCCAGATGGAAGGACTCTATGAAGGCTATGTCGCGAAACATCCCACGACACAGCTCAAGTATCAGACTCAGATTTTTGGATACGCAAATTCCCGCAAAGGGTACGGCGGAAGACTCGACGGACTTCACGACCCCTACCTTCTCGCACGGAAAAAGGATTTCGAGAAGAGCTTCAAGAACTCCATTATGGGCAAACCCGAGCTGAAGGTGAAATACGGAACCGTGTGGAGTGAGATTGAGAGCTTTGAGAGCCAGCGGTCCGCTCTTTATTGGGAAGTCAATGCCTATACGTTTGAAGGCCTTGGTCGCTCTGTGATATTTTCCGTTGCGTCAAACCTCGTTTACTATGCAAACCAGATGAAGTTGCCGGAAGCGCAACGTACTCCGCGATTCAAGGGAGCCGGATTGGAACAATTCAAGTCCAGAATCTTCCCCACGGAACTCGTTCCAGACATCGATAAAGGAGTTCTTGCCATTCAACTTGGGTGGATGAATGAGGCGTTTGGAACAAGGAATGAGCAGTTCAACACTCTGCTGAAGGGACGGCCGATTCCGCAGGCGGCGGATGAACTCTGGAGCTCCTCGAACCTCAGCAACAAGGAGCACGTCACTGCCTTGCTGAATGGAAGCCCCGACGACATTCTGAATTCAGCCGACCCGCTCATCTCCTTTGTGGCAAAAACGACGGCTGCGGCAACGCAGGTTCGCGACAGCTACAATGAAATCAGTGCAAAGGAAGCGGCAAAGGTTCAGCTCCTCGGTCAAGCGATGTACGGAGCGTACGGAACAACGTTTCCGCCCGACGCGACCTTTACCCTTCGCATCGCAGACGGTGTGGTAAAAGGGTACGACTACAACGGAACCATTGCACCGATCAACACGACCTTCTACGGCATGTACGACCGGTATTATTCCTTCGGAAAGAAAATCCCGTTTGAGCTGCCCGACCGCTGGAAGAACCCGCCGGCAGATTTCAATCTGAGCACCCCGATCAACTTTGTTTCCACCAACGACATCATCGGAGGCAACTCGGGTAGTCCCATGATCAACAAGAACCAGGAAGTTGTCGGCCTGATTTTCGACGGGAACATCGAAAGCCTGCCCGGCGAATTCATTTTCACCGATGAGAAAAACCGCACGGTATCGGTGCACTCTTCGGGACTCCTGGAAGGCCTGGAAAAGATCTACAAGGCGACGAGAGTATCCTCCGAACTTCGCGCCGGAAGAATCGCCCAGTAAGACATAAACACTCTTGAACGGCAGCCAAGGGCAGGAGACGATCCTGCCCTTTTGTTTTCTTGGGAACAAAGCCTACATTGGGTGGCACGGCAGCATGGCTTGTACTCATGAATGATCACAAAAAATTCCCGGCAATACTTTTGTTTCTGTGCTTGATACTCCCGGGGTCAGCGCTTGCGCAACAACCCGCACAGAGTTCCAACAAACTCCAGACATGGCTGATCTTCCAGGCGCTTCCAAGTTTCTCCTGGACGACCTTCCCTTCCGAAACTCACTTCTCGTTCGAGTGGGAAGCAACCCCGATTCTCTATTCCTTCGGCATGACCAGGCTTGTTTCACCGTGGAATTTCTTCTTCGTCACCCCGCCGGCAAGATTTGCGGGGTCGATCGAACTCACCGTCTCGGGTCAGGTGCTGACCTCCAAAGTCGGGTCGAGCCATTTTGCGTATTCCGGTCAGCTCCTTGGTCATTTTCCTCTTATGGAGCGCGGCGAAGAGCTCGGACTTAACCTGGGCGTTGCCACGTATCAGTATCAAACAGGAACATGTACGTTGGGTGTGGTGGGGGTTTCGACGCTGTTTGGATTCGTCCACTACAACCTGAAGCTCAATCCAAACAAACACATCTGGATGAATTCCCTCGAGTTCAGAGTGTTCTGAAATCTGTGAACGCTCCCCGAGATCTTCCGGTCACGCTCTTGTTCCTCGCCCTGCTCTGTTCGGGGTGCAGTCTTCCTCTCCGCTTCGCAAGTCGCACCATGGAAACCCTCGGTCAGCCGGTGGAGCAGGTTCTTCAAAAGAACCCGTCGCCGATTCTTCCCAAGGTCGGTCTTTCGGTTCTTTGGGTCGGGCATGCGACCATGCTCGTCCAAATCCGGGACAAAGTCTTTCTCACCGACCCTGTATTCACCAATACTGTCGGTTTGGTCGCCCGCAGAAGTGTGGAGCCAGGCCTCGAAGCGTCAGCGATCACCCGACTCGACTACACCCTCATCTCCCATCTTCATTTTGACCATTTCAACTATGAAAGCCTCGAGATGGTGCCGAAAGAAGGAAAACTTTTCTTGCCTCCCGGCGGCGCAGAGTACACGCCGGAGTTCGGCTTTTCGGAGACGCACGAGATGAAACCCTGGGAAGTGGTTGAGGAGAATGGAGTGAAAATCACAGCGGTGCCGGTCCGACACTTCGGAGGAAGATACGGATTCGACATTCTCTGGATGCAGGACCAGGGGTATACAGGATATGTCATTGAGTATGGCGGCACAACAGTCTTTTTCGGCGGGGACACGGGATACGGGCCTGAGTTTGCCGAAATCGGCAAGCGATTTTCGATCGATGTCGCACTCCTGCCCATTTCACCGGTTGAGCCAAGGGAATTCATGAGCCGTGTCCACCTTGATCCGAAGGAAGCAGTGCAGGCGTTCAAAGATTTGCATGCCAGGTTCATGATTCCGATGCATTATGCGACTTTTTTCCAAGGCCTGGAACCGAAACCGACTTATGCGGGCGACCTGTTAAAGGAAATCGTTGAACGCGAACAGCTTCAGGAAAGAATCATAATCCTGCAAATCGGCGAACAGCGAATCCTCATCCCATAATACGAATCTCCAATCCTGTTCAGCCACGGACCGTCTTTTCTCATTCCTTTTTTGAACCTCATCATAAATTCCCCGAACTGTTGAGCGTTGGTTGGGTCTCAGTGGAGCCTCAATTGCGACGTTGACTTTGCGAGGTTGAATGAATAGTTTTAAGGGTATCCGAACCAACCCGACCAATCTTCGAGAACCATGCTAGACAAGAAAGACACAAAGCCGAACCCCGTGAAGGAGCTTGTGGCCCGCCACATCCGCGCTGCGGATGTTCTCAGCAAGGAGGGCCGCTTTGAGGAAGCGATGTTCGAGGTCAAGAAAGCTCTCGAATTCGACCCGAAGAATTACTATGCCCGCTCGTTCGAAGAGCGGCTCCGCCAGCGTCTTGAGAAGACCGAACAGAAAGCTTCCATGGCCTCGATTTCAATCCAGGAGAACATGGAAAAGAAGTCTGAGGAAGTCGCGAGACTCTTAAGAAACGCGGATCAGTACATCGAATACAAGCAATACAAGCTTGCTCTGGAAGAGATTGCCAAGGTGTATGCAATCGACGCTCAGAATTACTATGCCAGTGCATACTCCGACCGCATTGAGATGCTCATGGCGCAGGAGTCGGAAACAAAGCGAGTCGAAGCTGCCCAGCCGCAGAAAGTTGTGGAACAGCCCCGTGACGATGCCGGGGAAAGCCGGTCAAACCTCTCCATGTACAAAGAGCTGCTGCGCGAGATGCTGTTCGACGGAAAACTGAAGCAGGAAGAGCTGCAGGAGTTGGCAAGTGTCAGGGCGAAGTTCAACATCCCGGACACAGAGCATGCAGAGCTTGAAAAACAGGTGAAAATCGACGCCTATGTTGAAGCACTGCGGATTGCCTGGCGGGACGGAGTCATCACAAAAAACGAGAACCAGGTGCTCGAAATCATGCGTCGCAAGTACGAGATCACGATGGAAGAGCACATGAGCGCCGAGGCAAAGATCCTTTGGGCAAAGGTCTCCCCGCACGCGAAGGGAACCATTCTCCTTGTCGACGACGAACGATCGCTCTTGTTGTCCCTCGCCCTGCAGTTACGAAATCACGGGTATGATGTGGTTACCGCTGAGAGCCCGTCGCAAGCACTCTCACAAATGCAGCAACAATCCCCGTCACTGATTCTTTCCGACCTGATGTTTGGTGAAGGAGAGATGACCGGGATGGAGTTCTACCACCAAGTCAGAAGCATACTGAAGCTGAAGGATATTCCGTTTTTGCTGATGAGCGGGATTAGCGATGAGTTTGTCGTGCGGGCGGGGCTGAGGATGGGGGTCGATAGTTTCATCAAGAAGCCCTACAGCCTTGATCTGCTCCTTGCAACCATGGAAGGGAAGTTGGCGTCGCGGGCCTGAGGGGTTATGGTGAGAGGTTAATTGCCCGCCAGACTCACCCCGCCACAAGGTGAAGCATGGCGCCTGTCTGCCGGTAGGCAGGGGCAGGCACTCACTACTCACAACTTACCACCGCCTCAAAAGATCCTCTCTAAATCGCCCTATACCACCGCACCTTCCATAATCTCCATCGACTTGTTTCTTGAATCGAGTCGGGCTTTCAGGCCAAGGGGGATTGTAAGTTTTTGGGGGATGTGGCCATACTGAAAATTCGAGAGTGCGGGACATTGAATCCAGCTGACCGCGTCGGCGATTACCTGGTCGATCGTCAAGTGCGGTTTCGTTGCATCGCTCGGAACGCAATCCGTGAACTTCCCCAGGATCAGCCCAGCAATATTTTTCAGGATCCCGGCGTTCCGAAGTTGTGCGAACATCCGGTCGACGCGATGCGGGGCCTCATCCACGTCTTCAAGGACGAGTATCGAGTCTCTCAGATCAGGCATGAACCGGGTGCCCATGAGCGACTGAAGAAGCGAGAGGTTTCCGCCAAGAATTCTCCCTGAAGCTCGTCCTTCTTTGAGAACCGAAAGCGGTTCGCTTTCCGGGTTTTCGAGTTTCCCGACTTTTGTTTTCGAAGTGACGACTCTCCAAAAGTGTTCTTCGGTGTAGGGGTCGATGGAATTCCACATCTCGACTCCCGACATCGGCCCGGAGAACGTCACCAGCCCAACTCTCCTGAAGAGGGCAAGCTGCAACGCAGTCAAATCACTGTATCCGACGACAATCTTTGGGGAGCGCTGAACAGCCCGGTAGTCGATTTGCCCGAGCAGCCTTGGAGTTCCGTACCCGCCACGGATTGCGATGATCGCTTTGACTGCATCGTCGCGGACCATGGCGTTTAGATCCGTGAGGCGCTGCTCATCGGTGCCGGCCAGGTAGCCGTTGATTTTCAGGACGTGCTTCCCCACTTTGACGCGATAACCCAACGATTCGAGGTATTTCACTCCTCCCTCCACTTTTTCCTGTGACGAAGGAGCGCTTGCAGGAGCAATGAGGCCGATAACATCTCCTTTACGAAGACGGGGTGGTTTGAGGATTTTCATGGGAGGGGAAAGAAGTTGACGTTGAGAACTTGCAGGAAGATAGAAAGAAAATACAACAAAACAAGCCGGGGGAACCCTCCACGCATGCTCGCCGTTCTTCCATCGTGACATTCCTGACTCCCAACCGCCGTTTTGATCCGCAGAGACCCGAGCTCATGGATGTGCCGGGGACCGACGCTGTTGCCCTGGCAGAGGATCTCAAGAACCTTCGCACGATCAATAAATATTTTGGAGGCCTGTCGGCGGTTCGAAAAGCACTGAGTTCGTTCCTGAGAGAGATTCCCCTGGAATGCGCCATCACGATTCTGGATCTTGCGACAGCGTCTGCCGACCACCCGATCGATATCGTAGAACGAGCGCGCAGAGACGGACGCAGTGTTCACGTCACCGCTGTGGACAATAATCCCCACATGCTTACCATCGCTCGTGCACAAACATCCCAGCATCCCAATATCACCATCGAGCGAGGCGATATTCTCAATCTCCACTTTCCCGATAAATCGTTCGACATCGCCATTTGTTCTCTTGCTCTCCACCATTTTTCTCACGAAGATGCCCTGGACATCCTGAGGCATATGGACCGACTAAGCAGAGTCGGCATCATCGTCAACGATCTTCAGCGGAGCTGGATCGGAGCCGGCACTGCCTGGCTCTACACGCATCTGACCACGAGGAATCCACTGACACTCAACGATTCCTACGTTTCCGTGTTGCGGGCATTTACAGTGCCGGAGCTTCGGGAGCTTGCCGCGAAAGCCGGGCTCAGGGAGTGCGCAATTTCCCGGCGTCCGTTCTTTCGACTTGTTATGACGGCTCGTCCCTCTGTTCCAACCAAGGACTGATCACCATGCATACTGAGAACTCCATCACGATGAACGTGCCGCTCGAAAAAATCTTTGAGACCGCTGCCGATCTTACAGGCTGGCCGCGTATTCTCCCGCACTACCGGTGGGTTCGATTCCTCGAACAATCGCCCGACAGAACGGTTGTCACGATGGCTGCATTTCGGAACCTTCCCGGTTTTGGATCGGCACGCATTCCTGCCCGGTGGACGTCAGAGGTCGTGATCGACCGCCTCCGGAAACAGATACGCTTCCACCATCTCACCGCATTCACAAAGGGAATGGACGTCGTCTGGACATTTAAGCAGGCACCGGGAGGCACTGAAGTCCGTATTCTGCACGACATGAAACCACACTTTCCCATCTTCGGATCGTTCATTGCCGAGACGATTGTGGGGAAATTCTTTGTTTCCTTCATTGCCGGACAAACGCTTCTGCACATGAAACACTTTGTGGAAAAGAACCATGAACGCTAGACGGGTTGTTGTCACGGGAATTGGGGCCTTGACGCCCATCGGCCATGGAAAGGACGGACTTTGGGAGGGGGCCAGGAGTGGACGGTCGGGAGTCCGGCCGATCACGCGATTCGGCACATCCCAGATTCGCACAACGGTCGCCGCACAAATCGACGATTTTGACCCGTTGGACCATTTTGACACCAAGCTCGCCCGTCGCATGGACCGATTTGCGCAGCTGGGACTCGCCGCCTGCGACATGGCTGTTGAGGATGCACGGTTAGCGTTTGATCCAAAGCGACCCAACGAGCGGATTGGTGTGACCATGGGAACGGCACTTGGGGGTATTGCGGGAGCCGAACGACAGCATGAGGAATATGTGAGGAATGGACTGCGCGCCGTGGATCCCAGCCTCGCCTTGATTGTCTTCGGAGGATCCGGATCCAGCAATATCGCGATCCGGTATGGATTCACCGGGCCGAGCAACGCAAACTCGAACAGTTGCTCTTCCGGGGCAATCGCTTTGGGAGAGGCGTTTCGCTCGATAAAAGAGGGTTATTCTGACGTGATGGTCGCAGCAAGTGCAGAAGCACCTTTGTATGAACTCACCTTTAGCGCCTTCACACTTATTAGGACGATGTCAACAAACCCGGATCCCTCCACAGCGTATCGCCCGTTTGACAAACTGCGGGACGGATTTGTCATGGGCGAGGCATCGGCCGTGCTGATTCTCGAAGAGCTCGGGCATGCGCAAAAGAGGAACGCTCATGTGTATTGCGAACTTCTGGGATATTCCTGCAACAACGACGCGCATCATATGGTTGCTCCGCGGCCCGACGGAATCTGTGCGGCGCGCGCAATGAGCCAGGCGATCACGCAGGCCCGGATTGCTCCCTCAGACATCGGATACGTGAATGCCCACGCCAGCGGCACACAACTCAACGACAAAATCGAGACGTTTGCAATGAAGACCGTCTTTGGCGAGCATGCGAAGAGTGTTCCCGTGAGCGCAACAAAATCGATGCATGGACATGCGCTCGGAGCTTCCGGCGCGATCGAGGCGGCAATCTGTGCGCAGATATTTGCATATGATTTTTTGCCTCCGACAATTCATTATGAACAACCCGACCCCGAGTGCGATCTTGATTGCATTCCCAATGCCGGTCGGTCGGCTCACGTTGATTACATTCTGTCCAATTCGTTTGGGTTTGGGGGGATTAATGCGTCTTTGGTGTTTGGAAGGTATGAGGGAGAATAGAATTCAGAAGTCAGGAGTCAGAATTCAGTAGAAGATGATGAAGTCGCATTACGATACCATTGTCGTTGGTGGAGGTCCTGCAGGGTCAACCTGTGCGACACTTCTTGCCCGCGGAGGGCACAACGTTGCACTGATTGATAAAGCCAGATTCCCGCGAGACAAGATCTGCGGTGATTGTGTGAATCCGCGGTGCTGGGATATCTTTGAGCTTCTCGGAGTCGCCGACATCCTGCAATCGCAGCCGTTGCAGATTGTCACCGCTGTAGGCATCAGCAATGCAAGCGGGCGACGGATTTTTACTGAGCTCCCCACGTCAGGTTCCCGGCCGTTCTTTTCCATCAAACGCAGTGTTCTGGATACGATTCTTTTGAGAAACGCCGAGCGTGCTGGAGTTCATGTTTTTGAAGAAACATTACTGACAGACGTCCATGGCGAGGGTCCGTGGGAGACCGTGCTTCAGGGAAAACGTCGTCTCACATGCGACATCCTTGTCGGAGCAGATGGTCGAAATTCTCTTGTTGCGAGAAAACTCCATGCCGTGCGAGGTGTTACCCGGAGTGCGACTGCCCGAACCCGCGACAATCGAGTAGGAATCCAGTGGCATGCAGGATTTCAGCATGCTGTAAACTCTTCGGTGGAAATGTTCCTGTTTGACCACGGGTACGGAGGCGTAGTCAACGTCGACCGTGAGACGGCAAACGTCGCGATGGTGACAACCACGGGAACAGTCTCATCAAAACCTTTTTCTGAATTCCTGGACCGGACATTGTATCAGAATGCCCGGGCGAAACAACTGTTTCCGCGCCTGGACCCGGTCGGGAAAATTTCCATCACGTATCCGATAACTCCGTCACATCACGGTTCGGCACATTCCTCAGCCATCCTTATCGGCGATGCAAACAGGACCGTGGAGCCATTCACCGGCGAGGGCATTTTCTTTGCGCTGCAGGACGGAGTGAATGCTTCGCGGCGGATTCTTAAGTCCGAACGCCAACTCCCCGAGACCATTTTCGATCGACGAGGAACACGGTTTTGGGCAAACCACATCTACTCTCCCACTCTTCAACTACACCGCCCTGCAGGATTGCTGGTTTCCGTTGCGGCAGCTTTTCCTTCTTTAGTGCCGGCGGCAATGAAAGCCATCATCCCGGCCAACAAATAGGGCGATTTCAAGATACAATGGCCTGAGCCTCAGTTTTTCTACCTCACGCGAAAAAAAACTTCTCTCACTTATTGGAATCTGCAATTCCTTTGCCTATCTTTGTTGCCATTCTATGGCCATCCGCTTCCTACCGGTAGTTGGAGTTCTCCTCCTTGGATGTGTTTCATTTTCGTTCGGTCAGTCTTTGACACACGAAGATGCGCGTCCGATTTCTCCCCTCGAGGACATTGATCCTCTGCTGAATAGTAACGGGGACGAGATGCTTTCTCCCTTCACTCCAGACCTCGAAACATTCGAGTTCTCCCGACGCATTGTCGACAGCCTCAAGTCGCTGCAAGTCAGAAATTTCTCAGGAGCCGGCTCGCCAAATGTTTCGACCGCGACCAGCTGGAGCGGGTATGAAATCTTCGGAGCTATCGCCCTCACCGGTATCCTCTTGCGGACGGACCAACAAACGTACAATAGCATCCACGGCTGGAAGCAGCGGCACACGACCGCCCAGGATATCAGTCCTAAAATAACGTATCTGGGAGACGGCACATTTTCCCTTGGACTGTTCGGCGGCTTTACAGCGTATTCCCTGATTTTCAACGACCGAAGGACTTTGCTTGTGGGAAAAATGGGGCTCGAGTCGTTCGCGCTCAGTGGCATCACGGTGCAACTGTTGAAGCAAATTTTCGGCCGAGAGCGACCAAGCGTCGCTTCGCGCGCTGGAGGGGATTTTCACGGCCCGTTCTCGTATTTTCGTCATGGTCATGCTGACGGGATGGGCCTGGCACATTTCGATGCGTTCCCGTCGGGCCACACTGCCACTGTATTTGCAGCAGCGACAACCATATCAGATTTCTACAGCGAACGACCCTGGGTCTCGTATGTTTCCTACTCCCTTGCGTCCGGAGTGGCCGTCAGCAGAATCATGGAACGAACACACTGGATCAGTGACTGCTTTGTGGGAGCGATCATCGGCTACTATAGTGCAAAGGTCGTTGAAAGACTGAATTTCGATACCCCCGAACTCTCGCTTGAACCGGTCGCAAATGAGCATCTATACGGCGTCATGCTCAGCATGAAGTTTTAACGACAGCCCGGTTGCTATGAATACGGCTGTCCGTCATGCATTTAAAGTTCTTTCCTCCACCCCCCCGCTCCTGCTTTTTCCTTTCCTTTTTTGTTGTTCCGCTTTTTCCCAAATCTCGATAACACAACCAGCCGCGGTCAACGTCCGTCAGGACACTCTGGAAACCGGACAACCTGGCTCCATGAATCCTCCTGTGCGTTGGTACACGATGTTCGAAAACATGCCGAAGGATTGGAGTCGGTGGGGCAAGACTTCTTTTCGGAGCGAAACAGCCATGGATTGGGCGGCCATCAGTGCACTGACTGCCGTGTTAATTGCCACCGACGATGCAACGTACAGTCCCTCCGAGAGCTTCTACCACAGCTCGTCGTCAGCAAAATACTGGAGTGATTTTTGTGCAGAAATCGGAGACGGACGGACACAGTTCACACTCGCAGGGGCATTTGCAGCATACGGCCTTTTGTTCGAAGACAATCGTGCCTGGCGGACGGGGAGCCAGATTGTGGAGGCAGTGCTTGCTTCAGGAGCAGTGGTGCAGGTGCTGAAACATGTGACGGGGCGGGAGAGTCCCTATGTGCGGTCAGTACCGTTGGGGCGCTGGAGTGTTTTCCCGAATCAGATCGACTATCACCGGTACGTCCCGTACTATGACGCCTTTCCCTCCGGTCATATTTGCACATCGCTCGCAACAGTTATCGTCATTGCGGAGAACTATCCGGAGGTGAGTTGGATCAGACCTGCGGGATACGTGTTCACGACACTGGTTGGTGTGGGGATGGCGAACAACGGGATTCATTGGTACAGCGATTATCCATTGGGGTTATTTATCGGATATTATTTTGGGATGCTGGCGGCACATCCGGAGGGATGGAGCGGGGTGGAGACAAAGGCTGTATCCGGCACGCATGTGAGTCTCCTTCCGAGTATCACAACCCGCGGCACCGGGTTCTCTCTTACAGTTTCATTCTAAGGGTCAAATCCTTCCTGCTACACGTTGAACCTAAAGAAAACGACGTCCCCGTCCTCTACAAGGTACTCCCTGCCCTCGATGTGAAGGAGTCCGTTTTCTCTGACGGCCGCTTCTGAGCCAAGTCGGTTCAGATCTGCAAATTTCAATATTTCCGCCCGAATAAATCCCTTCTCAAAGTCGGTATGAATGACGCCGGCTGCCTGTGGTGCGGTCGACCCCATCTTGATTGTCCATGCGTGCACTTCCTTCGGTCCGGCCGTGAAGAACGTAATCAGGTGAAGCAGGTCGTATCCCTCCCTGATGACCTGACTCAGTCCCGACTCTTTCAACCCGAGCCCTTCGAGGAAATGGCCCCGTTCTGATTCCGGCAACTCTGCAACCTCCGCCTCGACAGCAGCGATGACA
>JBARRO010000119.1:0-55012 GCA_049644265.1 Bacteroidota bacterium
GAATATTCTCATCGTGGACGACCTGATCGATACGGCAGGGACGTTCGTGAATGCCGTGAAAGCCCTTCGGGATGCGGGCGCAAAACTCATTTACGGCGCCTGCACACACCCGATCCTGTCCGGCAAAGCGTATGAGCGCATTAACAAATCAGATGTACAGAGTATCGTCGTGACCGACACCCTTCCATTGAAGGAAACCACAGAAAAGCTCGAGGTCCGGTCCGCAGCGAAGCTCTTTGCGGAGGCGATTCTCCGTACCCACAGCCACGAGTCGATCAGTTCCCTGTTCGATATCGACAAAGACAAGATCTAACGAGGAGAGGTACCATGTCGGAAATTACACTTACTGCTGAAGTACGAAAAGAGGTCGGCAAGCGTGCTCACGCGCTTCGAAGGCTGGGAAAGGTTCCGGGGATCTATTACGGTCACGGACAAAAGAACATTCCTGTCGTGTTGCCGGAACTCGCCTTGAAGCCGCTCTATAAGACTTCTGCAACGCATGTCATCAATTTGAAACTCGACGATGGGTCGTCCCATACGTGCATCCTGAAGGATATCGAGTTCGACCCTGTCACGGATCGCCCCGTGCATTTCGACTTGTTCGGGTTGAACGAACAGGAAGAGCTGGTCATTGAGGTTCCCGTGACGCTCTCCGGCGGCGTGCCACAAGGAGTCAAAGATGGCGGGATTCTTCAGCATGTCATGCACAAAGTTCGGGTTTCCTGTCTCCCCAAACACATCCCGGACCACGTCGACATCAACATCGCGACCCTCGGAATCAACAAGTCCATTCACGTGGCGGATATTGTCATCCCCAACGTGCGGATTATGGAAAACCCGAAGAACCCGATCGTGGCGGTTGTTCCTCCGACCATTGAGAAGGCTCCTGAAGTCGCAGCAGCAGAAGCCGCCGCAACACCGGCCGAGCCGGAAGTAATCGGCAAGGGCAAGAAGCCGGAAGAAGGCGCGGAGGGAGCAGCTCCGGCAGCGGGGGCAGCAGCTCCGGAGAAGGACAAGGCCGAGAAGCCCGCCAAGGCGGAGAAGGCCGAGAAGCCTGCCAAAGCGGAGAAGGAAAAGAAGTAGTTCGTTGATGCGTGAATGCATCTCATCGTCGGACTTGGAAATCCTGGACGCAGATATACTGGAACGCGACACAATCTGGGATTTGTCGTAGCCGACGAACTCGCGTCTCATCTCAAAATCGACTTCCGCGCCGGGAAGGGTGAGTATGAGATCGCGGAGGGTTCGTTGAATGACAGTGCGGTCATCCTTGCAAAGCCGATGACCATGATGAATGACAGCGGACTTGCCGTAGTTGACCTCGTCGAACGCTACGAGGTCGGGCTTGAGAGCGTCCTGATTGTGTGCGACGATTTTCAGCTGCCTCTGGGTGCTTTGCGGTTGCGACAGGCCGGAACGGATGGCGGACACAACGGGCTCTATTCGATCATCTATCATCTGCAATCAGACCGGTTTCCGCGTCTGCGCTGCGGGATCGGCTCCGACGCAATGCCTCTGGACAAGTCTCTGATGGCTGATTTCGTGCTGGAGAAGTTCAAGCCAAATGAGATGAAGGAGGTTTCGCCGATGGTCAAACGGGCAAAGGACGCGGCGGCGACGTTCGTTTCAGAAGGAATCGCGGCCGCTATGAACAAATTCAACACCCGACCCGAGTGATGTAGATTCGGTTTACTGTTTACTGTTCATTGTTTACTTTCTACAAGCTCCACCCCAGTTCTTTACACTATCTCATTCACCCTGCTCCCGCACGCCGCTTTCCTCAGTGACGAAGGCGGGGGCCATAATGTCCAAAGGGAGAATCTATCCATGGCACAATTTAAAAATGCGTACGAGACGACGTTCATCGTGAACGCCGGGCTCGACGATCCACAGATCGACGCCGTCATCGAGAAGGTGAAAGATGTCGTCACCAAGGGCGGCGGCACGATCAGAGACATCGCAAAGTGGGGAAGGAAACGATTCGCGTATGTCATCCGTCGGAAAAACAACGGATTCTATGTCGTGTGCGAATTTACGGGACCGGGAGATCTGATCGCGAAGCTCGAGCGACATTACGAGCTTGACGAGAATATTATCAGGTTCCTGACCATCACGCTCGACAAGAACGCGCTCCAGTCGCGCATCAAACCGAGCGACCTTTTGAAAGCGCCCGTAACCGAGACGGTTTCGACTCCGCCCGCTGCTGCTGCTCCGGCGGCAGCACCCGCTCCCGTTGTGGCGCCGCCTCCTGCACCAGCCCCTCATCCGGCACCGGCTCCGACGCCTGCGCCCGCAGCAATCGCCACGCCCTCTCCTTCCACCAAGCCGGCTTCACCGGCCGCTGAGGAAGAAGACGATGACGACGAGGTTGCGTAACCCACTGACTTGAATACACACAAGACTCTGAAGGATTAAAGACCATGGGAAAAATGCCAATGACACGACGGGGACCACGCGGACCGATGCGTGGTGGACCGAGAAGGGATTCGACGCGGAGCCAGCAACAGCAACGAAAGAAGCGCACCTGTCGATTCTGCGACAGCAAGGAAGTCTACATTGACTATAAGAATGAAAAGCGGCTCCAGCGGTGCGTTTCCGAGCAGGGGCGGATTATTCCGAAGCGAATCACGGGAACCTGCTCACGGCACCAGCGACAGCTGGTCGTTGCAATCAAGCGGGCCCGTCATCTCGCCCTGCTGCCCTATGTTACGGAAGCAGTAAGTTAGAAGATTGATTCAGTTTCTCATCGGACCATTTATTCATGAAAGTCTCTGCGGTCAAAAGACCAGTGAATCAATGAACCGGTGAAATTATGAACCGATGTGTAATGGATTTTCTAAGGAGCACTGGACCATGAAGGTGATACTACGGCAGGATTTCGAAAAGCTGGGGAAAATGGGGGATATGAAAGACGTGAAGGATGGATACGCGAGGAACTACCTCATTCCCCGGAAGATTGCGTACGAGGCGACCGCCAGCAGCATGAAAACTCTTGAGGAAGAGAAGAAGCAGCAAGCCCGTCGCATGGACAAGGAAAAGAAATCTGCAGAAACGCTCGCGGGCGAGCTCGAAAAGATCTCTGTGACCCTCAAAATGAAGGTGGGAGAAGACGACAAGTTGTTCGGCTCTGTCACCTCGCAAATGATTGCCGATGCGCTCAAGGATAAAGGCATCACGCTCGATAAGCGCCAAATCGATCTCGAGGATTCCCTGAAAACTCTGGGAATTTTCGATGTCAACGTCAAGCTCTCCGGCGGCGTGAGCGGCAAGATAAAAGTCTGGATTGTCCGCGAGTAAGCTACACGAGAACGTGGGCGGAAATTTATCCGGAAGACTGGGAACGAGTTGGCAATCCTCTGAAAAACGAAGGCAACGGAATTCCTCCGTTGCCTTTTGTATTCCGGAGGAGGATCGGTCAAAAGAGGTTACCTTGCCTTTTCCTCAACTATTGACTAGATTAATATATTGTGCTAATGTTCATGCAAAGAATATCCATTTCCGCATGAGCGGAGTGAAATTCTGAGCGTTATCTGAAGAGGAATCCAACAGCCATGGTAGAAAAATCCACGCAGAGCCTGAGCGAAGTCACTATCCGATTTGCGGGTGATTCCGGCGACGGCATGCAGCTCACCGGCATGCAATTCACGAACACAACGGCGATCCTGGGAAACGACCTGAGTACCCTCCCGGACTACCCGGCGGAAATCCGTGCTCCACAGGGAACGCTCTTCGGCGTCAGCGGTTTCCAAATCCACTTCGGCAGCACCGAAATCAACACACCCGGCGACCAGTGCGACGTTCTTGTGGCGATGAATGCAGCTGCGCTGAAGGTTAACCTTGGCAGTCTCATTGACGGCGGTTCCATCATCGTCAATACGGACGGATTCAACGATAAGAACCTGAAGCTTGCCGGCTATGCTGCCAATCCGCTCAAGGACAGTTCCCTTTCCAAATTCCAGGTTTTTGAAGTAGATATTACGAAGCTCACGAGTCTTGCCATACAGGACATGAACCTGTCCAGCAAACTCGTCGATCGTTCAAAGAACTTCTTTGCCCTGGGAATGATGTATTGGATGTACAATCGCCCCATGGAGCCCACCATCGACTGGATCAAGCATAAGTTTGGGAACAAGCCGGATATCATGGAATCAAATCTTCGGGTTCTCAAAGCGGGATGGAACTACGGAGAAACAACAGAGATTTTCAAAGTTCGCTACGAAGTCGCCCCGGCAAAGCTTCCCCCGGGAACATACAGGAATATCACCGGTAATCAGGCAACGGCCTGGGGAATGATGGCCGCCGCCAAGAAGGCAGGGCTTGACCTGTTCCTCGGCAGCTATCCCATCACGCCGGCGAGTGACATTCTTCACGAGCTTTCGATGTACAAGCACTTCGGAGTCAAAACGTTCCAGGCGGAGGACGAAATTGCCGGTATAGCGTCGGCAATCGGCGCTTCGTTTGGCGGCGCCCTCGGGACCACAACGACCAGCGGCCCCGGCATTGCGCTCAAAACGGAAGCCATCGGACTCGCAGTCATGGTCGAACTGCCCCTTCTCATCATCAACGTTCAGCGCGGCGGCCCCAGCACGGGATTACCTACAAAGACCGAGCAGGCGGACCTCCTTCAGGCGCTCTACGGCCGGAACGGCGAGGCACCCGTCCCCGTCGTAGCAGCTTCGACGCCGGCGGACTGTTTCTTTGCCGTGTATGAATCTGCACGTATCGCGCTGAAGTACATGACTCCGGTCATCTGCCTCACGGACGGATATCTTGGGAACGGTTCCGAACCATGGCTCATTCCCGATTTCAAAACTCTGCCGGACATTTCCACGAAATTCCGCACAGAAAAAGAAGGATTCCTCCCCTATTTGCGCGATCCGTTGACGCTCGCTCGTCCGTGGGCTATTCCCGGAACGCCCGGACTCGAACACCGCATCGGCGGATTGGAGAAGCAGAACATCACAGGAAATGTCAACTACGAACCGCTGAATCATGAATTGATGGTCAAGCTCCGAGCTGAGAAAGTGGAGCGAATTGCCAATGAGATTCCGCCCGCCGTTGTCGACGGAGATCCGAAGGGCGACCTGTTGGTGGTGGGATGGGGAAGCACCTACGGTTCCATCAAGACTGCCGTCATGCATCAGCGAGCAAAAGGTGTCAGCGTGTCACAGTTGCATCTACGGCACTTGAACCCCTTCCCGAAAAATCTTGGCGAGGTTCTGTACAACTACAAGCACGTGCTGGTCCCCGAGTTGAACCTCGGTCAGTTGATCAAAGTCCTCAGGTCAAAGTATTTGGTGCCGGCCGTGGGATTGAACAAGGTTCAAGGTCTGCCGTTCAAATCAAGCGAAATTGAGATGAAGATTCAGGAAATCGTGAAAGGTTAGGCGTATGAGCAATCTCGTCGAGGAAACCCTCAAATCAATCAACGCTCCCGTAGTCGAAAAATACTCGGCGAGGGATTTTCAGAGTGATCAGGATGTCCGCTGGTGCCCGGGCTGCGGCGACTACTCGATCCTCGCGCAAACGCAGCGCATCATGCCGGACCTCGGCATCCCGAAGCACAAGACGGTGTTCGTTTCCGGGATCGGCTGTTCAAGCCGGTTTCCGTACTACATGAACACCTACGGATTTCACAGCATCCACGGCCGCGCAACCGCCATCGCGTCGGGATTGAAAATGGCCCGACCGGACCTCTCCGTTTGGGTCGTCACCGGAGACGGCGACGGAATGAGCATCGGAGGCAATCATCTGATCCATTTGCTCCGAAGGAACATCGATATCCGGGTTCTGCTGTTCAACAACCAGATCTATGGCTTGACCAAAGGGCAATATTCCCCCACTTCCGAAATTGGAAAAGTCACCAAATCGTCACCCTACGGCTCGATCGATTACCCCTTCAATCCTGTTGCGTTGTCCCTCGGGGCAAGTGCGACGTTTGTCGCCAGAACCATGGATCGCGACCCAAAGCATCTCCAGTCGACTCTGAAGCGCGCAGCCGAACATAAGGGAACATCGTTCGTCGAAATCTACCAGAACTGCAACGTGTTTAACGACGGCGCGTTCTTCCAGTTTACGGAAAAGGAGACAAAGGACGACAATGTTGTGTTCATCGAACACGGAAAGCCCCTTGTGTTCGGCAAGGAACACGACAAGGGAATCCGCCTGAACGGATTCTCGCCCGAGGTCGTTTCTCTGAAGGACGGGAAGTACTCCGTCAACGACCTGCTCGTGCACAACGAGCGCGACACGACCCTTTCGTTTATTCTCGCAGATATGACCTTCAACCCAAAACTTCCCCGGCCTCTCGGCATTTTCCTTGCCATTGAGCGGCCAAGCTACGAGGCCGAGATGCAGCGGCAGATCGAGTTTGCGAAACAAAAGCGGGGCGAAGGAGACATGACAAAACTCCTGCACTCAGGGGAAACGTGGGTCATTGAGTAGGATTCTCATTTCATTGAACCGGGTGTGGTCCCGTTCGTCGGGATCACACCTTTTTTGTTGTTTCAAACACCAACACTGAGTGATGCCGCTTGTCCGCCGAATTTGAGTCTTTCCAGTCTCTCGTCAGGTCCGCCCGGAAATTCGTCCTGACCACGCATATCAACCCCGACGGCGACGGGCTGGGAAGCGAATGCGCTCTCGCATGCTACCTCAGGGAGCTGGGGAAACAGGTCTGGATCCTGAACCACAGCGAAACGCCCTCAAACTATGCTTTTCTCGGGCAGTATTTCCCGATCATGAAGTTCGATGAGACTCAACACAAAGACCTCGTCCTTAACGCCGACGCCCTGGTCGTTCTGGACACCAACCACCTGGACCGGCTGGCCAGCATGAAATCCGCTGTCGAGCAAAGCCGGGCAAGGAAAGTCTGCATCGACCACCACCTGGACCCCGCCAGGTTTGCAGACCTGTACATTCTCGATGAATCCTCGACGGCAACGGGAGAGGTTCTTTACCACCTCCTCACATTCCTCGATACATCGTCCGTGTCCACAAGCGTTGCCTCATCCCTCTATGCAGCGATCATGACGGACACCGGCTCCTTCCGCTATCCAAAAACAGACTCCGAAACTCATCGGATTATTGCACATCTCATCGACCGCGGGGCCGACCCGGTGGAGATCTATGAACGGGTCTACGAACAAGGGAGCTTCAACCGCATGAGACTTCTTGGAGAAGCTTTGGCAGGAATGAAGATCGTGCACGGTGGAACAGTCGCCTATCTTGTGATCACTCGAACGATGCTAAAGGAGACGGGAACGACAGAGGTCGACACCGACAGTTTCGTTCCCTATACGATGTCGATTCAGAATGTTCAGATCGGCATGATGTTCACAGAGCTTGCAGAAGGCGTGAAAGTCAATTTCCGGTCGAAGGGGGATATCAGAATCAACGAGCTTGCAAAAGAGTTTGGAGGGAACGGACACAAGAACGCCGCAGGAGCACGGGTTGCAGAGAAGTCGCTTGCGGAGGTTCTTGCTGCAGTGGTCGATCGATCCGCATCCTACACCATCTAGAGAAGGTTACGTATGAAACTTTCCTTCGTGAAATCTCCCCTCAAACAGATCAAGGCGGATGTGCTCGCCGTGTTCCTGTTTCAGGATACGCAGCTGTTCCAAAGAGACGCCCGGACTCTCGGCCGGCTTTTCGGATCCCGCATCGCGCCACTGTTTGACGCCGGGGATTTTCTTGGAAAGGAAAAGGATACCGCAGTAGTGTATCTCGGCCGGGGTCACAAAAGCCCGCGGCTGCTCCTCGTGGGCATTGGAGAGCAGACGAAGCTTACCCCCGAACGATTGCGCAGGGCTGCAGCCATGGCTGCGAAAAAAGCAAAGACCCTGAAAGCCTCGTCGCTGGCGCTCGCCATCCCGACACTCAGGAAGGATGTTCCCGACTCCATCGTGGCGCTCTGTGAAGGCGCTTCCCTCGCTCTGTACAAATTCGACAAATACCTTACGAAGGAACCTGAAGACCTGAAAAAGATTCAAGAGATCATTCTCTGTTCTGGCGACGGCGCCGCTGCAAATGCCGCCGGCGGCGCAGTTCGCAGAGCGCAGATCATTGTTGACGCTACGGTCGCTGCCCGCGACCTCGCAAACGCCCCCGGGAATGAAATCTACCCGGAAACTCTCGCCGAGGCTACGAAGAAGTCGGGTGAACAGTTCGGGTTTCGCGTGACGGTTCTGGAGGAGTCCGAGATCGAGGAGTTGGGCATGGGCGGCGTTCTCGGTGTCTGCCAGGGAAGTTCGAAACCGGCACGATTCATTATCCTGGAGTATGGGACCGGCGGCAAACCCGTCGTCCTCGTCGGAAAAGGAGTGACGTTCGATACCGGTGGAATTTCCATCAAACCGGCAGCGAGTATGGCTGAAATGAAGATGGATATGTCTGGTGCGGCTGCTGTCATCGGGACATTCCAGGCTATCGCCCGGTTGAAGCTGCCGGTTCATGTCGTGGGACTTATCCCGGCCGTGGAAAATATGCCGAGCGGGAGTGCCGTGAAACCAGGGGACATCATTCGTCATTTCAACGGGAAGACTTCCGAAGTCGACAACACGGATGCGGAAGGCCGGCTGATTCTCGCAGATGCCCTGGGGTATGCCTCGCGCTACAATCCGGCTGCCGTGGTGGACCTCGCGACACTCACAGGTGCTTGCGTTGTGGCGTTGGGACATGTGGTAACAGGAATGATGGGGAACGACGAAGGTTTGATGAAACGGTTGAAGGCGGCCGGAGAGAAAACGTTTGAACGTCTTTGGGAATTACCGCTCTACGACGAATACGAGAAACTCATCAAGAGCGATGTTGCTGATGTGAAGAACGTCGGTGGCCGATGGGGTGGTGCAATTACAGCGGGATGGTTTCTCAAGAAATTTGTCGGGAACTACAAATGGGCACATCTCGACATTGCCGGTACGGCGATCCTTGAGGAACATGGCGAGTATACCCAACGTGGCGCATCCGGTGTCGGGGTTCGACTTCTCACAGAGTTCCTGAAAAGCTGGAAGTAGACCACGAATGCCAAGAAGATACACGAAGAAGTAAGTTATTCTCACTCCTCGTGTTCTTCTGCTACTGTCACGCGACGACCTGTCAGGCCCCACAACTCGTTGCAATCCTGTCTTCCTTGCCTTTCCTGGCCTTTCTCCGTACTTTTTCCCGAACACTTCCTCAGCCTATGTCAGGATATACAACGATAGAACACGATCTTCGGTCTGTGCTGGAGGGGGAATGTTCGTTCGACGAGCTAACACGTCTCGAATACAGCACGGCAGCTTGCTGGTATAAGATCAAACCCGTAGGCGTGGTATTCCCGGGAAATCCCGAGGATGTTCAAAAGACCGCCAGGTACTGTTTTCAAAACGGGATACCGTTAATAGCCCGTGGTGCCGGAACCGGCCTTGCAGGCCAGGCCGTCGGCATGGGGATTGTGGTCGATTTCACGAGGCACATGAATACCGTCCTTGCCGTAAACCCAGAAACTGTCGACATTCAACCCGGGTTGGTTCTCAATGAACTCAACAAGTCCCTCCTTCCGCATCGTCGCTTGTTTCCGGTTGATCCGGCGAGCGGAAGTCTTTGCAGTGTTGGTGGCATGATCGCAACAAACGCGTCGGGGGGACATGGTGTCAAATATGGGTCCACAAAAGATCATGTGGAACGGCTCTCGGTGGTGCTTTCGAACGGAGAAACGGCAACGATCGGCTCACCCGCCAGCGGATCAACACATGGACAATTTCCAACACTGGACGAGGTACGGGCCAACATGGAGCCTCTCCTCCGTAAGAACAAGGAACTGATTCTCCGAAGATTTCCTCATGTGGCAAAGAACTCATGCGGGTACAATCTTCTTGATGCCGTGAAGACAGAACCGGTTGACCTTCGGAAAATCATCGTGGGGTCGGAAGGAACGCTGGCCCTCGTCGTTGGAGCGACATTGCGCACGACGGAGATTCCCTCGTGCAGAATCGGTGCGCTGGCCTACTTTCGGAACTATGAAACAACGGCCGAGGCGACTCTCAAGGGGCTCCAATTCAAACCCGCCGCCGTGGAACTCCTCGACCATACCTATTTCACCATGGCAAAAGGGAAAGACGACGGGCTGCTCCTCGATGAAGCGGCCGCAATTCTGTACTTTGAGTTTGAAGGAACCTCGGTCGAAGAGCTTGCGGGCCATGTCGACCGGTTAAAGGCGGAGCTCGCTGCGTGTCACATTCTCGATTTCAGAGTCCTGCGCACAGATGAGGATCGGAAGAAACTCTGGAACCTTCGGGAGGAAGTAAGCAGAATGATGAATTTCGACAAGACCTTCGGCAAGACCTCGTTCGTGGAGGATGTCGCGGTTCCGGTTCTGAACCTTCCCGCGTTTATTGATGGGCTTCGGTCAATTCTCGACCGGTACAACATCCGCTTTTCGATCTACGGCCACGCCGGGACCGGCAACATTCACTGCGGCACGTTTGTCGACCTCAGGAATCTTGACCATTACAAGAATATCGACACCATTGCATCCGACGTCAGCATCCTGGCGATCTCACTTGGTGGAACCCTCTCCGGCGAGCACGGAGACGGGTTCATTCGCACGCCGTTTCTTGAACGATTGTACGGTGCAGAATTGTACGAAGTTTTCAAACAGGTCAAAGGGATCTTTGACCCCACAGCCATCTTAAATCCCGGTAAGATCGTCGGCCCACAAAATGCATCCATCCTCCATGACATCGATTTCGCGTAGACTCGTCGTCGTTCTCCTTTTTACTGCTGTTCGCCTCTCCTTCGGTCAACAGGATGATTCCGCTCTCCCGTCCGAACAGAATCGGTTGATCTCATTCGAAACCATAACGGGTTTTGGAGAGGATACGGCACAGGCGCGTGTCTACCTTCATTACCGGATTGGCAAAGGGTTCTTCGTCTTTGTGAAGAGCCCTCAGAATATCACCGCCGATGATTTCGTCGCCAAGGGCGAGCTTGTTGTCGAACTTCTGAACGAGCAATCGACTTCTGTGGCCCGGGAGATCCGGCCGATTCGGTTGACGCGAACGGCGCAAGGCCCTCCGCCGGGACCCGCTTCCGACATCATGGGCGCGATGGAGTTCTCGCTCAAGCCCGGGACATACCAGGTCGTCTTCGAAGTTCATGACATTGAATCGGGGCGGTCGTTCCTTCAGCGTCATGAAAAGGTGACAACAGTCGCGCCCGGTTCGAGTGCACTGGAGTTGTCATCCCCGATGCTCACGCAGGAACTCTCCGACAGCGCCAACGTCGAGCCACGATTTATCCCCTTGAACCGCGGGTCAAACGTATTCTACGGAGGCTCCGGTGGAATTCTGCTTCAACTTCGTGGAACAGGATCGCAAGCAGACATGTCCGCACACTGGAAACTGACCGGACAGGTAGAGCAGTTTGGCATCGAGCATCAGGAGTTTGAAGGGGGCCAGTATCGAGTCTTCGGCGGCGCGCCTCAACGTTCATCAGACAGCGAGGAGGTTGTCTATACAGTCAAACCCTCGGCGGCAGGATTAAAGCTCCTGTATTTTCCGATGCCCTTGAAAGCTCTTGAACCCGGCGAATTCAAATGGACTCTGGAGCTCAGCTCCGGCATCACAAAAGCAAAGCAAGAACTGTCGTTCCGCGTTTCCTGGCCGACGAAACCCTTTTCGCTTCGCAACTGGGATCTTGCGGTGGACGCACTTCGCCACATTGCCACAGAGGAGCAAATGGACGAAATCACGTCCTTCTCATCCTCGCGGGCACAGCAATCATTCCGCGAATTCTGGAAAAAGAAAGATCCCGACACAACCACGGCATTCAACGAATACCTTGCGGAATATTACAGGCGCGTCGATGAAGCGGTGAGACGATACTCGACGCCGAATGAAACTGACGGTTACAAGACGGACCGGGGAAGAATCTTCATCCTGTTTGGGTCTCCCACACGGACCGAACGTCTTATGAAGCCCAACAGCGTGCCGGCAGAGATTTGGACCTATGAGAACGCCAAAAAGCGGTTCGTCTTTACAGACCCGAACAAATCAGGAAACTACGTCCTGAGTCAGGCGGACAACCTGTGAAACCTTTTGTCGCCGTCACCGTCGGGGATTTCAACGGAATTGGACCAGAAGTGGCGCTTAAGGCTGTTGCACATCCGGCCATCCGGAGGATTTGCACCCCAGTTCTCGTCGGCCCTCTGAATGTGTTTGAACACGTCAGAACTGCTCTGAAGCTGAAAATCCGCCTTGAGAAGTCCTCGCTGTCTGTCTTCAAAAGCTCATGTATTCCCGTTGTTGACGTTGGCGACGGAATCTGGGCCGACGTGCAATACGGCAAGGTCTCCAAGGCTGCCGGGAAATCCGCGGGTGCTGCCATTGAGCGTGCTGTGGAGCTTTGCGTTCGGGGAAAAGCCCATGCCATGGTCACCGCACCAAGCTCGAAGGAGGCACTGAACCTCGCCGGCTTCAATTTCCCTGGCCAGACCGAGATGGTGGCAATGCTGAGCAGGTCGCAGCGATTTGCCATGATGCTCGTGTCCAAAACCATGCGGGTCGGTCTTGTGACAATCCATATCCCAGTCCGGTCCGTCTCCGAGCAACTTTCTGTTGCGAAGATCAGGGAGAAGCTCGCCATCGTCAACGATTCGTTAAGAAGGGATTTCGGCATCAAGAAACCGTCCATAGCGGTGCTCGCTCTGAATCCTCATGCCGGTGAGAAAGGCCTGATGGGTACGGAAGACGATGAAATTGTGACACCGGCAGTCCAGCAGGCGAAAGCCGATGGTCTTGCTGTCGATGGTCCATTCCCCGCCGATGCGTTTTTTGGAAAACAACTCCACAAGCGGTACGGGGCAGTCCTTGCGATGTATCACGATCAAGGGCTCATTCCGCTCAAAATGACGGCGTTCGAAGAAGGCGTGAATTTCTCTGCCGGATTGAATATCATCAGGACGTCCCCCGACCACGGCACCGCGTTTGACATTGCGGGGAAGAACAAAGCCGGGATCACCAGCATGCTCGAAGCAATCAAACTCGCCGTTTCATTCGCCAATAATCGGCACAAGCATGATTGAACTTTTCAACGTTTCTGTCTCCTTCGACGGTCAGCAGGTCCTGGACAAAATCGATTTTGCGATGAATCGGGGGGAATTCGTTTATCTGGTCGGACAAACAGGCGCGGGCAAGAGCTCGCTCATGCGCCTTCTCTACTTCGACCTCCAACCGAACAACGGGCGGGTCAAGGTTGCGGGATATAATTCCGCAACGATCAAGAGCCGGGAGGTCCCCTTTGTCAGGCGGAAACTCGGAATTGTGTTCCAGGATTTCAAACTCCTCGAAGACCGCAACGTCTATGACAATGTTGCGTTTTCGCTCTACGTAACGAACGCAGGACGGGGCGAAGTGAAGAAGCGGGTCCTCCGCGCTCTCGCCGACGTCGGGTTGAGCCACAAGAGGAATCAAATGCCGCACGAACTTTCCGGCGGCGAGCAGCAACGCGTGGTTATCGCGCGGGCGATTGTCAACGAGCCTTCGATTCTCATTGCGGACGAACCGACCGGGAATCTCGACCCCGCATCCTCCGCAGAGATTATGGACCTCCTCACAAAGATCAATATGCGGGGGACAGCCATTCTCATGGCCACCCACAATTATGACCTCGTAAAGAAATATCCTGCAAGGATTGTACAGCTGAAAGAAGGGAAGTTGATGGAAGTGGAATTGAAGACGAGGAAGTAGCCTACCGCACCTGCTCCACTCTTCGTACCTCATGATGGTCGATCATGAGCGTCCGCTCGATCCCCGCCCGAAGGGTCATCACCGACATAGGGCAAATCTCGCACGATCCCACCAAACGCACCTCTACGATTCCATCGTCGGTAATACGAACCAACTCGACATTTCCGCCGTCGATCTGAAGAAAGGGGCGGACCTTCGTGAGACTCTGTTCAATGGATTGGGCACTTACCATGGTGTGGTTCGGCCCTACGATTGATTGCCGATCAGGATTTCCACCTTCTGCGCTGCCGGCGCTGAAACGTTCCGGATGCTGATCTGTGCCGCCAGGTTACGAGCAATCTGTCGTATGCTCTGAGAGTGTTCCGCGTTCGGGTGTGAATGCACAATCGGATCTCCCTGGTCGCCTCCCACACGAATTCCCGTGACAATCGGTATCTCGCCCAGGAACGGCACGCCGAGCTCTTTTGCCGTTTTGCTCCCTCCGCCGCTGTCGAAAATGTTCTCGCGCTGTCCGCAGTGTGGACAGATAAAGTAGCTCATATTTTCCACTATCCCCATGACCGAGACGTTTACTTTGTTGAACATCACGAGACCTTTTCGGGCGTCAGCAAGGGCGACGTCCTGCGGTGTCGTGACGATGACGGCACCAGTCAGAGGAATCGTCTGCACCAGGGTCAATTGAATATCTCCGGTGCCTGGAGGAAGGTCGAACACCAGGTAGTCCAAATCCCCCCACATCACATCCCCCATAAACTGCTTGACGGCTCCGCTCGCCATGGGACCCCTCCATATGACTGCCTGCATGGGGTCAACCAGAAAGCCGATCGACATGATCTTGACGCCATATTTTTCAAGAGGAATGAGCTTGTTGTTGGAAACTTTGGGCCGCTCATTGATGCCAAACATCAAGGGAATGCTTGGACCATAGATATCGGCATCGACGAGACCCACCTTGGCACCATCCATGGCAAGTGACAGGGCAAGATTGACCGCAACCGTCGATTTCCCGACTCCGCCCTTGCCGCTGGCGACGGCAATTGTATTCTTCACGCCCGGTAAAATGGATTCTTTCTGAGTGTTCACATGCGCGACGACGCTTGAGGTCATGGTGACGTCAACCTTGCCGACGCCTTCCACGTTGCTTCGGATGGCTTTTTCGCAGTCGGCAGCGAACTGGTCCCGTACCGGACATGAGGGGGTGGTCAGCTGAAGGTCGAAACGCACATTCTTGCCTTCGATGGTCAGGTTTTTGACAAATCCGAGCGACACAATATCGCGATGAAGGTCGGGATCCTGAACGAGGGTAAGAGCTTTGAGGATACTGTCGTTATTCAGTGAAAGCATGGAGATTCAATAGTGGGAAATAGAGTGTTTCCTGTATTTGATAATATACCGAAAAAAAGATTGTGTAGTAACAACTGATGACGGGAGTGCCGAGTTCCGGTTCGAAGACGGTTTCTTTGAACTATGAGGGATTCAAAAGGGCTGAAGCCCGCGTTTCCGTGTGTGCGGTGTCCCCGACCTAAAGGTCGGGGAAATCTCTGAACCCTGCCGTCTGTAATCCCCTACAGCGCACTCAAAAAAGCGCAAAACAACACTCCTCGGTGCATTACATCAGGCTCTTCCCGCTCAGGGTTTTCAAGGCCTCAAGGTAGAGTGCGGTTGTTTTGAAGATGACGTCTTCGGGAAGTTTTGGAGCGGGTGGTTTCTTGTTGAAATGTATGGAAAGGAGATAATCCCGGACAAATTGTTTGTCATAACTTTCCTGACCTCTTCCCTGCTGGTACTTAGCCTTCGGCCAGAATCGGGACGAATCGGGAGTGAGGAGCTCATCGATGAGGATCAGGTCATTCTTCTCGTTCAATCCAAACTCCATTTTCGTGTCGGCGATGATAATTCCTTTTTTCTCCGCAATTCCGACGGCGCGTCTGTAGACCGCAAGGGACGTTTCCCTCACTTTCTCTGCAAGGTTCTTGCCGATCTTTTCTGCCATCCTATCGAAGGAAATATTCTCATCATGCTTCCCCGCTTCTTCCTTTGTCGCCGGAGTGAATATTGGTTCCGGCAGCTTTGATGATTCGACAAGTCCTGCCGGCAGTCTGATTCCGCAAACACTCTGATTTTCCTGATATTCCTTCCAGCCGGATCCGGAGAGAAATCCGCGAACAACACACTCCACGGGAAGCGGTTTGGTCTTTCTGACGAGCATCGAACGATCTTCAAGATCCTTCCAATATGGTTTGCAGGAAGAAGGAAAATCGTATATGATAGTCGAGATGACGTGATTGGGGATGATATCCCCGGTCTGCCCGAACCAGAATTCCGAGATCTGCGTCAGCACCTTCCCTTTGTACGGAATTCCCTGCTGCATGATGACATCGTACGCCGAAAGTCGGTCCGTAGCAACGATGAGAAGCGAGTCGCCGAAATCGTAGATATCACGGACCTTACCACGGTTGACGAGGGTGAGTCCTGGAAAGTTCGTCTGGGTGATGACAGGAACCTGAGATTGGGCCATGGGAGTCCGCGTCAATGGGTGTTTTCAATGAAGCTACATTTCTTTTGGATTGCACTCTGAAGTCTCCGGAGATACTCTTCCCGGGATATTTCCTCAGCGCCGAACATCGCAAGATGAGGCGTGTTGAACTGGGTATCCAGAAGTTCGTAGCCACGTCGCTTCATCCGCTCGACAAGATGAACAAGCGCGACCTTCGATGCATTCGTGATGCGGCTGAACATGGACTCACCAAAAAACGCGCCGCGGAGGGCCACTCCGTACAGCCCACCAACCAGCTGGTCTTCCTTCCACGACTCAACGCTGTGGGCAAACCCCAACGCATGCAGCCTTAGGTAGCTCCGCACGATATCTTCCGATATCCATGTCTCGTCCCTCGCTCCACATTGGCGCATCACTTCTTCGAATCGTGTGTCGACGCGGATTTCGAAAATGTTGTTCTTTACTACGGTGTGCAGGCTTCGCGGAATATTGAACCGTTCAAGATCGAAAATCGCCCGGGGATCAGGCGAGTACCAACCGATTTCCCCTGTTTTGGAGTCGGCCATCGGAAAATAGCCGTTGGCATAGGCCGTTAGAAGGAACTTCGGGTCAATAATTCGGGAAGATGAGGAAAGGGAGCGCAAGACGAAGGTAGGGCTGGAAGAAATTGTTCCTTGACGTATCGGTTCATTTAATCATTGAGGGATTGTCCATGAACTTCTCAATGAACAAATGACCCAGCGACAAAATGACCAAATCCTCATCAGTCTCCAAAACACGTTCCGACTGCGCGCGCTGCCAGGATCAACTGGGAGTCCGGGGGAACAGTCCGCAGCTTGAGAATCGCTTCTTTCACGGGCACCGAGGTCACCTCGTTTCCTCTGAGGCTTACCATATGCCCGAACTTCCCTTCGGAGGCAAGCTGGAGCGCCATCGATCCGAACTTACTCGCCAGAATGCGGTCATACGGGGTTGGGCTTCCACCGCGCTGCGTGTGCCCGAGCACGACGACCCTCGTCTCGAGGCCGATTGATTCCGTTATTTGTTTTCCCACAAGTTCACCGATTCCGCCAAGGCGGAGGGGATCCGTCCGTTTCTTATCCTGTTCTTTCACCACGAGGTCCCCTTGTGCCGGCTTGGCGCCTTCGGCAACGCAGATAATACTGAACCGCGATCCATGTTTGTTGCGACGGAGGACATGCTCATACACCTTGTTCCACTGGAAAGGAATTTCCGGTATCAGAATGACATCTGCGCCACCTGCCAAACCCGATCCCAGAGCGATCCATCCTGCATATCGCCCCATGACTTCGACGACCATCACGCGGTGGTGAGCCGAAGCCGTGGTGTGCAAACGATCGATGGCCTCGGTGGCAACGTTCACCGCCGAGTCATATCCGAATGTCACGTCTGTTGAGGACAAGTCGTTGTCGATGGTCTTCGGAACGCCGATGAAATTCAGGCCCAGTTCGGTGAACCGGTCGACGATGTGCATCGTTCCATCGCCCCCGATTGCAAACAGGACGTCCAGCTGCCAATCTTTATAATTTCCGATCGCGTTTTCCGAGTAGTCGACAATCTCTATGCCTTTCGGCGTTTCAATGGGATACTTGAAGGGATTGCCTTTGTTTGACGTGCCGAGGATTGTTCCCCCTACATTCACAATACCTCCGACGTCTCGTGGCGTAAGTTCCCGCATCCTGCCCTCGACAAGTCCTTCAAACCCGTCCTGGACTCCGATGACCGTCGCACCGAAATACGACATCGCGGGTTTCGCGATACTGCGAATCACCGCATTCAAACCCGGGCAGTCGCCACCTCCTGTCAGTATTCCTATTCTTTTAAACCGTGCCATGATTCTCCATTCGATTGTACGAAACCGTCAAAAGATAAAGAAATAGTACTCTGAATCCAAGACTTCTACCAGTATTCGTCAACCGAGGGGAGAGCAGATTCTCAAAAACAAAAAGCCTCCCCGGAGGAGGGAGGCATTTGGGGAATCTGAAAAAACGGGAGATTATGCTGTCTGCAGTTTCCGCTGTTGCGCGCTTTCCTGGTACTTCTCTCCGAGCCATGCGCCGAAGAGCCCGAACATAAATCCGATGGCAAGTCCGGAAACAAGGAACGTTCCGGGAATGTGGAGGTGAATGCCAAATTCCAGGAACGACCAATCGATGACGACGGAGAATACTCCGGCGAGAGCGGGCTCTTTGAGGGTCACGCCGGGGGATTTGTATCCGACGATGAAACCTGTTACGACGAAGCTCACGAGAAACGCGACCAGTTCCATATTCAAATCAATGCTGACGACCCGCGCAATAAGAAAAACGAACATCACGTTCAGCGCGAATCCCACCAAGACCCCGACGATCACCCATTTCCATTGAAGGCCTGCCGCAGTTTCTTCCTCTCCCTCACTTCCCTGCAGTTTCTCCCCTGCCCAGCCACCAGCCCATGAGAGCGCGATGCCAAGAACCAGCAGCAGCGTGTTCACAGCTCCGCTCTTCACAACTTCTGCCCCTGTGGTATACAGAATTCCCGCCATGAAAATCATAACGAACATTCCGGCGACACCGGCTTCGTTGATCGTGACCCCCGGTGAAAAGTAGCCGACAACCGCGCCAGTGACAGCGTATCCCACCAGCATCACGAGCGCCTGAATCTGCGCACTGTGGAACGTCGGTGCAACTATGAAGTATGACGCCCCGACAATGATGAGTCCGGTCACCACGCCGAACCACATCCATTTCCATTCAAACTTCGCGGTCTGCATTTCTCCGCCATTGCCCATGAAGTTCCTCCCTTGAAAAACGAATTGGTGTATAGTGAATTGCCAAACTGGTTGAGAATATCCCGAAAACAACATCCAAAATCAAGCGAGAATCCGGTGCCACCGTAAATAGTTTCTCTCCGGTTATTCCTTTTCTTTGAAAGCGTCGAGCTGAGTCGGCTCCTGGGCGGTTGGGGAATCTTTGATGGCCTTTAATTTGTCCGTAAAGCCGGCCAGCTTTCTGTCCGCTTCATCATATTTGTTGCCAGCGTTCTTGAGATGATTCCCCAGAACCTCGAAGACCTCCGTGAACTTCATCAGCTCCGTATTGAGCCGTGAGAGATACTGAAAAATCTCCTTCGCGCGCTGCTCGATCTGGAGCCCCTTGAATCCGAGCTCAATCACACGCAGATAAGCATAAAAGCTGTTGGGCGACACCGGGACCACGTGCTTCTGCACAGCGTACGAATACACGCCGTCCTCTTCGGCGATCGTTTCGTCCTTGATAATCGTCTCGTAGTAGATATTCTCGGCGGGAATGTACATGAGGGCAAAATCGAACGTGCCTTCATCCGGAAGGATGTACTTTTCTGCAATCGCGTCGATGTGCTTCCGGACGTCCTTTCGGAAGGCAATTGCGGCGCTGCGTCTTTCCTGATCAGAGTCCGACTTGACCATTTTCTCGAAGTTTTCAAGAGGGAACTTTGAGTCGATTGGCACAATGTTCCCTCCTGCCGTGTGAATGACCGCATCAACGGTCTGTCCTTTCTTAAAACGATACTGGATAGAATAAGAGCCGTTCGGGAGCACTTGTTTTAGCAGGTCCTCGAGCAAGAGCTCTCCCAGTCCTCCGCGGAGCTTCGGAGCTTTCAGCATTTCCTCCAACGTGGAGACGCTTTGGCCAAGCTCTTTGATCTCCTGCGTTGCCTTGCCCAATTCGCCGAGTTTGTTTTGAACGTCTTGAATAACGCGCGCGGCGGTGTCGAGTCGCGTCCCCACCTGTCCCGTTTGATTGGTCACGAGGGACAGGCTTTGGGAAATCCGGTCTTCCTGGCTTTTCAGCGCCCGGGTAAGCTCCGTTCGCAGCGATTCCATTTGTTGCTGAATCATCAGATGGGACTGCCCGGAGTCATCCGCTTTCTGGGACGAGAGCTTCATGAAGACAGCAACCAGGAGACCCGCGATGGCGACCAGCGATATTATGAGAAGGATATCCACGCTGTGACCTTCAGCCCTTTCGAACGATGAAGAGAACCAACGTGACAATTCCTGTGGCGTACGATATCACCCTCGCAGAGGAAAGCGAACGTTGTTTGACCCAGCCCCAGGCCCTTGCTGCGACGGCCATGAACGCAATCAGGCCGACAGTGGCGGCGATGCATTCTGGCAAACTCCATGAACCTCCGTATCGGGAGACGAGGCTCGTGTCCTGGAGATATCTTGCATAAATGACCATCAAGTGGGCGGTGTACACGAGGAGAGATTCACGGCTCACGTCGAGGACAAACGAGCGTTGCGCTGTGCGTCGTTCCGCATAGTACCAACAGATCAACATCAAAAGCAACACGACCCCAAACCGTGTGGAGAAGAACAACGGGTTTGTTCGAATCGAGGTCGAGACATACGGGATCCGGAGCGGCAGTTCAATCAAAAGGCTTCCGGCCGCGTAGAATCCCAGGGCAAACCAGGGAAGTCGTGTAAAATACTCGCGTTCACGTCCTTCACCCTTCCATCGCATGTAGACCGCGCCGCAATATCCTCCGAGAAGGAGAAAGCCAAGCCACGGGAACGCTGGAAACTGGGAATAGTGCTGGCCGTTGATGTAGGCCGCCAGGACCGGGGGTACCGAATAAATGAGATCGAAATCAGCCACAAGCGGTGCGACAATGACCACGGCCAGTCCGCTCACAAGCAGCACCCGCTCGTACGCCCGATCCTGCCTGATGAAAACCCGGGTCAGGAAGACGAACAACATTCCAAGGGCTATACAATGAAGAATGTCGACCTGGTAGAACATCAACCAGCCGGCTCCGGTCGTTTCGTGAATTGTGCGGCTCAAAGAGAAGAATGGGAGGTGAAGCCCATAGCCGATGATCCAAATGAGTGCGATACGATTCAGCTGCTTCCAGAACACCGGGCCAAACATTCTGAAATCGTCGAGCTTCCGCCGGCTCGTAACAAGGAAGATGAATCCCGCTACGAACAGAAACGTCGGTGCAACGAGGCCGTTGATAAAATTCACAATGCTGAACCATCCTGTTTCCTTGATCACCGGAAGCAGGAATGCGTTGAACACGTGAACCTCGACCATCACGATCCCTGCCCAACCTCGAAGAAGATCGATGAAGACGAGCCGACTTTTTGTCTGAGGAGTTGTCATTTCAATCAATCGTCAACCGACAATCAACAGATCGACAATGTTAAATGATTCCCATCTTCTTTCCGACCTTCCCAAACGCCTCAAGCGCGCGATCCATGTCTTTTTTCTTCAATGCAGCTGAGATCTGGACGCGCAGTCGCGCCTCTCCTTTCGGCACCACCGGAAACCAGAGTCCCTTCACATACACTCCGGCTTTGAGCATCGCAGAGCTCATATCCTGTGCAACCGAGGCATCGCCCAACATCACGGGAACGATCGGGTGTTCTCCTTCAATAATCTTGAACCCGAGAGTCTTGATTTCCTTTCTGAAATACGTTGTGTTGTCGTGGAGTCTCTTGATAATGGACTTGTCTTTCGCCAGGAGGTCAAGCGCAGCGATTGACGCAACCACGATGGCCGGAGGCAGCGAGTTGGAAAAAATATACGTCCGGGCTTTCTGGCGGAGGTACGCGATTATTTCTTTTGAGCCGCCGACAAACCCTCCGGCCGCTCCGCCGATTGCCTTTCCAAGCGTTCCAACGAGAACGTCGACTTTTCCGAGCAATCCAAAGTGTTCGGCGATGCCCCGGCCAGTTTTTCCGCACACGCCGATCCCGTGGGCGTCGTCGACAAACAGTATTGCGTTGTACCTGGCAGCCAGATCACGGAGTTTCGGGAGTGGGGCCATATCCCCTTCCATACTGAACACGCCGTCGGTGGCAATGATACGAAAACGATATTCCTTGTTTTTATCCTCTTCAAGCTGGCGTTCCAGGTCGGCAGCGTCACTGTGGTTGTAGATTTTCTTGTCCGTGACCTCGGGACGGCAGAGTCTCTGGCCGTCGATGATACTGGCATGGTTCAGGCGGTCGCTGTAGATGATGTCTTTGTAGGATTCGATGCCAAGTTTCTCATTCGTAATCGCCGAGAAGAAGCCGATATTTGCGGCAAACGACGATGAGAAGAGAAGCGAGTCCTCTGTACCGATGAACTTCGCGATCTTCTTTTCGAGCTGTTGATGAATCGTTTGTGTTCCGCACAAGAAACGAGCCGAAGCAACTCCGTAGCCATACTTCTTTATTCCGTCCGTAGCGGCTTTCCGGACTTTCGGATGGTTCGACATGCCGAGGTAGTTGTTTGAAGCAAGCATGACGACAGTTTTGCCACCGACCTTGACCGTGCCGTCCTGAGCGGACTGGAGGGCAGTTTCATACTTAAAGGTCTTCGATTCTTCGAGTCGGAGGAGTTCGGAGGTGATTAGCTGAGATGTATTCATTGACGTTTCGAGTTTAAAGTTTAAAGTTCAAAGTTCAAGGTTCAAAGTTGTAAGCTCTCACTCACCATTTACCCTTTCCCCTTTACCTTTTACCATGTACCCTTTACCATCTTCCACCATCCATCCCCGTCAATTCCCATCCGGCTTCAGTAACACCTTGTACGCATCTCCGTTGGCTATTGCGGTAAACGCGTCGTCGTATCGCTCGAGAGGAAGCACGTGAGTGATGAAACCGGTTTTCATCAGTTGCTTTGCCAGTCCGGCCTTGAGAAGCACTTCCATCTGATCCCAGGTTTCAAACACGCGTCGGCCGATAATTCCGTGTACTGTGATTCCGCTGAAGATGATATTCTTCGCAAAATCCACCTGGAGAGCTCCTGAAGGAATGCCCAGGAGGGAAAACGTCCCGCCCATCCTCAGAATCCTTGACGCGTCATTGTATGCCTTGTAGCTTCCGGACATTTCGTACGCCGAATCAACGCCGGTCCGGTCCGTTTCCCCCATGATCGTGTCGAACATTTCCTTTCGCTGGTCCTCGAGCGCCACATCGAAACAATGGTCCGCCCCGTATTCCTTCGCGAGCGTAAACCGTTTCGACTCCAGTTTGTCGTGACTCATTTCCCCGTGTGACGCATCCGTCACATAAATCCTTTTTGCCCCGGCGTGGCGGGCGATGGCTATTGCCATAAGTCCCTGAACGCCACAACCGAGGACCGCAACTGATTTGCCCTTGACCGGTGCAGACATGACCGTGTGGGTGGCATTGCCGAGTGCGTCCATAAAGCTGATGATCTCCGGCGGGATTTCACGCCGGAAGAACAATCGCACGTTCGATGCAGGCACCTTGACGTACCGGGCCCATGCACCGTCGTCATGGACTCCTTTGATGACCGTGTTGCGGCAAACATGGCGCTCACCGATCCGGCACTGATAGCAGGTCCCGCAGGTCACGTGCATTTCCGCCGTGCTGAAGAACTTGCCTTCAAGCATCGAAAGAAATCCCTTGTCCGCGGCAAGTGATGCCGCACTTTTCTTTCGCACGAGTTTCTTCAAATCCGCGTTGCCACCGGATTTTTGCATCACGAGTTTCGCAAGGTGCGCACGTGCCTTCTTCCCGGCGTCGACAATCTGGCCGCTGAATTCATGACCCACGGTAATAGGGTCGGTCTTCGCGTTCAGCATTTGCTTTCGGAGGGAGTCCTTGCACTGATAAATGCCGACGTCGGTACCGCAGACGGCGCCTGCGTAGACTTTGATAATGACGTCGTCGGGAGTTTCAACGGTCGGCTCGGGCTTATCGATGAATTGAAAGCCTTTGGGCCATTCCTTGCCTTCAATGGGTTTGGGTTTTACGATTGCTTTCATGGGGGTAAGCGGTCAGTTATCAGCAGGCAGTAGGCCTCAGGGAAAAAACTTAGTTCGACCTGACCTTCCACGCTGAGTAGTTCTTGCGAATGTCGTTCAGAACTTCTTTATCCATCAAGTTGTCCGTCCGAATCCGGACATCGTAGTTCTCCCACCCCATAAAATCGTTCAGAGCTTTCGCCGTTGCGGCGTCGAAGACTCCGTTTACGGGACCGGCGTAGAATTGCATGCCTTTATAGGCCTTGTCGTTGAGAATTATTTGAAGCTCCTTACAGATTGCGGCATCGATGGTGATGAGGTTCTTTTCCTCGGATCTGAAAAAGTAAAGCTTGTGGAGCTCATACAGTCGCTCCAACTCCTGCAGCGGTTTGGGATTGTCATATATGCTGATGTCGATGTAGTCGTCTGTAGTACCGTCGTAGCTGGCTCCTTTGCGTTTCACCAGAAGCGCTGCAGACTCTTCACCACGCCGATCGCCTCCCGCCTTTCCTCCTGCCACAAGAGCGGCCACCAGCCGGTCCGCGAGCTGTCCCTTCGTATGGAGAAATGTAGTCGCGAGCGCCTCCACAGTTTCCTTCCCCACCAAAATATTCCCTTGCGCCGTGAATCCCTTTCCGGTAATGACCACGCCCTTCCCTCCGTGACTCTCACCCGCAATTCCTCCTGCCCAGTCAAAGCACTCTGTGCCGGTCCAACTTGCCGAATTTCCTTTCGCATCCACAATTCCAGCCTGACGGGATTGCCTGAGGCTGTCGTTCGCAAGGAGAATCTTCAGGGCCTCCTCCGCAGTTGCTCCGTTGCGCATGAGACTAAGACCCCGGGAACCGTAGGATACATTCGCGAGAGACTGGGTCGCCACTGCTCCGACTCCTGCTTCTGCCCAGGGCACGACGGGGCGGACGTTGGGAAATTTTGATTGCACTGCCACACCCACGTCTCCGTTTGCGAGGTCCATTGCGACAATCGAGAACGTTGAGACAAGCGGGTCTTGAGGGAAGGAAGAATGACGGCTTATCAGAAGAAAGAACAGAAAAGCCGAGGCGCCAAGAAGAACCCGAAGAATTCTCATCGTGCTACCCGGGAGGTGTGGATGGGAAAATACCGGAATTGCGACAAGGGATTTTCAGAAAAATGCAGGAGGAATATAACGAGAAAACAGATTGAACTCAAAGATTCAGTTAAGCGGCGCAGCTTGTTTACGCAACCTGATCGCAAACGATCCGTCCATTGCCTGCTTGTGCGGAAATGTCTCTACGTAGCCCTGTGGCGTGACAAGCTCTCCGGGGAACGGACTGACCGCCTGGGCAGCGGGCTCGACGGAGAATTCCTGGTGGTCGGCAAGGAACTGCTTTATCAGCCCCAGATTCTCTTCGGGTTCCGTCGTGCAGGTGCTGTACACAAGCACACCACCCGGCTTCACAAGCGTGCTCGCATGATGAAGAATGCTTCGCTGCAGCTTGACAAGTTCGACGATATCATCGGAATCTCTCATCCACTTGGCGTCGGGTTTCTTCGACAAGACGCCAAGCCCTGAGCACGGAGCATCGACGAGCACCCTGTCCGCAGGTGCTGTTTCGACATTCGTGGCGTCGGCTGTCATGAAATGTGCGTTGGCGATTCCGAGCCGCTGGCACGCTCCTTTAACCAGGTTCAGACGGGTTTCATACCGGTCGACGGCGACAATCTCTCCGACATTCTTCATGAGCTCGCCGATGAAGGTCGTTTTGCCGCCCGGAGCCGAGCACAGATCGATGACCCGGTCGCCGGGTTTCGGGTCGAGAAGCAATACGGGCAACCCCGCACTTTCATCCTGCACTGCAAAAAATCCCTGCTGAAACATCGCCGACCCGCCAATGCCCGCCATGTGTTTGACCCGTACAAAATAGTCGATGTAGCGGGAGCGCGAGTATTGGATCTGGTGCTGGTCGAGGAGAGAAAGGAAATAGTTGAAATCGATCTTCAGCCGGTTCACGCGGAGCGAGAGGTCGGGAATCTGATTGTTTGCAGCCATGAGTTGCTTTGCCTCATCGTACCCGTATCGTTCAATCCAGCGTTTTGTGAGCCAGTACGGATGCGATTCGACGACGGCAAGATGCCGGACGCGATCCTCTGCGGGGTCGGGATAGCGGATATTCTCAAGATTCCGGATGATATTGCGCAGGACGGCATTGACCAGGTCGCCCACCTTCTGACCCCGGAGCCGCTTGATGAACTCCACCGACTCATTCACCGCTGCCGAATGCGGCACCCGGTCCAGGAAAAGGATCTGGTAGAGCGCCACGCGCAGTGCATTCTTGATGTTCGTTTCCGCTTTCGTGAAGTTTCCGTGGAAGAACCCGGTGAGGACCCAATCAAGCTTCATTTCCCACCGAACGACGCCGGTGACAATCTCGTTCATGAGCCCCTTGTCGAGCTCGTTCATCTCGTCACCGCGCATTTCGCCGTCGAGAACCTTGTCCAGGTATGCGTCGGACCGTTCGATTCTGTTGAGAATCTTCACGGCGATACCGCGGGGGCCGGCGTACAGCTTCTCCTTCCCGAGCGGTTCTACCAGGGGGTGCGATGGTTGTGGTTGCGGCATTTGATCGGGTTCGTTACTGATTCCTCTTTACCTAATTCTTTGCCCACGGAACACACGGAAGACGCAGAAGAGAAGTAAGTTTCTAACGCTTTATTTTCTCTGCGTCCTCTGCGAGCGGTTTATCTTCTCTCAGTGTTATCAGCTTGGCATCCCGCGGCGCCTGCGATTTTCACTCGTGAGGTCGAAGATTTTCTTGAAGAGCTTTTCTTCGACGGGCGTCATGGTGATCTTTCGTCGTGCCATGACGCGTCGCGCAACGTCGATCGCTTTGTCGATATTGTACGTGGTGAACGTTTCACCCGCGGCGCCCCAAGAAAACGACGGGACATACTTAGGCGGGAAGCCGAATCCGAAAATATTGCTGCAGACTCCCACCACCGTGCCCGTATTAAACATCGAGTTGATGGCACTCTTGGAGTGATCTCCCATCGTTAAACCGACGAACTGAAGGCCGGTATCAATCTGTTCGTTTCCGAAGGAGACCTTCACATTGCCGTAATTATTCTTCAGGTCGCTGTTGTTCGTTCCCGCGCCGAGATTCACCCAGGTGCCGATATAGGAATGTCCGAGGAATCCCGCATGTTGTTTGTTGGAATACCCATGGATGATCGATTCCTCAATCTCGCCGCCGACTTTGCACACAGGTCCGATGGTTGTGTTCTCATAAATCTGCGCACCCACCTTCACCCATGAGCTGTCCCCGATATACACAGGTCCGATGATCGTCGACTGGGGTAAAATTCTTGCACTCTTACCGATGTAGATCGGTCCATCTTCAGCGTCCAGAACAACTCCCGGCATCACCGTGGCGCCGTCATCCACAAAGACATTTTTTTCGCCGAGAATGTAAACACCCTTGTGGATCTTGCCCTTTGATTTCTTCCCCTTCTTCTTCGATCCCACAAGTTTCGCGTAATCCTTCACGAGATGTTTGCCGTTGTTGTGGACGAGATCCCAAACGTAGGTGACGACCTCAACGCTCGTTCCAACTTTCGGAAGGCCGTCGAAATCGGCCATGGAAAACAGACCGCTCATTTGTTTCTTCAGCTTCTTCAGGTTGGTCCCGCTGACATATGCCGCCACGACCTGGTCGTCGTTTACGTAGACCACGTCGTTCTTCTGGGCAAGCGGAATCCTTCGTGCCAGGTTCTCGTCCGCGAGGACACGGCCGTTGATAAACAGGCAGCTGTCTGATGGAACTTCGTTGACCAGTACGCCTGGATTCTTCAGCCGCATGTAGTCGGACAGATACGTCCGGCAATGGAGGGTTGCCGTCGCATTCGGATATGAAGCGACAATCTTCTCCTTCAGCGACAAAATCCCGCATCGCAGATTGTATACAGGACGGAAATACGAAAGCGGGAAAAAATGAGAACTGAGTATGTCTTCGAAGATGCAAATGGTGGATGCCATGGCGGACTATCCGTTAAATTTGTGCGTCAGTTTGCTTGCTGCGTCCTTATCAACAATCACATATGCTTTTTGATGCATCTGGATGATGGAAGCCGGAACCATGTGCGTGATTGGTCCCTCAAGGGCGGATTTGATGGCGTCGGCTTTCGAAGTTTTGTTGGCCAGCAGAATGACTTCCTTCGCCTCCATGATCGTGCCAATACCCATCGTGATGGCCAACTTCGGCACTTCGGCCATAGTTTTAAAGAACCGGGCGTTGTCCTTCACGGTTTCCTCGGTGAGCGTTTTGATACGGGTTCGTGACCCCAGGGACGATCCAGGTTCGTTGAAAGCGATGTGCCCGTTGCCTCCGATCCCGAGGATCTGAAGGTCGATCCCGCCAAAAGCCCTGATTTCTTCTTCATACCAGTGGCAGTGACCGTCGATGTCGGTCGCCATTCCGTCGGCCACGTGAATAAAGCGCGGATTTACGTCAACAAATTTGAAGAGGTTCTCCCACATGAAATAGTAGTAACTCTGGTCGTGGGTGCGGGGCAGGCCGATGTATTCGTCAAGGTTGAACGTCGTGACTTTGGCGAAGCTAAGGCCTTCCTCTTTGTGCATCCGAATCAGTTCTTTGTACAATCCGATTGGCGTGCTGCCTGTTGCGAGGCCGAGGACGAGACTGGGTTTCTTGCGGATTCGGTCGGCGACGATTTTTGCACCCTCACGGCTCATCTCCTCATAGGAATTCTTGATGATGACTAGCATTGCGGTCTCCTTGGCAAGTAAGAAGGGTAGTGACGGGGGAAGATACATCTCCGCACAAAAAAAAAGCGGAATGCATGATTCACACATTCCGCTTGTTTCAACATCCTATTCGTCTTAGGCTCCTGCTGTCGCTGCCGGCGCCTCTTTCTTTTTTGCGTATTTCCTGTTGAACCGTTCAATGCGGCCCGCAGAGTCGACAAGCTTTTGCTTTCCCGTATAGAACGGATGGCAATTGGAGCAGATTTCAACGTGCAGATTGCCAATGGTTGAACGCGTTTCGAACGTGTTTCCGCAAACGCAGGTAACGACTGATCGCTTATACGCTGGATGAATTCCCGGTTTCATGACACTCCTTAAGGTTTTGCTGTTCTAAACTTGTCATTTAATATAATAAATTGACCCGACATTCGCAATCCGGGAGTTGCGGGATTTTTTGACCGAAATCGACGATTTCAAGGACGGCACAGCGAATGCCGAAAATTCACTATTTGTTCTCGTCGACTTCTAATGGTCGGAGTGAAGAACAGAATGATTCCCTCTCATCTGCTTTGTGACCAGAGGGCCTGCTTTGCGTCCTTTGCGGTTGTCTCTCATCAAGGCAAACCGCAGAGGGCATCAAGAACGCCGCAAATGTGCCTTTCTTGAAATTCACTCCTTTATTGGCTAGATTAAAAATGATGAAAAAGATTCTTGTTCTGGTCCTCCTCTCTACTTCATCTCTTCACGCACAGAAGAGCACGTATGATTTTCTCCGCCTCGACATGAATGCGCGTGCAGCAGGTCTGAACGGCAGCTTTGTCTCGATGACGGATGATCCGAACGTTCTCTTCTATAACCCCGCAGCACTCACGACGGTGACCATCCCGAGAGTATCCGTCAGTTACTTCAAGCACCTCCTCGATGTCAACGCCGGCAGTCTCGCGTTTGCCCAGTATGCGGAAGGAATCGGCAACTTCGGGATCGGCATAAGCTACATCGACTATGGCGCCTTTACACAGACGGATGCGGCAATGAACGAGCTGGGATCATTTGGAGCAAACGAGCTGGCAATTGTAGGAGGAATCGGAGCTGAAATTGACGAGGCGACTACTTACGGCTTCAATGTAAAATTCATCTATTCTTCCATCGGAGACTACCGCTCATCAGCGCTTGCCATAGATGCCGGCATTCTCTACCAGATTCCGTCCGAAAACCTTACAGTCGGGGCGAGCCTGCTCAACCTGGGAAGGCAACTCAGCACGTATGCGGGCCTTCAGGAATCCCTGCCGACAGACCTCAAAGTAGGCATCACCAAACGACCGGAGCATCTGCCGGTACTCCTCAATCTCGATCTTCACAAGTTGAACGAATCGCAGGACAACTTCTTCGACCGATTTAAGGCGTTTTCATTCGGAGCGGAATTCCTTATGAGCGAATCATTTCGGCTCCGTCTCGGTTACAGCAACGAGCAGCGACGCGAGCTGAAGTTGGGGACAAGTCAGGGGCTTGCGGGGTTTTCACTCGGCGGCGGACTTGTGCTGCAGGACTATCTCATCGACTACGCGTTCAATTCCTACGGAAAGATCGGGGGGCTGCATAGGATATCGGTGGGGATGAGGTTTCAATGAGCAATGAGCAATGGGCAATGAGGAATGAGTGGTGAGTAGTGCTTCCCCGCAGCGGAGAAGGCGGGAGTGGTGAGTGGTTAATTGCCTGCCCCTGCCTACCGGTCTACGACTCTATCGAGTCGAAGACTCGTGGAGCAGGCAGGCGCCGTGCTTCATCTTTTGGCGGGGTGAGTGGGTTCAATGTCCAGTTTCTAGTTTCGAGTTTCTGGTTCTTAGCTTCTTCCTCCTGGCTTCTGAATTCTGACTCCTGAATTCTGACTCCTGCTTCACCTCCCCACAAATCCTTCCAGAACCTTCTCGCTCAAGTAAAACAACAACATCCCTCCGAATACCAGGATGGGCGGAAGACGGCTCTCTGTCTTATTGATCTCCGGTATCAGGTCGCTAGCCCCCACATACACCAGGGTTCCTGCCGAGAACGCGAAGGCGCTTCCGACGAGCCGAGCGTCCACGTTCTCAAGCACAAACACCGATCCGGCGCCAAGAACGGTTGCCACGCCAATTCCGATTGCCGCATACAGGACTTTCCTTCGGGAAAAACCTGCGGTGAGCATGATCGACCCGATCGTGAGACCTTCGGGGAATTTGTGGAGGAGGACAGCAATAAAGACGAGGAGGCCGACGTAGTAGTTGAACTGCATGCCGACGGAAATGGACAGACCATCAAAAAAGGCGTGGATGAACAATCCTGAGAATGCAGATAAACTCGCAATTCTCGAAACCATGACGTCGGGATGCGTCTCTTCCCCGAAATGCAGATGGCCAACAACGGTGTGCTCAAAAAAGTGGATTGTTGCGAATCCCGCCAGGACATACCAGGCCGCGGAATCGCCAAGGGTTGAAAAACTCGCCGGAATCAGTCTAAGAAACACAAGAGCAAGAATAAACCCGGCACCGAGTGCAAGCAGCGTCTCCTGCATACGCCGTGGCCAGGTTCCTCTGGACACAATAAGAACACCACCGAGAATCTCGGCGAGCGCAGCCGCAAGGCCAAAAAGAAGTATCTCTGTCTTCATGGTTTTCGCACGTAGGGACTCTTTATGTAATTCCTGGCATCACGACGGGAATTCTCATACTCCTTCATCGCCAACACCTTGTTGTACTGCACCAATGCCAGATCCCTCTTATTTTGTGCATCGTACATCATGCCGATCATCAGGTTTGCCAGCGACATAAACCCCGACGCGCCATCCTTGTCGAGTTTCCGCGACATTTCATCGCATAGGAAGAGATATTTCAACGCGTTCTCGAATCGTCCGCTGATGAACTCGTACTTCCCCAGATAGTAGTACGACTCCCGCCCATCATACGAATCATAACCGGTCTGCTTCTCCCGAAAGCGCTTCTCGACCTCCACGAACACTTCATTCGCTTCGGTGAGATATCCCACACTGACGAGACACCTGCCGAAATATCGGTGGAAGAGGGGGTTGCGGGGATACTTGGCATTCAGTTTGCGGGCGATTTCCAGCGCCTTCAAATAATCTTTCTCGTACTGAAAATAGTTCTGCATGAGAAAGTACGATGCCTCGACCTTCGCATACTTCGCGTTCTGTGACGCAAGGACAAGCTGCTCCATTCCCTTTTTCCTGTCTCCGCCGGGAAAGAAGATCATCAGCGGCTTTACGATCGGATAGTTGTCCGGAACGACATCCGCATAGTAGTTGTAGATCCCGATCCCCAGCAACACATCGAAATTCTTCGGGTCGAGCTCATACGCCTTGCGAACGAGCGGGAGGGCGACAAGTCCGTCGTTTGCTGCCCCCACCCATTTCCCGCGGTTTGCGCGCAGGCGGCCCCGGAATCCAACCGCACCACCCTTGAAAAACAGGGCCGTTACGTCGTTTGGGTTGGCGTCCAGCCGCTTTTCCGACATGTCGATCACGACATCCAGCATGCCGTAGAACTTGTCGTCCTGCGATTCGTCGTCGTAATTGCTCAGAATACGCCACCACTGAATCATCGCCTGAAAGAAATATCCCACCGGGTGGTCGGGGCGGAGTTTCACGACCTCCGTGAATTCCTTGTCCGCGTTTTCAAACTCCAGATTGTAGATGAAATCGATGCCGCGTTGAACTCGGGTATCGATGGCGGGGTCGGCAATCCACTGGCTGCAAAGTGTCGGTGGTACGAGCAGGATGAGGAGGAGTACGTGGAAGGGGAGGCGCATTCTCACAAAAGTCTGGAAGTGAAGTACTCCCGCAATTTGTCGAGTGACAGGCGCTCCTGTTGCATCGTGTCGCGGTGACGGATGGTGACCGTCTGGTCCTGAAGTGTCTGAGAGTCTACCGTAACGCAGTACGGCGTTCCTACTTCGTCCTGGCGGCGGTAGCGGCGGCCGACAGCTCCGCTGTCGTCGTAGAACACACGGAAATACGGCCGCAGGTCAGCCTCGATTTTCCTGGCGACTTCCGGCATGCCGTCCCGGTTTACCAGGGGGAAGATCGCGACCTTGACGGGAGCCAGTTTCGGATGCAGTTTCAGGACAACGCGCATTTCGGATGTTCCCTCGGCGGTCGGAGCCTCCTCTTCATGATACGAATCGACGAGAAAGGCCATGAACGAACGGCTGGCTCCGGCGGACGTTTCGATGACAAACGGAGTGAACTTCTCTTTTGATTCCTCGTCGAAGTATTTCATGCTTTTGGTAGAGAACTCTTCATGCCGCGAAAGGTCGTAGTTTGTCCGATTGTGGACTCCTTCAATTTCGCCCCAACCGAACGGAAACAAATATTCAATGTCGTATGCGTCCTTCGCATAGTGCGCGAGCTTATCTTTCGGGTGCTGATGCCACTGAAGCTTCTCTTTCTTCATCCCGAGGTCGGTAAACCAGCGCATTCGCTCCCCGCGCCAGTATTCAAAGTACTGGTCGTCGGTGCCCGGCTTGACAAAGAATTGCATCTCCATTTGCTCAAATTCGCGCGTTCTAAAGAGGAAATTCTTCGTGTTGATCTCATTGCGAAACGCCTTGCCGATTTGCGCGATTCCGAACGGAAGCTTTTGACGCGAAGCGGACTGGACGTTCATGAAGTTTACGAAAATACCCTGGGCGGTTTCCGGCCGCAGATAGACGACTGCTGAGGAATCTTCGACAGGGCCGACAAATGTCTTGAACATCAGATTGAATTTTCGCGCGTCGGTGAATGTGCCCTTATTACCGCAGTTGGGGCATGAAAGTTTCGGGATGATCTTCTGTGCGTCCGCGTCAGTTGCGACCAGCTTCCCAAATTCCTCTTCCACCACATTGTCTTTGACCTGACCATCGAATTTTCCCGGCACAAGCTCCCGGAGCACATCTTTCTTCTTCTTCACGGACAGCTCTTCGATGAGGACATCAATGCGATAGCGGGATTTGCATTGTTTGCAGTCCACCATTGGATCGGTGAAATTCTCAACGTGGCCCGACGCTTCCCACACGCGCGGATGCATAAGGATGCTGGCGTCGACACCCTCGACATTCTCGCGGTAGGTCATGTTCTTCCACCACTGCTGCTTGAGGTTGTTCAGCATTTCGACGCCAAGCGGACCATAATCCCAGCAGCCGTTGAGTCCCCCGTAGATTTCGCTGGATTGGAACACGAACCCGCGACGTTTTGCAAGGGAGACGATCTTCTCCATGAGCTTGGATTGGTCAGAACTGTTCTTGGGTTGAGCCATTAGCTGGTCAATTGGTTAACTGGTTCATTGATGAGTAATGAGTCTTGAGCAGAACCTTGGCGCTATTTCCCTTTGAAGACCGGCTTTCGCTTCTCAAGAAACGCCTTTGTTCCTTCTTTGAAATCTTCCGAGTCGCAGCAAAGACCGAACAGGCTTGCTTCGAGCGCCTGACCGTCGGTGAGGTTTGTTTCATCAGTCATGTTGACGGCTTTCAGTGCGAGGCGGACAGCAAGCGGGCCTTTCGTGATAATTTTCTCTGCGAGCGCTTCAGCGGTTCTGATGAGCTCCGCGAGCGGCACAACCTTATTCACGAGCCCAATGGCGTGCGCTTCTTGCGCGTTCATGGGATCGCCCGTCAGGATCATCTCCATCGCGCGCCCTTTGCCGATGAGCCGTGAAAGCCGTTGCGTTCCTCCGTAACCTGGGATGACTCCGAGGTTCACTTCCGGTTGGCCGAATTTCGCATTCTCGGATGCAATCCGGATATGGCATGCCAGCGCAAGTTCCATTCCGCCTCCGAGAGCGTATCCGTTGACAGCTGCAATCACGGGCTTTCCGAGGTTTTCAATGAATCGAAAAAGCGTTTGTCCACCCTCCGAGAACTTCTTCCCGCTCTTCGCATCCAACGCAGTTAACTCTCCGATATCCGTCCCTGCGACAAATGCCTTCTCACCTGTCCCGGTGAGAATCACGGCTTCGACAGATGAGTCACTTTTCAGTTGCTCAAAAGCCTGCCTAAGCTCTGACTTTGTCTGCGCATTCAACGCATTCAGCTTATCCGGACGGTTGATGCAGACGGTGGCGATGTGACGAGAGGATGATGTGAGGATGGTGGAGAACATTTTGTTAGCCAGATTTGGGTTGTGAGATATGGGATATGAGATAGTCCGGTTGACGATGATTCGACACAACGGCTTCAATCCATCGAAAAATCATCTTGCCCGGCTGACTATACCTGTTCAGCGGATCCTCAAATACTTTTTCATCGGCCAAGGATTGTGTTTCACGGAGCACATTGAGGTGCAAAATCGTTTCTTCGCATGATCCAAATACCTGTGAAGGTATTGGAGGTACTCATTCTTATGCCGTCTCAGGCAATATCCTTCAAAGATATTTGACGGTATTGATCTTGACGACCTTCGAATCCGGCTTCCCTCCTCGTACAATTCAAACCTGGGAAGCCAAGCGTCATTCTGTGAATTTCTACAGCAAGATCTTTCGAAAGTCTAAAGATCTCCAATTTCCGGTACCCGTCCTCCATGATGCCCCCTCAGACATTTCACATCTTAGATCCCACATCCCATATCCTACATCCCCCCAATCTCCTCACGCAATCTCCACCCTGCTTTGATCCCCAATCATGAACCGATGGACTTTGGGTTTTCCGGTTGCTTCGAGGATTTCGACATCGTTGCCGAGAATGCTTCCTTCAATCCTGATGCCGACACTCACGATTCTGCAGTTGCGCAGCAGAATGCTGTATTCCACTTCGCTGTTTCGAATCTCGGTCCGATCGCCGACTGACGTGAATGGGCCGACATAGCTATTCTCAATCACACAATTCTTCCCAATGATCACCGGACCACGAATCTTGCTATTCACAATCCTCGCGCCTTTTTCAACAATGACCTTCCCCGCAACGTCGGACGAAGCATCGACAGATCCTTCGATCGAAGATGTTATATTGTCAAGGATCAGGCGGTTGGCTTCAAGCAGGTCAACGGGCTTTCCGGTGTCCTTCCACCATCCTGTGATTTCCGTGTAACCCACGGTATAGCCTCGCTTAATCAGCGCCGTATGAGCATCCGAGATCTCCAGCTCGCCTCGTGCACTTGGTTTCAGGGACTTGACCGCCTCAAAGATGTGGTGGTCGTAGAGATAAATTCCCGCAACGGCAAAAGGGCTTTTTGGTTTCTTTGGCTTTTCGTCAACGCGGACGATCTTTCCGTTCTTGATCTCCGGAACGCCGAAGCTTCTTGGATCCTTTACTCTTGCAAGAGTCAGCAGGCAGTTGAACCGGCTTTTCTCAAATTCATCCACAAACCTTCTCACGCCGCCAACAACCATGTTATCGCCGAGATAGAAAATGAATTTGTCCTTTTGAATGAACTTCTCCGCGAGCGCGACTACCTGGGCGAGTCCCCCCGGTTTTTCCTGCGGGATGTAAGTGATCTTCACACCCCATTTAGACCCATCTCCAACGTAGTCCGGGACTTCCATGCTGTCTGCATTGTGCACAATGCCGATCTCCTTGATCCCCGCATCCACCGCGGCTTCAATCGCATAGTAAAGGATCGGCTTGTTGGCGATCGGGATAAGGTGTTTGTTTTGTGTGTGTGTGATCGGTCGCAGACGAGTTCCGCGGCCGCCGCTGGCTATGAGTGCTTTCAAGTCAACACGAATGGATTTGTGGATTTGTAGTGAGTTTTATACGAATCAGACGAATGGAACGAATGAACATGAATGATATTATGGTGGTTCAGACCTCTTATTCGTGTCATTCGTAGCATTCGGCTTCTATCTGTGTAACAATCTTTTCAGAGTCGATTTCTGCGTTGTAGTCAGTCCGCTTCGTGTTGCCGCGAGATCCAGCGCATACAGACCCAGGGCACGATAGAGAGGCAGCAAGCGTCTGTTCTTTTTCGAAAGTTCCCTGAGATGCTGACGAATCGTGCCGACACTGCCTCTCGCTACGGGGCCCGTGAGAGCAGCAGAGGCCGAGGCATTCAGAGCATTCCTGACACTTGCCGCAACCAGCTTTTCGAAGTGATTCAGCGGAAGGCGTTTGCCGAAGGTTTTCAGCAGTTCCTCAGCGGCCCCGAGCACCGCAACGGTGTAATTCGAGGCGAACACACACGCAAGATGATACAAAATTTTTGATTCTTTTGGAACTGGAAGAATTCTGCCGCCCAGTTCGCGTACGAGACGCTGTGCGAATGGACGCGTGACGGGAGGGCCCTCGAATCCGTAGCTGATCCCCTCCATTGCAGCGATTTGCTTCTTCGGAACAATCCCTCCGGGAAACGTCTGAATAGGATGAAGCGAAAAGACTTTCGCCCCCCTCCGACGAAGAGGACGCAACGCCTCGCTCGAGAGCATGCCGGAGGTATGGGCTGCAAATACCCTGTCAAAACGAAGGTGAATCTGCGAAAGGGCTTTTGCGATACCCGGAATTGAGTCGTCGCTAGCGGTGATCAGAACAAGATCAGTTTCAGGTGGGATTGAAGCGAGGGAATCCGAAAACTTCGCGGAGGCGAGTCGTCGGGCGAGGGTTTTTGCAGATGATGTTCTCCGGCTCACCACGGAAACAATGCGATGGCCCCGTTGCCGGAGCATCAATGCGAGCGTGGTCCCCACTCTTCCCGCTCCGATAATGCTGATTGTCAGCCTGCGCCGCCGAGCCGTCACTCAGGGCACCTTCATCAGGGCAGCTGCCATGTAGCCGACGACGGCTTCTTTTTCACCGGTCACATCGCCGGAATTGCTGTAATGGAGTATCTCGGACTTGTCACAACCGAGCTTGCGGGCGGCAAGCATGATCGACACAATCGGCCCTCCGCCACATGCCTCAACTTCTTCGTGCTCCAAGGTGTCCATAAGATGGTCCGGGTTGAAAGACTCTACATCGGCGATCACCAGGTGATCGAGGCCGACAGCAGCGTCGTACGGGTGGTAGTGGGAGAGATCACTGCTTGCCACGAACAGGATGTTCCGATTCCTCGACACTACGGCAAGACACTCCGCCAGGTTTTCACAGAGTTCACGCCTCTGATCTCCCATGACAAGCGGTACGATATCAAAGCGCTTCAGAGTTCGTTGGAGAAACGGAAGCTGCACTTCCACAGAATGTTCTGTTCGATGGCCCGCGTTCGTTACGATCACGCCCTTTCCCAGGGCGACGAGTTCATCCCGAATGACAGAATGAACCGGGACCTCACCGAGGGGAGTTCTGTAAGAGTCTCCCGGGAAGACTGAAATTCCGTCAAAATATTCACGGTGACTCGGACCGATGACGATCACAGCGTCAAAATGTTTCCCTTCCAGCATCCGATACGCGTGCGCGGCAGTAAATCCGGAGTAGACGTACCCCGCGTGGGGGACGATCAATCCCAGAATCGTTCCTGGAGTTTTCTTTTTTTGCGCACGGCTGAGGAGGTCATCCACATCCCGGGTGAGTACAGCCGGAACCTGGGAATAAAACATCCCTGCAACCGCGGGAGGCCTGCTGAATGACATGAGACCGGGGGAGTGTGGGAAAATCGTCAGTGACTTGTGACAGAGAATTCAGATTCGGAGAATTTTTCGACCGTAAACCGATAAATCTGGACGCCCGGTTGTCTCCACACATCTGACGGGAGTCCGGCTTTCGCCGCAGTGTGACTCAGGAACTGCTCGCGGTCGAGATGAAATTCCTCTGCAACCTGGGGAAGCAACAACCCCCGCCTGTAGCCGGATTCGATCACGAGGCCGTGTTTCCCGATCACGATTTCCTGGATGTTCTGCACCTTCTCGAGCGGCGAGAGCACGGAAATTTCGATTTCAACGGCGTCCAGCTCGAGCTCGGAGATCGGGAAAAATCGGGGATCCTGGGTTGCAGCTTTGGAGGCAACTTCCTGCACTGTCTGAGCCAGTGGAAAGCGACCCTCCACGTACCCCACGCATCCACGCAGTTCCTTGTCAATGCGCAGTGTGGCAAATGCGCCGCAGGGGGTTTGTAACGGAATGGGCAATGAGGAAAGACGTTCGGGCTTTAACCGTCGAACGGTGCTCTCAATCGATGACCGCGCGATTCGAAGAAGCTCGCGCTTCTCATCTTCGTTCAGATCCATACGGTCCCTTCAGCGGTAAATTAATCATGCCGGTGCAAACATTCAAGCCGGATGGTCAGTAAATTTCCCAATTACCGGAATGTCGCCGGCAGCGCCTTGGTGCCGGTGCTCATCTTGCTTCTCCCTGGCTCGTTCCTTACATTGTCGGCTAAAATTCAGGAGATTGAATGTCGCTGATGGTGAGTATTTCGGGGATTCGGGGCGTTGTCGGAACTTCCCTCACCCCCGAAGTCATTGTCAAATATGCATCTGCCTTCGCGGAATACTGCAAGGGAGGGCGAATCGTCCTTGGCCGCGATGGGCGAACGACAGGGAAGACCATTGCACATCTCGTCTCCTCCACCCTGCTTCAGATGGGTTGCGATGTCTCCGCAATTGGCGTCTGCCCGACTCCGACCGTCGCTCTTGCAGTTGAGAGAACAAAGGCCGCGGGCGGAATTGCGGTCACGGCAAGCCACAACCCCATGCAGTGGAACGGGTTGAAGTTCTTCGCCCCCACAGGGATGTTTCTGGATGCAGAGGAGAACCGGGAGCTCTGGCGCATTGCTGAAAATCCGAACCGCCGATATGCGCCGTGGGAGAAACAAGGAAAATACTCGTCGATTGAAGGATTTATCGCAACACACATTAAGGCGGCACTCTCGTTGCCCTATGTCGATGCCGGAAAAATTCGCAAGAAGAAATTCAAGGTCGTTCTGGATTGTGTCGACGCGGCCGGCGGTGTCATCGTTCCAACGCTCCTCGAGCAACTCGGCTGCAAAGTCGTTCCGATGAACTGTGAAGTCTCCGGGGTGTTTTCCCATACACCCGAACCCGTCCCGGCGAATCTGAAAGACCTGAGCAAACGGGTGCGGAAAGAAAGGGCGGATTTTGGCATTGCGGTGGATCCCGACGTCGATCGGCTTGTGCTTCTTGACGAGATGGGAGAGCCGATCGGCGAGGAGTATACGGTTGCGACCGCTGTCAAGTTTGTGTTGGGCAAGACCGCAAAACGGGGAAACCAAACAGTCGTCGTGAACCTCTCGACAACGCGGGCAATCGACGATATTGCTGCGGCATTTAACGCCCGCGTTATTCGGACTGCCGTCGGAGAAATCAACGTTGCGAAGAAAATGAAGGAAATTGGCGCGGTCGTTGGCGGCGAGGGAAACGGCGGTGTGATTCTTCCAAAGGTCCATTATGTTCGGGACGCGATTGTCGGGATCGTTCTTACCCTCCAGCACCTCACAGAGTTTCGCGGAACCCTCTCCGTGCTCAAGCGAAGCATGCCTGAATATCATATCACAAAGGGAAAAGTGGAACTCGGCTCACTGGATCCCGACCGTGCCCTTCGTGCAATTCAGGACAAATTCTCGGGGCGCGGGAAAGTCAATACAGTAGATGGACTGAAAATTGATTTTGAGGAATCCTGGGTTCACCTGAGGAAATCGAACACCGAGCCGATCGTGCGAATTATTGCAGAAGCACCAACGGAACGGGGAGCCGATGAGCTTGTTGCACGTTTCACGAAAGAACTCGCCGAAGCGTGAGACGATGAAACATTTGAATGTCCTGATCATGTTCATGTCGCTCTGCGGTTTCTCCGCCGGCGCCCAGGAGACCAAATACTATTTCTTCCGGCCGTTGGACTACGGCTCTGAAGCAGTGTACAATCCCCTCACGCTCGTCCTCAATGGCGGCGGCGACATTCTGCAAACGTATCAAAGCCCCAACCGTGTCGACGAGCTCCCGTGGAATCTTGGCTCCACGAGCGTCTGGCGAAGTCTGACATCTCCCGCGTTCTACATCAGTCAGTACGGCTGGAATCGCTTCCTATCCCAGGAAGTGTTTCCCACCAGCTTCGACATCGAAAAATCCCAATACATCCCCAACTATTTTCTCCATCTTATCGGCGGGGGAATGGAGTACCGGAAAATCACCGAGTGGTACGATTATCACGGTTATCCCGCGCCGGCATTGTTCGGATCGCTCACATCCATGGCATATCATTTCATAAATGAAATGGTCGAAAACGGCGATGGGATCCATCCGAACACAGACGCAATCGCCGACCTCATGATCTTCGATCCGTTGGGAATACTGTTATTCAGTTTCGATAACGTTGCGGAGTTCTTCTCGACCGAAATCGAACTCAACGATTGGTCGATTCAACCTGCACTTTCTTTTCGACCCCTTTCCGTTCGCAATGTCGGTCAGAACTTTGTAGCGAAGATCCCCTTCACGCAGACACACAGCACAAGCCTCTTTGTCCATTTTGGGAAGTTCGCGCTGTTTGGGCTTTCTGTGAAGACCTCATCGGAGGAGAGTGTGTCGATTGGGCTTGGAGGTACGACAACGGGAGTGTATATTGTCGATGACAAGAACGGAATTCCGACGCGGTCAACGCTGGTTGGAGCAATGGGGGGAATCTATTTCGACCGGAACAATTCGCTCCTTGCTTCCCTGACGGTCACGGACACGTTCATTGAGCGGTTCAAGATTAATGTGTATCCCGGCGCATTGTTTTCGTCACGATTTTCCCCGGGGTTCTTTCTCGCCGTGGAGCAACAAGGAACCGTCGGCGTGGGAGTCTCACTTGCCGCCGTCCCCCTTGGCGTGAGCGCCTACGCACCAAAGTAGAAGACTATGACCCTCGGAAAAGTCACCGGAACCATCGTCTCAACGCAGAAGAACGAGAATCTTCGGGAATACAAACTCCTGATTGTTCAGCCGATTGATCTCGAGGGCAAATCGATCGGCCGTGACGTTCTTGCGATTGACCGGGTTGATGCCGGAGTCGGCGACACGGTGCTTTACATCCAGGAAGGGGCGGGTGCCCAGCAGCTTCTTGGCAGAAAAGACGTACCGGTTCACACCGTTATTGTGGCAGTCGTAGACGGGATGGACGTCGTAAAATCCTGATCTCCCCCTCTTCTTAATTTCTTGTGAAGCTGATCCGTCAGCTTCGCATTCAAGTCCCCTGTTCACCCCCCCGATTTCAAAAAGCCAGCACCGGAGAGTTCTGCACATTCCTTCAACACATGAATGATTCGCGACCTGCTTCGACTTTCCACGATTCCCAGGGTCGGGCCTCAGAAGATCCGTGCCCTGGTCGGTCATTTCAAGACACCCGCCGCAGTGTTTGCGGCTTCTCCAATAGAAATCGCACGGGTGCCGGGTATCGACAAGAACCTTGCCTCCACGATCGCACACTTCACGGGAGGTGATGAATACGCAGACGATCAATTGCGGCGCCTGAACCGTCTCGGAGCACGGATTGTCACCGTGTGGGAGAGCGAATATCCTGACCTTCTCCGGAAAATTTATGACCCGCCGGCATTCCTGTTTCTCCTCGGAAACGTCAAGGCGGAGGACAATCACGCAATCGCCATCGTTGGAACCCGTCTCCCTTCCGCATACGGCGAGGCAACAGCAGAAATGTTCAGTCGTGAGCTTTCGAGGATCGGAATTACAACGGTCAGTGGACTTGCACGGGGGGTTGACACGATTGTTCACTCGGCGACGCTCAAAGCCGGCGGCCGGACCATCGCGGTCATCGGATCAGGGCTGGACGTTCCGTATCCGCCAGAAAATCGTAAACTCATGGAGCGTATCGGCGAGGAGGGAGCCGTCGTCTCTGAATTTCCGATGGGCACGACACCGGACCCGCAGAATTTTCCGCGGCGTAACCGGATCATCAGCGGGCTGTCGCTGGGGACGCTTGTCGTGGAGTCGGCTGAGGATGGAGGAGCGATGATTACGGCCTCCACCGCGCTGGATCAGAATCGGGAGGTGTTTGCAGTTCCGGGAATGATTTCAGAAAAGCGAACGGTAGGACCGCACAAACTTATCAAGGAAGGGCGAGCGAAACTGGTGCAGTGCGTCGAAGATATCGTTGAAGAACTTCGCCCGTTACAGTCTCTTTCAAAAAAAGGCCTTCCGACACTCCCCCCACCAGAGCTCTCACTCTTTGAACAAAGGGTCTACGACATCCTTGACATTCAACCGATCCACGTTGACTCGATCGCCGAGAAGGCGGACATGAGCACCTCGGACGTCCTCGTGAATCTTCTTTCCCTCGAATTCAAGGGCATTGTGAAGCAGCTACCCGGGAAGATGTTTGTGAAGAATGAGTTTTAAGTTTGGAGTTTCGAGTTTAAAGTTCAAGGTTCATTGTCTACTGACTGCTGATAGCTGACAGCTAACACCCTACAAATTCCACCAGTAGCTGAACTTAATCAGGAAAATATTGTCCGGCTTTGCACCGACCAGCATGTCAACCGACCGGCTGAACTGAAAATCTCCGCTGTTAATATTGTCCGAGCGGCTTTGAGTCCAGACGAAATAAATGGTCGATCCCGGGCGGTACTCCCACCGAAGGACTGCATTTCCACGCAGTGAGGTAAAATTGAAATCCGGATTCGTCACGTTGAAAGTCGGGCTTGGGCCATTGCCGTCCGCGTCGACATCGTAGCTTGTCACAGCTCCATTCTGGTCGCGATTGACTTTCAGAGTCGACCCATCCTGACCGAACACACGGAAATCGAACGACCCGGGATGCAGGAATTCCTTCACGTTGGTGTACTTGCCCGAGGACATCAGCGGCTGCATGAAGAGCTGCAGACTGAGCTCGGGTGTGAATGTCCAGTTGAGACGGATATTCGCCGAAATGGTTGTCTGGTCGAGGTTCGCAAACAGATAGCGCTTGCCGTAGGTGTCAACGGCCAGAGGATCGGTGTAGGGATTGTTTCCGTTGTTGTCGTTGAACCATTGCGCTTCCGACTTGTTGCGATTGATGCTCGGCCCGACTGTCAGATTGATGTTCGAGAGCGGCTTGTACTGCACATCGACTTCCACCATGTATTGCTCCCCTCCGCCTCCCTGATAGGTGAATCCGAACAAATTCACTTCGACCGATTTGCGGCTGTCGCTGTTTGCGCCAAGGTCGATTTCCCATCCGGTGGGATTGAGCATCTTCGGTCCACCCCTCGTTCCTCGTGTGTCATACGAGAACGGGTTGTACGCGTAGGACCAGTAGAAACTGTAGAAATTCGGGAGTTCCCAGTTGATCTGATTCCAGTATCCCTGCCATATCTTTGTCTTTCCGAAGTCGAAACTCCCAAACGCAGCCACAGAGAAATTCAGGTAGTTGTAATAGTCGGTGCGGTCGGTCCACTTATACCCCGTCGCGACGTGATAGTTGATCATGTCTGTCCGCCACAGAAACCCCAGGTCATTCACGTCAAACCTTGGGTCGATGATGCCGACAGCGGAATTCAACGTCATCTGGCCTTTTTGCTTGTTGATCGTAAACCGGCTCGCATATCCGGTGAGGGATGTCGCAGAGCTGTCGACATGCACGGAACCATCCGGCCGCTGAAAATAGTGCCTTGAACCCTGCTGAAGAGAGAGCATTTGAGTCTGGTTTGCATGGATATCCGACACTCCAGCCCATCCTGTCACAACATATGTTTTGTCGGAATCGAGGAAGGTCCAGCCATCGACACCACCGACTAACGCCGAGCTGTTGATGTTGTCACGCAGCCGCTGGTCCCCAAAGTTTCTTCCAGTGTACGTTGTCATAAATCCCAAACCCTGCAACCCGTCGTTGAAATCCTTTTGAGCCCGGCCGATGCCATAATACGTCATCGGTTCAACTTCGAGCCTCTGCCGCGTCGTTCCGGTTTCGATGTCGGCGAATTCCCGGGCTGTGACCGCATGGATCATCCCCACGTTCCAGTTGTCGCCCACTTTGCCCGTGAGTTTTCCCGCCCCAAGGATGTGCGTGCCCAGTGGCAGATCGGCGTAATCGTAGGACGGAAGGCTTCCTTGCGGCGAGCGACCGATGCGACGACTGTAGAAGAACGTCGGGTTGGACCAGTTGAAACCCCAGAAACTGTTGGAGCCGCCCTGGCCGAACCGGAATGTATTCGCGCCTTCAATAAAGAAGGGTCGCTTCTCATCGAAGTACGTTTCGACGTCGCTCAGGTTGACAACGGCGGGATCGACTTCAACTTGACCAAAATCGGGGTTGATCGTCCCGTTAAACGTCAGGTTGGTTCCCAACGCGATCTTGAGGTCGGCGCCCATGCCCGGCAAATAGCGGGAACCAGAATTGAACGGATCGTTGGGTGCATGCTGGGTATATTCGGCCCGGGAAGTAACATACGGAAGAATTTCAAACTGCTGGGTGGCGGAAATGCTTTCGATCCCTACAAGGTCGACAAACCTGGAAACGAATCCGCTTTCCTTTTGAGGAGTGTAGACAAGGTAGTCGCGCTCATTGGTCCTTCCGATCCATCTCTTGAAGTTGATTCCCCAGACATAGTGCTCCTGGTAACGGAACCTGAGTTGCGAATACGGGATGCGCATCTCCATCGCCCATCCCTTGTCATCAATCGCCGATTTCCCTTCCCATACTCCATCCCAGGTACTCTCATCCCAGTCATCATTATAGAGAGTGCCGTCCTGCATGGATCCGGCAGCGCTGAGGGCAAAATAGAATCCACTCCGGTGGTCATGATACGGGTCAATGTAGAAGGTGAACCAATCCGCAGTGACGGCGGCATCCCGGCGGCCGAGCATTTGCATGATGGAGTCGGGGGCAGAGTCGTACATGCGTGCGGCAACGTATAATGCCTGTTCATCGTAGGCGAGCCAGACTTCTGTTTTCTGTGAAGGAGATGAGCCCTCGCTCGGCAATGACTGCGTGAACTGAGTCATGCCTGCTCGCTGCCAGACCGATTCCGAAAGAACACCATCAACGTCGATGGTGCTTGTCGCACGGACCGCCTCGATGGCAGGTGGAATCCTGCCGGCCGGTCCCTGCGTTCCGGGAACCTGGGACTGAGCGGCACACACGATACCCAACGCGATCGTCAACAAACGACCCCAACAAACCTTCATGATATCCTCCAGGAGAATAGGTTAAAGAAGGGACGACAGTAAGACTCCGGTGGGGTCAAAATGGTTGTAGCGTACAACTGGAACCAGATACGAGAACCTCTCTTTCAGGACGGCAAGTTCAAAACATCATATAAGACTTGAAGGGTGTGGAAAAGGTTATAGGAACAGGTGTTTATCCGGCCTTTCCAATGGATTTTCGCGGATTTCAGTGTCAGAGCAGCCAGAACGATATGTGCCTAATTTTTCACGATCTCAATAAGCGCCTGCAGTGCTTTCTCGTCGTCCGACTGGCCGAGGCATATGATTGCCTGTTTGCGAATCCGTCTGTTCGGATGCGTCTTGGCCACTTCGATAAGTTTTTGCACACCCCATCCGTCGGGAATGCGGGAAAGACCGTACAAGGCCTGCTTTTGCACTTCGACGTCGTCGTCGTTTGAGAGCATATCCTCAAGAGTCTCCACCGCCCTCGCCGACGCTTTTTGACCGAGCCAGAATGTTGCTTTTCGCCGGACTTCAGTATTCCTCGCCGTGCGAGCCAGGGAAATCAAGGTATCCAACTCGGCAGAAGACTCCAGGAGGCTGATCGCAAAGAGCGAGCGTTCACGCACTTCTCCGGATTGATCATTGCGGGCAACATCGGCTAATGCCGGAAGTGCTTCATCAGAATTCCCCTCCGCAAGCCAAAATGCAGCCTGAGCCCGAACATGTGAGATCTCTCCGGAACGGAGCACGTTGAGGAGGAATGGCGAAACGAGTTTCGAATTCAGATGGACGCCAATCGCGTTGACAGCGCTTTCTTTCAGGTCACCGGTTCCGACGTCGGCAAACAATCTTTGAAGTAGAACAACACTTTGGTCGTCTTCTGAAGTTCCGAGCCAGAAAAGAGTCCTTCCCTTGAGATCCACCTCGAGTTCCATGTTTCTGAGTCTTACCTCCTCGACTGGCCGGCTCTGGTTCCTGCCTTGCCCGAATCGCACCAGGATTGCCAGGTCCTTCATAACCTTGAACGGGTTTCTTTTCCCCCAACGCGAAGCATACGTTACTCCATCCTGGAAGTTATGAGAACCATATACGGGCCGAGAGACGGAGTCGTTATGACCATGGGCAAGGAGGTCGTACAAATTCTGCCGACCACTCACAGAACCTGAGACAACGCTCCCGGACACAATGTAGGAGTCTTCGTTCATGAGCCGCTGGATACTGTACCCGATCCAAAACCCTGCTTCCCGACTCGATCTCTGGGCTTCGTCCTGTGCCCATTGCCAGCGGCTTTCCAGATTCGCAGTAACTCCACCATATTCAACGACTGTTTGTGCCGTGAGGGCAGAGGGTACTGCGAGAACGAAGAATGTCACAAAGAGCACAACTGGGGATCGGCGCATTAATGCTCCTTTGGTTTCCCTTCAAGGATCTTCAGCAATGCATCCTGAGCTTTCGATGAACCGATATTGCTCAGCGCATTGACCGCCGAGGTTCTGATTCTCCTGCTTTCGTCGTTCCTGGCGATGTCGAGAAGAATGTCAACGGCCTCGTCACTATGGGAATTGCCCAAGGCGTAGACGGCTGCCGTTCTCAGTTCTGTGTCCTTTTCCTCTTTGATTACCTGTCCAAGGACTTTGACCGCAGCTCCGCCCTCGCAATTCCCGATCTGATAGAGTGCTGCTTTCTTGACCTCAACGGAAGGCGCCTTCCGAAGAATCTCCAAATAAACATCGGCGTTGTCATTTCCGGCGTTTCCGAGAGCGTAGACGGCAGCCTTCGCGAGGCGGTCGGATTGCTGGGAGATCGCAAAATTCCGGAGCAGGTCAGTTCCTTCCTTTCCTCCCTGATTCCCCAGGGCATAGAGCGCCGCTTCCTGGGTCCGTTCGTCTTTCGACGAATTCAGAATCTCCATCAATGCATCTGACGATTCCTTGCTATGAATGTTGGCGATGGCATAGGTAGCGGCCTTTCGGAATTCCGAATCGTTGTCCTTGATTGCCACATCGCGGAGCGTAGCCACGGTTGCGGCATCTGCGTGATTCCCGAGCGCATAAAGGGCCGCCTTGCGCACCTCCTTCGATTTTGCTTCCCGTAGAACAGAAGTCAGTGCAGGAATTGCTTTCTCATCGCCGACATTTCCGAGCGAATACGTCGCCGTCTTCGCAAGGTCCTCGTTCGGGTCGGACTTTGCGATCTCCAACATGAAGGGGATGACATCATCTGAGCCGACGTTTGCAAGAGCATAGAGTGCCGTCTTGCGAATTTCGGTTTCTGCCTGCGACTTGACGATCTGCTTCAGCGAGCCCACAGCTTCCGATCCCCGGGAGTTCCCGATTGCAAACACGGCGTTTTTCCGGACGGAACGGTCGGGGTCCTTCATCGCGATCTCCGTCAGTTTTGGGACAATTTTCGGAGAATCAAAATTGCCCAGGACGTAGACGATTTTCCCGCGAAGATTAGCGCTCTTTGTCTGGTCAAAGAGGGTCATAATCGTCGTGAGCGCTTTTTCATCCCCGCTGTTTTGCAGAGCGTAGAGCGCGGCGAGTCTGACCTCGTCATCATCCCCTTCCTGCAACGATTGGACGAGCGGTTCGTACTCCGTTTTGCCCTGCTTCGCAAGCTGCGTGCCGATTCGAATGAGATTCGATTTTGCATCGTCCACCCACTTGCTTTTTGGCGAGTGTTTGACATAGTCGTCGTAGCACCGGAACACCGTTTCGAATGATTCCCCCATTTTTTCAAGAACATAGCACTGCCAGTACTTCGCACCGTCCGTCCAGCGTCCTTTCGGATACTGGCTTACGTATTCGGCCATTGCTTTTTGAGCTTCGGTCCATTTCTTGTCGAGGACCAGGCCGTAGGCTTTTTCGTAGGCCCTCGATGCAGCATCCTGCATTTTGGAAGGGGGTTCCGGAGTCTCGCTCTCGGTCGGAACTGTGACAGCCGACGGCCGAGTCGAGCTTACACGCGGTGCCCTTGCTGGTTTCGGAGTCTTTGCTTGCGGATCCTGGAACATCAGATCCAATTCATCTGCCAGTGGGGCAAGAGTCGCCCCTGCAAGTGAAAGAACTGCCTCGGCTTCGGCAAGCTCGGGGACCGGCTGAAGACTCATGAGCTCGTCCGAAAGGCCCTGAAGGTCGAGGAACATCGGGCCAGGCAGGGCCATTTGCATCTCGAGGGTTTCCGAAGGCAGTGGAGTGACAACACGTGCACGAGGAGATTTCGACGCCTGCCGGGCATTCCCCACGGACAACGCAAGCACGGCAAGACCAACCACGACACAACTCTGATGCGAACGCATTTCTGTTTCTCCCTTAGGTAGTAGGCTTGACTGAATTTCCTTTGGTCGGCTCGGACTTACGGTCCTTCTCCGAACGTTGAATTTCTTCGAGATTAAGCTTCAGCAGAATTCCTTTTCTATCCACCCCGCTTCTCACAATCTCAATCGCGGGTGAGTCATACTGTTGGTCGAGGTTCGAGATTTGGAGGAGGATAACCTCCAGGTCTCCGATGAGGTCCTTCAGGCGCCGGTAGGAAGGGTCCGTCATCGCACTTGTGAGCTCTTTCGATTCGCGGAGGAGGTTTTTCGAAATCTGACGCTTACGGTCAAGCGCGAACACGGGACTCCCCGAAGCACCGGCGTCGCTGTGGACGATCCCAAGAATAAGAACCTTTGACTGGTCAAAATAGTCGTAGGCCCGCGATTCGAGAGCGGCCTTTTGGATTTGCAACTCTGGCGATGTGACGTCGCCCGAAGGCACGCTTCCACCATTCCGGAGGATTCCCCACACCCCGAGCGCAAGAAGCATGACAGCCAATGCCGATGCGAATCCGATACCGAACGGCTTCCGGTGCTCCATGAACAGCTCCAGCAGCCTCCATCCCCTGCTGACTGCATCCTCCCGGCCCTCAGCAATCCGGGACTCGACCTTACTGGCGAATGTTTGCCAATAAAGCCCGGGACGCACGCTACTCGGGTCGAATGAATGCGGAGGAATTGCCTTCAGCGCCCCCCGGAGTTTTTGCAGTTCTTCGGTGCAGCGTTTGCATCGTGCAAGATGCAACCCGATGCGTTGGTGATCCAATTGGCTCAGCCCATCGGTCAGGTAGTCGTACAAGTCCTTTCGAACGGTACGGTGTGTCATAGTGCGACCTCTTCGTTCAAGAATTCCAGACGCTGTCGCATTTTTTTCAATCCCCGGTGAAGGTGAGTCTTGACAGTCCCTTGTGAGCAGTTCAACATCTTCCCCACTTCCTTTGTTGAGAATCCTTCCATGTGTCGGAGCATGACCACAGCACGCTGGATCGTCGGCAGCTCGTGCAATACGCGTTCGATATGATACTTCCGGTCCATAAGCTCGTGGTTTTCCGAGTGCGATGCCTTGCCCGCGTCCGGGTGGCTCAGCTCCACTTCCCGCCGGCTTTGTGTCTTCTGTTTCTTCAATCGGGTCATGGCCAGGTTCGACACGATCCGATACAACCAGGTCGAGAATCCAGAATCGCCGCGGAAGGAGCGGATGGAGGCGTGCACCTTCACGAAGGCTTCCTGCGTAATGTCCTCAGCGTCATCGTGGTTCTTGAGAAAGCCATACGCGAGGTTGTACGCCTGCTTCATATAGCGTTCCACCAGCTTCCGAAAAGCTTCCTGACTTCCCTCCTGCACTTCGACGATGAGTTGTTGCTCATCTTTCAGGGGCATGCAAGGGATCCCTTGACGAATATCTGAATGTTAGACGACCGCACCTGTAGATCGGTTGACAAGTGCCGCTTCCAATAAGTAAGTTTATCCTTTTTTGAATAGGCTTTGCGTAGAACCCATCTCAAAAATGATTTGGCCCAAAAAGGCACAGAATGCGCAAAAGGAATTTTCTAAACAAATACGACAGAGTTTTTGTGACTTTTGTGCTTTTTGTGGCCAAACAATATTTTTGAGATGGCTTCTATGAACCGCAAGATTACTTTTCAGAATTGGCACTAGGTTATCCGAATTATCTTAGGAAAGCAAACCACGTGAACTGAACGGGTGAACTTCCACTGCCGCTTCAACTTCTGCCTCCCCTGGAAGCGTGCCCGGCACCTGGTAGAAAGAACACAGAAAAGCAGCCGTTTTCGGGCCAGTTTACCTTTCCTCTCAAGCAAACTTTTTATATACTGTTTAGTATGGATCATGGCATGTTTATTGTTCAGGAGACCAGAGTCGAGTCTTCAATCCCGGACATCCGGTTTGCGTGCGAGCTGAAGGCCTGCAAAGGGGCCTGCTGCACGATGCCGGGAGGCCTGGGGGCACCGCTCCTCGACAGCGAACTCTCCGAAATCGAACAAGCCCTCCCTGTGGTACAGCGTTACCTGGACGAAAACCATCTCCAGACTATCAAGAAGCAGGGAATGTGGGAAGGTCATTCCGGGAGCTACACCACAACTTGTTACCAGCATGCAGCTTGCGTCTTTGTCACGTACGAAGACGGGATCGCCAAGTGTTCATTCGAAAAGGCGTTCTTTCGGGGCGAGATTTCCTGGCGTAAGCCGCTCTCCTGCCATCTGTTCCCTCTCCGTGTCCGCGGCGATCATCGCGACCAGCTTCATTTCGAGTACCTTCCCGAATGCCGTCCGGCTCTGGAGAACGGGGCCCGCAAAGGAGCCCGACTCGTTGACTTCCTCAAGGAAGCCCTGGTCCGCGCCAAAGGCACTCCGTGGTATGAGGAACTGCTTCATCGATCCAACGGCGCACGCTCAAAGAACGAGGGGATGAACGCCAAGGCAGTATGATCAATCTTTCACAACAACTTCGTCTCGGACTTAAACTCACACCTCAGCAGGTCCAGTACCTCAAGCTCCTCCAGCTTCCCACCCTCGCCCTTGAGCAGCGGATCAAGATGGAGCTCGAAATGAATCCCATGCTCGAGCCAAACGAGGAGCTCGAAGAGGGTGTGGAAGCCGACGAACCCGTCGAGACCGAAGAGGACTCCTACACACTCGACGACTACGTAAAGGACGATCTGGAAGGATACAAGAGCCCCGAATCATACAAGTCCAACAACGAAGAAGATTCCTACGAGCCACCGATTCCGTCGACAACTCCTCTCTCCGAGCGTTTGCTGAGCCAATTCCGACTTCTCACGGTTGACAATGAAGATTCTCTTCTCGCCGAAGAGATTATCGGCAACGTTGATGAAGACGGGTACCTCAGAAGGGACCTGGCAATGATCGTTCAGGACTTGAATCTCAGTTACGGACTTTCGCTGACCTCGGCGAAAGCGGAAGATGTATTGGGCAGGTTGCAGCGTCTTGACCCTCCGGGCATTGCGGCTCGGAATCTGCAGGAATGTCTCAAGGCCCAACTTCATGCCGCCGCCCTGTCCCCCTCCCTCAAAGAACTTGCCATCAAAATTCTCGACCAGCATTTCGAAGACTTCAAGCTCAAGCGATTTGATAATCTCAGCAAGAACTTGAACGTTGGGCTGGACACCCTGAAGAAGGTCCTCGACCTTATTCAGCATCTCAACCCAAAACCGGGAGAAGGAGAGTTTACCGCCCAGGAGAACTATATTACCCCGGACTTCGTTGTTGAGAAGGACAACGGCGACTTTCTTATTACCCTGAACGACCGGAACATCCCCCCGCTGCGAATCAACAACGCCTACAAAGAGCTCGTCGCTCCAAAAGGCAAGAAAGTTTCGGCCGAGGCCAAGGATTTTGTGAAAAAAAAGTTTGAGGCGGCAAAATGGTTCATCGCTTCGATTCATCAGCGCCGGGAGACTCTTCTCAAGGTAATGAAGACGATTGTGGAAAAGCAGCGCCAGTGGTTCGAGGACGGCGAGGTCCTGAAGCCAATGATTTACAAGGATATCTCCGAAATCGTGGGAGTCGACATTTCCACGATCAGCCGCGTTTGCAACAGCAAGTTCGCCCAGACGGAATACGGCGTTTACCCGCTCCGGTATTTTTTCACATCGGGCCTGGAATCGGACAACGGCGAGGATATCTCCAACCAGGCAGTCAAGCAGCTTGTCAAGGAATTGATTGCTGCTGAAGATTCGCAGGACCCGCTGAACGACGACAAGATTGCAGAATTGCTCAAGAAAGAAGGCATCAGGATCGCGCGTCGCACGGTGGCAAAATACCGGGAGCAGCTCGGCCTTCCGATCGCTCGCCTCCGCAGAACAATTCAGTCATCCGTAGAGACTCCCACACTATGACACCAGAACATTCCATCCACGCGACCACCATCATCGGGCTCCGTCACAACGACTCCGTCGCTATCGGCGGGGACGGCCAGGTCACCATCGGCGCAACCGTGATGAAGCAGCAATCGAACAAAATCCGGAAACTTTACAACAATTCTGTACTGGTGGGATTTGCCGGATCGGCGGCGGACGCATTCAGCCTTCTCGAACGGTTTGAGGAAAAGTTGGAGCAGTACCAAGGACAGCTGGTACGCTCGGCTGTTGAGCTTGCCAAGCTCTGGCGAACGGACAAATATTTGCGGCAACTGGAAGCCCTCCTTGCCGTTCTCGACAAGGAACATGCGCTGATCATATCGGGAACCGGAGACGTGATTGAACCGGATGACGGAATCGTCGCCGTCGGCTCCGGCGGGAGTTTCGCCCTCGCCGCCGCACGGATGCTGCGTAAACACACGAAACTCAGTGCAAAGGAAATCGTACGCGAATCCCTCGACGCAGCTGCGGATATTTGTATTTATACGAATAAAAACTTCCACATTGAAGAACTGTAATCTGATTGCACAGATTACGCAGATTTAGCGCAGATTGCAGATTTCGCAGATTGCAGATTTCGCAGATTGCAGATTTCGCAGATTGCACAGATTTGAGTCTGCAATGGGTTGATGTCAGTTTTGCTCACAACCCATTCCCATTGCCCATTGCTCATTGTTCATTGCTCATGACTCATTGCTCATGACTCCTCAGTTGTCTAAACAAAAGCAAATAGCACCAAAAGAGTTCACGCCCCGCGAAATCGTGCGGGAGCTTGATAAGTACATCATCGGCCAGCAGAATGCCAAGAAATCGGTGGCAATTTCTTTGCGGAACCGGTGGCGGCGACTTCATGCGCCGGAACCACTCCGCGAGGAGATCATGCCCAACAATATCATTCTGATTGGGCCGACGGGCGTTGGGAAGACAGAGATAGCGCGAAGGCTGGCGAAACTGGCAGGTGCTCCGTTCCTCAAGGTCGAAGCTTCAAAGTTTACGGAAGTGGGTTACGTCGGACGGGATGTTGAATCCATGATCCGGGAGCTGATGGAGATCGGCGTGAATCTGGTGAAATCGGAGAAAGCCGAGGAGGTTCAGGACAAGGCGAGGGAAAGCGCTGAAGAGCGGCTGCTGGACATTCTCGTTCCACCTCTGAAGAGACACAAGACTCCCGACACGGTCGAGAACGGAGCCACACCAGAAGAGGAGAATGAGAAAACCCGTCAGAAGTTTCGTGAAAAACTCCGGGCAGGGTCGCTCGACGACCGCATGGTGGAGCTCGAAACTTCCGCTCCCCAGATGCCCCTCATGCAGGTCATGGGGCCGATGAGCCTGGAGGAAATGGGCATCAACATGCAGGATGTGTTCAGCAACATACTCCCGCGGAAGAGCAAGCACCGGAAAATGAATGTCGCCGAGGCGCGGATGCTGCTGATCCAGGAGGAGTCCCAGAAACTTGTGGATATGGAGAAGGTGACCAAGGAAGCGCTCCAGCGGGTTGAGAATTCCGGCATTATTTTCATCGATGAGATCGACAAGATTGCCAGCAGCCGCGGGCAACAATCGGGACCCGACGTTTCGCGCGAAGGCGTCCAGCGCGACCTCCTGCCGATCGTTGAAGGTTCCGGCGTGCTCACGAAGCACGGAATGGTCAAGACCGATCACATCCTCTTCATTGCTTCCGGGGCGTTTCATGTCGCCAAACCTTCCGACCTGATTCCGGAGCTTCAGGGCAGGTTCCCCATCCGTGTCGAACTGAAGAGTCTGACGGAAGAGGACTTTGTCAAAATCCTCACGCTACCGCAAAATGCGCTCCTGAAACAATATGCTGCGCTGCTTGAAACAGAGGGTGTGATGATCGAATTCGAGGATGATGCGGTGCGGGAGATAGCGAAAATTGCGTTCGAGGTGAACGAGCAGGTGGAGAACATCGGCGCACGAAGGCTTCACACGATCATGACCACACTTCTCGAAGAGCTACTTTTCGATGCACCGGATGGACTGAAATCCACGAAGGTTACGATCTCGAAGGCTCTCGTGCAGCAGAAACTCAACTCAATCGTGAAGAACAGGGATTTGAGCAGGTATATTTTGTAGCAG
>JBARRO010000120.1:0-10639 GCA_049644265.1 Bacteroidota bacterium
CTTCACGGTCGTGCAGCCGCAGGAAGGAGTGACCTCGAGGATTTTTAATGGCTGGTTGCCGATGTTCTTCACGGTGAACCGACTGACTTTCTTTGTGCCCGAGTAGATGACCCCCATATCGACTTCCATCTTGTCGAGTGAAAGCTTCGGTTGTGCCGTACCGTGATAAGAGAAGGCAAAGGAAATCACCGTGAGAATAACAAACGTTCGTTTTATAGGCATGTCCGAATCACCTCCGTGAACTCTTCTTTACTCTGTGCCCTCTGTGTAATTCTTTATTGGCGCTGCGGTCTGCCAAATGACGGCATCTCCATCTTCTTGAAATCCTCCGGAATCTTAAAGAGCGCCGCATTCAGACTCTTCTTCTCGATCTTCGTGACCTCCATCGAGGATTCCTTCTCGTCCTCGGTCGCACGACTCACAACGCGAAGCGGAAAGTAGTCTTTGAACTCCGATTCGTTCTCCCACCGGTAGACATTCTGTTGTCGCGGTCCCGACATCCTCATGAATTTCCCGATCCCTTTTGCCGCCCAAACCTCTGTTTCCTTATCTTCATTCTTGACAATGAACTGATCGCAATCGTACCCAAGGATCTTCTCGGTCTTACCCGTCTTTGTTACTTTCCCTTTCACGGGCGCTCCCTCTTTGTCTTTTGGCACCTGCGGCATAGTCATTTCCATGTAGGACTTCATCTCGGACATCAAGACAATGGTTTTGTCTTCCTTATTGTTCCTGAGCATGACCATGGGACCCCGGCGTCCGCCTTCGAATTCCATCCGAACGACGTCGTCTTTCATCATGTATGTGATCGCATTTTCACCGTTCTCGCCCTTGACGGTCATTTGTACAACTCCTTCGAACGATTGTGCGAATGCCGCGGAGCCGATGAGTGCTGCAAGGGAGAGAGCTCCGATCAGCGGCGGCAGGAAAGTGAACCTTTTCATGAAAAATCCTCCATGAGGGTACGTGTGGGAAATGAATTACGAATGGTCCTTCGTTTGCGTTTTAGTCTTCCACCACTCTCCGGTAACACTCATCTGTCGCAGGAGAGGAGCAATGCGATAGCGGTCTTCGCGCAGATCGGATTCCAGGGCTGAGAGAACCGCGTACACCTGTGACAATCCGATCTTCTCCGCCCATTCGATGGGTCCGTTGGGATAATTGACACCGAGCTTCATGGCTGTGTCGATGTCCAAAGGCGAAGCGACTTCTTCCATCAGGGCAAAAGCCGATTCATTAATAAGCTGACAAAGAATCCGAGGGACGACCATGCCAATGCGGTCCTGGACGATTTCAGCTTCTTTCCCGAGTGATTGATAGAACCGCAGAACGACGTCAATGGTTTCCTTGGGCGAATGAATGGTTGGGGCAACCTCCACCGTCGGTGCTTCGATGAGCGAGGGAAGTGCACAAATGCCGACCAGCCGGTGCTTATGTTTTACCCAGGAAGATTGCTCTGTGGCGGTGATGGTGACGGAAGAACTCAAGATCGGAGCCGTAGGGGAGAGGGCTTTGTCAATGCGCTCAATGTTTTTACGCTTCTGATCGCCGTCCGTGTTCGTGAGTTCGATGGCAATCACGGTGGATGGGGGAGGACCTCCTGAACTCTTCTTGATTGGCGAAGCACCCTTGGGCCGGTCGACGGGTTCTTTATTCCAACTTACGAACACCTCATACCCCTTCTCTGCACAAAGGTCCGCATAAGTCTCCACCATCGGCGACTCACCACTGACGTACACAACGGACTTCTTTTCAGTCTTCTTCGTCATTTGTCCCAACTATTCCATCATTCCAGCATTCCAATATTCCACAACCATGGTTTGCCGGAGTTTACCCGCCGAAGGCGGGCCTGCCTACCGCAGGCAGGCTCACCATGGGTCTCAATTCTGCCTACCACTTACTACCTTCCACCTTGCACTACTCACCAATTACTTCCTCTCCCCCTCCTCATACTCATAAAATCCTCTTCCCGTCTTCCGCCCAAGTTTTCCCGAATCCACCATCTGCTTTTGAATCGGATGTGGCCGGAACCTTGGTTCACTGAAATATTGATCGAACATCGACTGGGTCACGGAAAGGTTTACGTCGATCCCTATCAAGTCCATCAACTCGAACGGACCCATGGCGAATCCACCCTCGGCTTTAACAAGCCGGTCGATCTGTTCAACCGTCGCCACGTGTTCTCCGAGAAGCCGAAGCGCCTCACCGTAGAATGGTCTGGCGACTCTGTTTACGATGAATCCCGGAGTGTCCCGGACAACGACAGGAGTCTTGCCAAGGTGTCGCGCAAATGCGACGGAAGTGTTCAACACTTCATCGCTCGTCTGCTCTCCGCGGACGACCTCGACGAGCTTCATAATATGGACGGGGTTGAAGAAATGCAGGCCGACAACGCGATCTGACTTCCTCGCCCCGGCCGCAATAGCGGTCACTGGCAGGGAGGAGGTGTTTGTAGCAAGGATTGTGGTCCCTTTTGTGGTCTCGTCGAGTCGCTTGAAGATGTCCTTCTTAGTGCGCAGATCCTCGACAACTGCCTCAAGAATCAAATCGCAGTGGCCGAGATCCTGAAGGGCGGTGCGGGGATGAATCCGCTCCAACGTCTCTGTTACTTGATCCTGGGTCAGCTTCCCCTTTTGGACTCCCTTCCGGAGGTCGGCCTTGATGAGCTCATTCGCCCGTCGAAGAACGGTGTCGTTGATATCATAAATGAGAACATCAATCTTTGAGAGCGCAACGACCTGGGCTATACCGGCTCCCATGGTCCCAGCACCGACAACGCCGACATGTTTGAACATAAAGGTTGGAAAAGTCTTATTGATGTGGTGCAGAACTTACTGAAATGAGGGATGAAAAACAAATTCTCTGCGCCTGCCTCCCCCACACAGTACGGTGGTTAAACGGCAGGCACGTTCTCAACGGTTCCTTAATACAAAGAATCAAACCGCAGAGATCAGAGAGCAGACAGAGAGAGATTATGAAAACATATTAGTTGTCTTGCTTTTCTCTGTCTTCTCTGCGCGCTCTGTGATTAAAGATTATTGAACCACAGAGATCTCTGTGGTTAAAAAATCAATGAACCACGGAGATCACAGAGCGCACAGAGGGAGAAGGGAAGCTGACAAAATCCACTTGGACTTGGCTATTCACTTGCCCTCTGCGTTCTCGGCGGTTCACGTCCTCGCGTCAGCGACCTTTGAAGTTTGCCTTGCGCTTCTCAAGAAACGCCGCAATCCCTTCCCGATGGTCCTCGGTGAGAGACGCGATCTCCTGGATGGAGGCCTCGTAATCGAGCAGGGCATCGAGATTGCTCGAGAGAGCTTTGTTCAGCGTTCGCTTGATCAGTCCGATCGACCTGGTTGGTGACTTGGCCAGCCGTTCGGCAATTTCCATGGTCACCTTTTCGAGCTCTGCACTGGGAACGACTTTGTTCACGAGTCCGACTCGCTCTGCTTCGGCTGCTGACACATCGTTGCCAAGGGCAGCGTACTCGAATGCACGGGCCATACCGACAAGCCGGGGGAGAAACCAGTGCGATCCCGAATCCGGGACCAGGCCGATACGAATAAAGACTTCAATGAGCTTGGCATGATCCGCCATGGTCCGCAGATCGCAGGCAAGAGCGATACTGAGCCCCGCACCCGCGGCCACACCGTTGATCATGGCAACAATCGGTTTTTCCATAGAACGCATTTTCCGAATCATCGGATTGTAGCTTTTCTCCAGCGATTCCTTCAACGACCGGCGTTTTTCCCCTCCCGAATGTTCTTTGAGATCCTGCCCGGAACAAAACGCTTTGTCTCCGGCGCCACGGATGACGAGGCATCGCACATCTTGATCCTTCTCGGCCTCCTTGAGCGCCTCGTTGATCTCCTTCTTCATCTGCTCGTTCAGGGCATTGTAGACTTCAGGCCGATTGAGCGTGATGGTGCAGACGTTATTTGCCTCTTTATTATAGAGGAGGGTGGAGTAGCTTGGGCTCATTTTCTCATCGTTCGAATAACTCCAATATCTGTTTTTCTCCTTCTCACCGTCGCTCCCCGACGCCGTTGCAGCATCAGTTTCGTCTCCTCTCGCTTTCTCCTCATCACCCCTGCTCCCCTGCCATCTCCTTATCTTCCCTTCCACTCCGCTTTTCTCTTCTCAATAAAAGCCTTCATTCCTTCCTTCTGATCCTCACTGGCGAAGAGGAGGTAGAAATTCTTCCGCTCGAATTCGAGTCCCCCTTCCATCGTAGTATCGAATGATTTGAGGACCGCCTCTTTTGCGAGTCGGACTGCAACCGGGGGCTTTTCCGCAATCTGCCTGGCAAGATCCTTGGCTTCCTGAAGAAATGACTCGACAGGAACGACCTTGTTGATGAGTCCCCATCGAAGTGCTTCCTCCGCGGATATGGTTTTTCCGGTCAGCACCATTTCCATGGCCTTGACTTTTCCCACGGCGCGCGTAAGTCGTTGCGTTCCTCCCGCGCCCGGCATGACGCCGATGTTGATCTCAGGTTGGCCAATCTTTGCGGTTTCCGATGCGATCACGATGTCGCAGGACATCATGAGCTCGCATCCGCCTCCGAGGGCAAATCCGCTGACGGCTGCGATGATCGGCTTCTTGATCTTGCGGATGCGGTCCCACCGTGCAAACTGATCGCGAATGAGCATTTCGGTGGCAGAGGCATCCGCCATTTCCTTGATGTCGGCGCCCGCGGCGAATGCTTTTTCGTTTCCGGTGAGAATGATGCATCGGACCGAATCGTCTTTGTCGAGCGACTCAAGTGCGTCAACCAGTTCTGTCATGAGCTGCATGTTGAGAGCGTTCAGGACCTCGGGGCGATTGAACTGGACGATGGCGAAGCCGGGTTCTTTTGTGAGGAGAAGAAATTGCATGGCGTTTCTTTTCGGTGATGGGTTGAAGGACGAACAATTCTCGTTGGCCTGAAAATACAGAATTAAGGACCGAATTCCAAAACTGAGAAAGTCGTTTTTCTTTCGAGATTCGACAATGGTCTTTCCAAAAATGATAATCGTAATCCTGTTCCGGGGGAATCGCAGAATAGAAATTCACGCTCCGGGAATTGACATTTCTTTGTTAGAGTCGTAGTATTGTCCGCAAGGGGATCCTCGTTGAAATTGCCATTCCAAGTTGTTCTTCATTCTGCGTTTACTCTTGTCTTGTTCTCCGCTCTCTCCGAACAGCAAGCCGTGCAATCCAAGCCACGTCGGGGAGCTGAACCTCAACAGTCATTTAATCAACAACAGGAGTGGTGAATTATGAAAACGAGTTTAGGATTATGCCTGCTTGCTGGTTTACTCTCATTTCAGATGTTCGGCTCAGAGAAGCCAGAGAGGACGGAGGCGAAGCAAGGTCAGCCACTTGGCAAAACTGCTCAAACGAAAGACGCAGCTCTCCTCAATGTCAACAACTTTACGACCTGGCTGAGGGCAAACGGGCAAGGTCAGCAACCACCAAGCCAGATATCCAATGGTTCCCAGTTTCCCCGCGGTACAACCCATCCGATATACTCCGATGGATTTGTGTGGGGTGGCAAGTGTTACCTCGATGCGGCGAAGACCCAACCTGCCCCGACGCAGTTGATCCGCGTCGGTGGCAACACGTACAATGTCGGGAACGTTGTTGGATGGATCGACGGGACGGGGGCGAGTGCGGTTGCAGTCAGCTCTACTGACCCACGAGCCCGTGTCTACAGAATTCGGCGAGACTATTTGTCGATGACTGATGCTCAACTCAGGCTGGATGCAGCGGAGAACAACGAAGCAACTGTCAATTCGGTAGACCAGGCACTGATCGAGGCAGTTCTCGCGCAATACGCGAAAGACTGGAGCGAATGGCCGGCCGGTCCGACAAACGACGGAACCATTTTGAATTTGGGGGCGCCCTATGTGGAGAGAAACGGAATTCCCGGATATCAGAGGCCACCAACGTTTGGTCCGGGGTTTACTGTTGATTCATTGATAAGCGGCAAATACGATGAGCCGGGTGTGGCGGGTAGCAACACAGGTTCTCCTGCCAGTCAGGTTGTTTGGACTGTGTTCAACGATCTGAGTCGCGGAAATATGATTGGTTTCGAAGGAAGTGAGCCGATGGGCCTCGAAGGACAGATCACACTGTGGGGATACAACAGCACCGGTGCCTTGGGAAATCTCTATTTCAAAAGGATCAAGCTCATTAACAAAGGGGGTGCCGTTGTCAACTCTTCGACGCAAGCCAAAGGGAATCTCTACATTGATAGCATGTTCGTGGCCCAATGGTCTGATCCCGACCTTGGCAACGCGGGCGACGATCTTGCCGGTTGCGATTCATTATTAAGTGTGGGGTTCGTCTACAACGGCAATGCAGTCGACAATGATTATTCAAACTACAATGTTGTGCCGCCCGCAGTTGGCTACGATTTTCTTGCAGGCCCCGCTATCCCCGGTTCAGCATCTGACACAGCGATATTTGACCTCAAGCCGAAACCTGGATTCAAGAACCTCGGTATGTCGTCGTTTTGTTGGTTTGCTGCGGGAAATAGCATCGCCAGCGATCCACAATTCAACTACGAAGGAGGGCTGCGTTGGTGGAAGCTCTTGCGGGGTTTTCTGCCAAACGCATCCACGCTTTCGGATATCTCGTATCCTGGACCGCCGGCGACCATTCCGACAAAATTTCCGCTTGCCGGGGATCCGTTTAAAGGGACAGGCTCCCTGGATGGACTGGGGACGTCCTATTCATCGCTTCCCGGTGATCGTCGAATCGTCCTGAGCACAGGTCCGTTTCTTCTTTCCCCGCTTGACACTCAGGAAGTGACCATGGGAGTCATTGGAGGCTTGGGTGCTGATCGACTTTCCAGCGTCGCGGTGATGAAGTCAGACATCGTCCGGGTCTCCCGGGGACTCCATGGGGCACCCATTGCCGGCCTTGAACCGGTGAAGGATATTTATTCGGTTCCTGCAACCGTGTCATTCAATGCTTCGGCATTCATGATCACGGGTACTGTTGCAAACACCAAGTGGCTCATTATACAGAAGCCGCCATCGAGTTCGGCCCAGGTGACAACATTGAATGCCTATCATGCCCAATTGCAGCCGGATATTCCCGGAGTGTATAAAGTCGCATTCGTTGCCGCGGGAAACAACGGACTGACAGATACCGCCTTCACGCAAATGCAGGCCACGCATAACACGGCGCCCGTCGTGAACCTTCAGACTGCCCCCGGCACCTTGGCGATAGGAGACACATTGCACCTCAACGGGTCCGGGACAATTGATGCAGACGGGGAGTCATTGCAGTTTACGTGGAATGTAACCGGCAACGATATCTTCGACAAGCCCGTGCCCTATGACACGCTCCGTGGTAAGCTTATCAATCCGACTTCTCCCATTGCCTCGTATGTTCCCGTGCGTGCTACGACGTTGGCGATATCGTTGGGCGTTCGTGACAGTTTCTTCACGAGTGCCGCCGCGGAGAGCGTCATCGTCAACCCTCTCAAGACGGCGAACGTACAGGTCAGCGGGGTTTATCATGACGGAACATTCCCTGGGGGCGGCTTCTATTCTCACGGTCCCATCAAAATGTTCTCGGATAATTCGATATGGGCCCAGAACGACGGGAATATCCTCAGGCTTAACTTCAGCAATTTTCTCCAGCCGACTCAAAGTTACGTCCCCTTTCAATTCCCCGGTAATTTTTTTGTGTCGGGAAATGTTCTTGCTTTCGCCGCCGGGTATTCGGGAGCTTGGGCATACAATACGGATGGCGTGAGCCAGTTATTGAGCGGGAACATGATAAGGCCCGTATCTCCGGTCTTGAGCACGGACTCCGTGGCATATGACGTCTTCATAAAAAATCAATATCTCGTGATCTCATACGGGACAGCGGGCTTGTACGTCTATAACATCTCTAACCCTGGGACTCCGATCTATTCCAATCAATATTCAAACGGCCAAAAATGGGTCAATTTTGCAGTTGACGGTAGTCTTCTGTTTGCAGCCCACTCTCTCACGCAGAAAGTCACAGTTCTCGATTTAACCATTCCTTCGACACCTCTTCTCTCAACGACCATCAACACGAACAGGGGGTATAGTGGGATCAAGAAACTCGGTCAGTTTTTCTACCTGTTTAAGTCCGACACCATAGCCATCTATGACTTTTCGTCGTTGAACGCGCCGGTCCTGAAGTCCGAAATCCCTGTTCCGACGACTCTCAACCCTGGCAATACCATTTATGACGTCTCGGGACAAGGGAACATTCTTATGGTCGGCACGGCCGAAGGCGTGTACTTCTACGATGTCTCCAATCCAGGTGCGCCGGTACTCAAAGACAAGTTTATCACGGGGTACGAGGCAGTTCGGGTGTTCTTTGGCTCCGGGCACATCCTTTCAAACAGTTACGGCAGGGGACTGCTCGGCGGGTATGAAGGATTTACCACCTTCAATGTTCTTGGAACGGATGTGGAGAACTCCACGCTCGACGTGATGCCAGCGTCCTATCGCCTCTCCCAGAATTTTCCCAATCCCTTCAACCCTCTGACCCGGATTTCGTACTCGATTCCGGTCAGCGGCAATGTGGTTCTGAAGGTCATCGATATCCTGGGAAGAGAAGTTGCATCGCTTGTGAACGAACAGAAGGCGGCGGGAAACTACACTGTGACGTGGGAAGCTTCGAAGGTTGCGAGCGGAGTGTATTTTTACCGGCTTGAGTCCGGAAAATTCTCAGAGACGAAGAAACTGGTGTTTATAAAGTAGCGGTTGACGATTTCATCGGGCGGGCATGCAATGATGTCATTGTATGCCCGTTGTTATTCTCCGTTCTTTCGTTGCTGCTTCTGATGTCTGCCGTCTGATCCTCTCGCAGTTTCCAGCATGATTACGCTGCAACAGAACGTCATCGGTTCACAATCTGCCCATTGCCGCGATGATCGGTCTCTGGATTTTCCGAATTCGATCCATCGCGCAGCTGATCGAATTGATGAGGAATGGCATAGACCTGTTGGTGATGATTGGACAGAAGGATGATTTCATTGGCTTGAAAATACAGAATTGAGAACCGATTTCCAAAATTGAGAAGGAGCCAGGCCCGGATCGGCAAGAGGAGTCGGGAGAGATTGACATTCCCTTCGAAGAGTTGTAGCTTTGTTATGAAGGGGGTGTCACTTGAAACTGCATCACGATCCTTCCCGTACCTCACCCGCGAGTTTCTCGCTTCAACTACGATTGTCCGTACTCATTCTAACGTTTTATACTGCTGTTTGTCATCTTCAAGATTTTGCTGTCGCCAGTAGTCATGATTGAGGGGAAACCATGAAAACTGTTTTCCGCATATGCGTTCTGGTCATTCTTATTGACCCGCCATCGATGCCCGCTCTTGAAAAGCCGCAGGACCCAAAGCGCGCAGGAAGTCAATCTTTCGCCAAAGTGGAGCAAACGAAAGGCAGGGCCATCCTCAATATCAACAACTTCACAACCTGGCTGACTGCCGACGGACAGGGGCAGAATCCTCCCAATGGAAGTTTTAACGGAAGTCGTTTCCCCCGTAACACGACAAATCCGATCTTTGCGGACGGATTCGTCTGGGGCGGCAAATGCTACCTCGATTCGGCAAAGGCGCACCCTGTTCCGTCTCAACCAATTCGCGTGGGGGGGAGCACCTACACTGTCGGTAATACGGTTGGTTGGATCAACGGTATCGGAGCGAACGCAACACCGGTCAGCAACTCCGACGCACGGGCACGCATTTATCGAATCAGGCGGGACTATATGGCGATGAGTGTGACGGAATTGAAACGAGATGGAATGGACAACTATCAGTATTCATCACTGAATCAGGTTACACAAGGTGATATCGATGCCGTGAAGGCACAGTACGCAACAGATTGGGATCAATGGCCGACGGATCTCGGGGCCCCCTACATCGAGAGAAACGGGATTCCCGGATACCAGAAGCCGCCATCGTTTGACGCCTTCTTTACTCTTGAGTCATTGGTCGACGGAAACTATGATGAGCCGGGAGTCGCCGGGAGTGATCTCTCATATCCTGCTGACGAGGTCGTCTGGACGGTTTTCAATGACCTCACCCGGACAAGCACGGTAAACTTCTCGGGTTCAGAGCCAATGGGACTTGAGGGTCAAATCACCCTCTGGGGATACAAGCGCACTGATGCCTTCGCCAGCGTCTACTTCAAACGGCTCAAATTGATCAACAAAGGGGGAACTGTCGTTGATTCTACTGGTAAACGCAGCCTCTACGTTGACAGTATGTACGTTTGCCAGTGGTCCGACGAGGACCTTGGATCCTTAAACGACGATCTTGTCGGTTGCGATTCGCTGAAAAGTCTCGCCTTTGCATACAATGGTGAGGCAACGGACAAATCGTACTTTGCATTTGATCTGCCGCCACCATCAATCGGATATGACATCCTTTCCGGGCCGATCGTTGCTTCACCGGGCGATACCGCTCTGTTCGATCTCAAGCACAGACTCGATTTCAAGAATCTCGGGATGTCGTCGTTCTGTTGGTGGGTAACCGTTATGTGCCTAATGAAAGTAGACTAGTTTAGCTTTGACCGCTGGATTGAGCTTAAAGATAATAGATTTGAGTTGTTTAGGTTGTTGGTTGCGTTCGAACAAAATGTTCAGTCGTTCCAGTTTCA
>JBARRO010000121.1:0-4103 GCA_049644265.1 Bacteroidota bacterium
GTGTATATTGGAATCGGATTGAGCGCCAACGTTTCTTCAGGCCGGACTCTTGTGGGGCGGGATGTTAATATGAGCTCGATGACCATTTCATTGGCGATTGGCGCAAGATATTAGGGGATATTGGAGAAATGTCAAATATCAAAATCCAAATGCCAAACAAATGTCAAAACGAAAGTATTGATCAAGACGTTGTCTTCTTATCATTTGTTCATTTGAAATTCATTTGATATTTGAAGTTTTAGCTTTGAAATTCTCAACTGCCATGTAGATGAATTTGAAAGACACGACGCCAACAATTCACCGACCAATCTCTATCACCGAATTCCCAACCTTAAAACCAACCATGTGTAACGAACGCAGATTATTTCGAGTCATCACCTCCGCCTTTGCTGCACTGGCGGCTTTGTCCGCGCCGTTGTTGAGCCAAACCGGGATTGATTCTGCCTTCTCTTCATCTGAACTCACGTTGAATACTACCACGGGGGATATTCTGGGAACCCTGACGGTTCCCGGCGGTACTGGTCCATTTCCATTGGTCCTGATCATTGCCGGATCGGGACCGACCGACAGGGACTGCAATTCTCCGATAGGCATGCAGACGAACGCCTACAAAATGCTTGCAGAAGGGTTTGCCGGGAACGGCATAGCAACACTACGGTTTGACAAGCGGGGGATTGCGAAAAGCGGTCCCGCCATGACGCGCGAACGGGACCTTCGGTTTCAGACTTACGTAGACGATGTTGTCGATTGGACGTTGTTCATGGAGTCGGACAAGAGATTTTCGAGTATCACGCTCCTTGGCCACAGCGAAGGTTCCCTGATTGGCATCCTGGCTGCGCCGCAGACTCACGCTGCCAAATTCATTTCGGTCGCCGGCGTCGGCAGTACGGCGGACAAGATTCTGCAGTTGCAGCTGAAGGGTAAACTGCCACCTGCACTTGCTGAAGAATCGAACAAGATCCTCGACAGTCTGAGGGCCGGCAAGACGGTGTCGGACGTCAGCCAGGGATTGATGTCTCTCTATCGTCCCAGCGTCCAACCATACATGATTTCCTGGATGAAATTCGATCCCGCACAGGAGATCGCCAAGCTGAAGATTCCGGTGCAGATCATTCAAGGGACGACTGATTTACAGGTGACGGTGGATGATGCAAAACTGCTCTCGGCAGCAAAGCTGGACGCGAAGGTCTTCATTGTTGAGAACATGAATCATGTTCTGAAAGAATGCGACTCCGACGTCCAGAAAAATGTCGCAACGTACAGAAATCCCGACCTGCCGTTGAAAAGTGGATTGGTGGAGAAGATGGTCGATTTTGTCAAAGGCGGCGACGCTCGATGATAGGCCGCCCCTATGGGGCTTGACTGGTATGTGGTTTTAGTTCTACAAACAGGACGCCCCTACGGGGCTATCAGCCGAGGAACACGAATGGCATAACAGAGCCCTCGGTCTTCATTAGAAGCGCCGTAGGCGCGACCGATTTATAGCTTTTGTTCCAAGGCAGTTTACAGAGCTCCGTAGGAGCGTCCTAGACCAAATCTCGAGGGGGAAAAATGGCAAACACATACACACAAATCTATGTTCACATAGTCTTTGCAGTTCAAGCACGACAATCCCTCATACCGAGACAACATAGAACAGAAATATTCAAGTACATCACAGGCATAATCCGAAACCGAGACCAGAAACTGATCGCAATTGGCTCATTTTCATTGTTGTCGATCTAGCTCGACCCATTATCCGCTCGGATTTGGCTAGACAGGAATGGATAACAGTTTTGCCTTTTGCGATTCTTGGTTTGTGACTGTCGTAGGCTCCGTCCTTCTTCTTCTCTACCGATCCATCGATCCACGGTGGCAATCATTTTTTCTTAAAGCTATCAGCTATCACATCATGAAGAAACCGGACGTATGCCCTTTCAAAGGCCAACGGAAAAACGGGAGGCCATTGCAGAGGCGGAAAAACTGCAATTGAGCGCCAATCATTTTTACTTTGTTTTGCTTGACGAGCTCTACACGGATATCGACAACGGAAAGGCAAAACGGCACTACCAGAAAGCCCTTGGACTTGCAAAAACGCAGACGGGCAAGCTGACAATTCAGAAGAAGACCGGGAGCGTTGGTGGCGGATGACGAAAAGGCAATATTGATCAAGAGGCAAAAAACACCCATCTTATTCCTTGAAAACGATTTGAAGTCAGGCAGAACGCACGGACGTTGGCCTGACAGATCATTCGATGAATAAGGATTGTCATGAAAATCAGTGTCCGTGACGCAAGCAACTACTTCAAGGGATTGCTTCTGTTGGTTCGCAAGGACCTCAGGATCGACAATTCAGAAGTCGAAATGATGAAACGCGTCGGGAAGTCTTTGGGATTCGAGCCAGGATTCTGTGAAAACGCGATTCAAGATATTCTCGAGAGCACGTACATCGCGGACGTGCCTCCCGAATTTTCCTCCAGAGAGCTGGCAACCAAGTTCGTCCGGGACGGACTGGCCGTTGCTTTGGGAGACCATGATTTCCATCCGGCAGAAGAGGAATGGCTCCGATCGGTCGCCAAAAAGAATCAACTCGACCTCAACTGGTTTCTCAAGGAGCGCGATAATTTTCTGAACTCTCCCAAGGGCTCGCTTGAAGTTGAGAATCTTACCGTCGAATAAGCCGGCGGAGGCCCTTACGGTTTTCTCATTTGGAGCTACACGCTGAGCACGATAAACAAGCCCTACACGCTCGGAATTTGGACGGTCAAGCACGGGAAAGAAAAAGCATTGATCGCGGAGTGGACCAGATTCGCTCAATGGACGGCAAAGAGTTATCCAGGAGCGGGGACTGCCACCCTGTTGCAGGATTCCGACAACCCGCGACGATTCATCTCGTTCGGCCAATGGGAGAACTCTGCAACCATCAAGGCTTGGAGAGAACGGCCGGAATTCAAGGAATCGGTTTCCCGGATCCGGGAGCTCTGCGAGGATTTTCAACCGCAGTCTCTTGTGGCCGTTGCGACGTCAGCCGACGAATGTTCGGATGCCCGCGTTGGAAACAATTCGACAAAGCCACGCTCGCTCCGGCGGTGCCACAAGCAACACATGATCAGAAAACGGGAATGAACAGATTATTGGATCTCTCCTCCGAAGCCGACATCCTCCCGCAGTATCTCGGCACGCCCATCGGGCTGCTGATCGAGTACCACAACTTCCGGCGGCAGCACGAATCGTACTCCGGCGCCCAACTGCTCATCGGCATGTGCATGGACAACCGGAAGCACCTGCACATACCCGACAATTTTGCGTTCATTCTCCGGGCCGGCGGAGCCAACCTGCGGTACAGCGAGTTCAAGGTTTCTTACGCGATTTCCGTCGGGAACGTTCGCTGCATTGCGATCATGGGCCACAGTCAGTGCGGCATGGTTAACTTGGTGGCCCGCAAGGAGCAGTTTATCCGCGGTCTTGTGGAAGCAGCCGGATGGGATCCTCAAGCAGCGGAAGACCATTTCCACCATTTTGCTCCGATGTTCGAGATCGGCAACGAGATTGACTTTGTCTTGAGCGAAGTCAAGCGACTCCGGCTCCGCTACCCGAAGATCCTGGTTGCACCGCTCTTCTATAAGGTTGAGGACAACCGGTTGTACCTGATTCAGGAAACACCGTCACGATGAGATACAATGACACAGAGGTCACAGAGAAAAGACGGGCACACAGAGGTTTAGACCTCTTACATTAAGGTTAGAGGAATAGCCCCCCAAATTCTTTCTCCGTGAGCTCTGCCGTTCTCACGGAAAAAAGATGAGCACACAGAGGCTTAGACCTTTCTTACCACCAGATTATTCTAAGAGAAGAGGAGTTTCTCGAACAACGGTTCGGCAAGAGTTGGTTGACTACAAACGACAAGTGCATCGGCATACAGGAAGAATCGGGACGGCAAAGCATGCGGACGCATGATATTTGGAGGACCAATCACAGCTTTTCACGTCTTAACAAAAAGAGGGCGCGTATGAAGACTCTGATGCATGCTATCGTGGCTCTAAGTCTTATGTTTGGCGACTGCAAGAAATCCGAAAATCCTGTGAATCAGGAAAACACTTCGTCGGTGATTATGCCGCTGAAGG
>JBARRO010000122.1:0-9674 GCA_049644265.1 Bacteroidota bacterium
TTGCTGCTGACGGTGATCATGTGGTACACGAGTTCGCGGATGGAGGCATTCTGTCCAATCCTTCGGTAGATCGAGTCGTCACTGTCATCGCCAAGATCGAGGCTGTAGTTAGATCCGTCGATGATGCTCCGGAATTGATTCCGGACAACGACGCTGTCATCGAGATGCAGAGAGCCCTCATGCGCCTGTTTGAACACTTCGATCATCACAGGAGTTTTCATGGTACTCGCAGCGTGGAACATTTCGCGTTCGTTCATCAGCAGTTGCTTTCCCGTGGACAGGTCTTCCACGGCGACCGCGAACGTTCCGGCGGATGAGTGGACCAACTTCTCTATCTCGGAGCGGGCATCATCCAATGTCTGGGATGCGGCAGAGGAAATCATAAGGATGGGAATGAGCACAGTGAATGCTTTCATGGGAATTCGATGCTGCCTTCGATCAGGAGGTCCTCATCCAGCGACCTCCAGGTGGACCGGGTCAAGCGGGCCGCCTGGAGTAATCCGGCGGGTGGTGAGAACCGGAAACTTTCCTTCCCGCCTCCGATGATTTTCGGACCGATGAAACAATGAAGCTTCCCGCCAATCCGGCTTCGAAGAAATTTCCCCGAAGTTTCGCTTCCCCCCTCAATTAATACAGATGTGATTCCCAGTCCCGCCAGTGCTTTCAGAACTAACCTTGGATCAAGATCCCAACTCTTTGAGACGGGAATGAGTTCAACATGACGGCGTTGAAATTCCTTTACCCTTCGGGCATGTTTCAGGAACGCTTTGCCGGATGTCAGGATTACTGTTCGCGCTCGTGATTCGTCAAATATTTTTCTCTGAGGCGGAACGCTCATCCTGCCGTCAACAACAACTCTCACAGGATTTGGCCCTTGAACGAGACGAATTGTCAATTCAGGGTCGTCCATGCGAACTGTCCGGGCCCCGACCAGGACTGCATCATAGCCCAGGCGAAGAGAATGGGCATATTTCCGGGAGTTTGGTCCTGTAATCCACTTTGACTTTCCGTTGACATCCGCAATCTTTCCGTCGAGGGTTTGGGCAACCTTGTATCCGACAAACGGAAGACCCGTCCTCATAAACGTGTAGAACTTCTCGTTCAGTGCTTCCGCAGCAACGCGCTCAATTCCGACTCGTACCTTGATCCCCGCCTTCCTGAGTTGAGCTGCACCTCGCCCAGGCACGAAGGGATTTGGATCCAGGGAACCAACAACAACTTCCTTGATTCCGGCATGAATAATCGCGTCCACACAGGGCGGAGTTTTTCCATAATGGGCACACGGTTCGAGATTGACGTACAGGACCGCCCCTTTCGCCCGCTTCCCCGCACGACGCAGGGCATGGACTTCGGCGTGAGGTCCGGCAAATTTCTGATGGTATCCTTCGGCAATGAGCTTCCCATTCTTAACAATCACGGCACCCACCATGGGATTCGGACGCACGTAGCCGTAGCCCTTCCGCGCCAACTGGACGCACCGCTGCATCCACCGTGAATCTTCGGCTCGTTCTTTGCGAGCGTACCTCATGACTGCCAGTAGATTTTAAGCGGAGTTGCCAGCGTTGCGCCGAGAAGTCGGGCTGCACTGTCGTTTTTGACCACTACCTCCAGTAATCCCGAGCTCCCCGTAATCAAGCAAGGAGTTTTGTCGGGGGCTTCCGGATAATTATTGGTCCGGTGGCTGACCATTGCCGCACCGACGGCAACCATGGAAATCTCCTGACCTCCGCGATCTTCCCTGCCGGGGAATGCATTCGTGACGATGTTTCCAAAATGATCGATGTGCAGGATGGAAGGCTTTACGAGATCGTCCTTTGAAAACACAAACGGTGCGTTATGGTTCGTCTCTTCGACGTGCGTTCCGAATTTCGTGAGGTCTTTTCCGAGGGAATAATGTGCGGCGAGAGGGGCAAATACGTCCCTGCCATGAAATGTCGAAGAGATGTTCCCCAGCGTCAACTTTGCGGCTTTGTGAAGATCGACAGCCGTTGTTCTGACGGATGGCTCATCGCTCAGAACAAACTCCAGAAGACCGTTCTCCGGAACGAGGAAGGAATACTTCTTTGTCCGTACGTAGAGTATTCTTCTTGCCGACCCAACGCCCGGATCTACAACGCACACGAACATAGTCCCCTGCGGAAAATACCGATAAGAAGACCAGAGGAGATATCCTGCCTGCGTGATATGCTGCGGAGCGACTTCGTGGGAAATGTCGATGATCGTCGCCCGCGGATTGATGGACACGATGACTCCCTTCATGGTCCCGACAAAGTGATCTTGCAGACCAAAATCAGTGAGGAGAGCGATACAGGGGAGCGACGATGGTCTTGAGAGGGTTCGCGTTTTCACATCTCAACGTGCAACAACCGCGGGTTTCGTGAGGTGCATTTACACAATGGCGACAGCTTTGCCGCGTTTCGCCGATTTGTAGATCGCATCGACGATTTTCATCCTGTGGACGGATTCCTCGCCCGTAGAGATTACGGGGTGAACCCCGCGGAGGGCGCCAATCCAATGTTTCAATTCGTTCTCGTACGACTTCCGATACAGGCTTTGAGGAGTTTCCTGGGAGGCCGGTGCGACGTTCACGAGATTCCCGTGGACCCGTTTCAGGATGCGGAACGGGTTTAACGAGCCGCTTCCCTCGGTCCCGAAGCAGTCACAATAGAAGAAATCAGCGTTGGATTCGAACGACCAGCTCGACTCGATGGTCAGTGTGGACCCGTTCTTCATTTTCATAAACACGATGGACGAATCCTCGACGTCCTTTGTTGCATGCGTGTAGTTGGTGGCAGTTACTTCCCGAACCTCCGGATACCCCATCATCCAGAACGCGAGGTCGAACATGACAATGCCGAGGTCGAGCACCACGCCGCCGCCGGACTGCTGTTTGTGGGTGAGCCAGACGCTTTCCGGGTTGAGTTTCTTGAACCATCCCGCCTTGGCGTAGAAGAGTTTTCCGAGAGCATGGTCCTCGATGAAACTCTTCAGGATCATGGCATCCGGCCGGAATCGGTTGTTCATGCCGACCATGACTTTCCTGTGTTCTTTCTTCGCCTCAGCGACGATCTCGATCGATTCTTTCTCGGTCCGCGCCAGCGGCTTTTCCACCAGCACATCTTTCTTCGCCTGCACAGCAGCAACCGCCATGTCCCGGTGCATCATCGTCGGCGTACAAATATCAACGCCCACGATTTCCTCCTCCGTGGCGAGCATCTTCTCGTAGCTGTCATAGTAGCGCCGGATGCCGTACTTGTTGGCGACAAACTGCGCCTTGGCCCGATCCGCATCGCATACACAGACGATTTCGGCATCGGGAAGCTTGGACAGGATCGGGAGGTGAATTGTCTGACCGATCATTCCGAGTCCGACAATTCCAATGCGAGCTTTTTCCATGAGGTCTAGTGCTCCACGAGTTCGAGGGCAGTCCTGCCGTGTCGTGAAGTCAGAAATTCCTTCGTAATTCCGGCCACACCCGGGCCGTCGAGTTTCAGCAGCTGGTAGAGTTCTTTCGGAGATCCATGTTCGACAAAATCATCGGGAAGACCGTGAAGCTTTAGGGCAACATCCGTGAGTCCATTCCGACTGATCGCTTCGAGGACTGCGGAGCCGAAGCCACCCTGGATGACGTTATCCTCCACCGTCACGATGCTGTTGAATCGCCGGGCAAGAGAACGGATCAGCTCTTCGTCCAGCGGTTTGACAAAACGCATGTTGACGACTTCCGCCTCAATGCCATCCTGTGCCAGGAGTTCGGCTGCCTCCAACGAGCTCTGAACCATGTTGCCAATCGCAAGCAGCGCGACATCTTTGCCGGTTCTGACTACTTCCGCTCTTCCAATTTCGAGGGCCCGGAATCCCTTCCGCAACTCTACGCCGAGCGCGTTTCCTCTCGGATAGCGCAGTGCAATCGGACCTTTCTTGTATTCGACCGCCGTATAGAGCATGTCGCGCAATTCCTGCTCGTCTTTTGGAGCCATCACGACCATTCCCTGAATGCAACGCAAGTAGGATAAGTCGAGTGAACCATGATGTGTTGGGCCATCTGCACCCACCAAACCGCCGCGGTCGAGGACAAAGACCACGTGCAGGTGTTGGATAGAGACATCGTGCACAACCTGGTCAAATGCGCGTTGCAGAAACGTTGAGTAGATCGCAGCGACGGGGATATATCCTTCCGTCGCCATCCCGGCCGCAAACGTCACCGCGTGCTGTTCAGCAATCCCGACATCGAAGAATCGTTCGGGCATCTCTTTCTGAAGCGCGACAAGTCCGGTGCCATCGGGCATCGCAGCGGTGATACCGACGACCTTCGGGTTTTCCTTGCAAATTTCGACCAGCGCTTTTCCCAGAATTGAAGTATAGGATGGAGCCTCGTTCGGATTTTTTGGGGAAATGCCCGTGATTTTGTCAAACGGCGTCACTCCATGGAGCCGCGTCGCTTCTTTTTCCGCCGGGGCATAGCCCTTTCCCTTTTGCGTGATCGCGTGAATGAGGATCGGCCCGTTGAGATTCTTCACATGCCGGAAAATCTCCACAAGCTTCACGACGTTATGACCGTTGAAGGGACCAAAATAGCGAAAACCCAGGGCTTCAAACAACATTCCTGGTGTAACAACCGCCTTCACGCCTTTCTCCACTTTCTGTGCAACCGTTCTCAGCCGGTCTCCAAAAGAGTCCAGTTTACCGGTCAGTTCCCACACATTTGCTTTGAACTTGTTGTAGGTGGGATGAGTCAGCGCCTCGTTGAAATAATTATGAAACGACCAGAGTGTCGGCGATTCCGATGAGAGCGAGACCATTTGATTGTCGTTGAAGACCACAATCATGTCCTTCCTCAACAATCCGGCATTGTTCATGGCTTCGTAGGCCATTCCTCCCGTGAGCGAGCCGTCTCCGACAATCGCAACAACTTTGTAGTTCTTCCCTCCGAGGTCGCGGGATGTAGCCATCCCGAGAGCCGCTGAAATGGCTGTGCTCGCGTGACCCGCACCAAAGGTGTCGTATTCGCTTTCCGTCCGTTTAAGGAAGCCACTCAATCCATGCAACTGGCGCATGGTTTCCATCCTGCCTTTACGACCAGTCAGGATTTTGTGGGGATACGCCTGGTGTCCGGTGTCCCAGACGAGCTTATCCTCGGGAGTATTAAAGGCATAGTGAAGTGCGACAGCGATTTCGACGGCGCCGAGACCCGCGCCAAAGTGACCGCCCGTCTTCGACACAGAGTCAATCAGGAATTCACGGACTTCGTTGCAGACTGTACGCAGGTCTTGAACGCCCAGTTTCCGCAAGTCCGCCGGGTAGTTGATCTTGTCGAGATATTTAAACTCGAAATCGCTCATTCGTCTTTTGTATCGATCAACTCAAATTGTCCGTTCATATCCTTTGTCAGCTTCTTAATTCTCAGCTCCGTTGCCTTGAGTTTTTCCGCGCACTCCTTCGAGAGGCGAATACCCTCCTCATACAACTCAACGGCTTTATCGAGAGACACCGACCCTTCTTCGAGGGATTGGACGATCGATTCGAGCCGTTTGAGCGAATCTTCAAACGTAGCGGATTTCTTTGCAGTCATGGCTTGGCTTCGACTTTGGTTGCCACTTCACCGTCACGGAATTGGATAGTGGCTTCGTCGCCCCCCTTCAGGGCGCGGGAGCTTGTCACCAATGCCCCGTGTTTCCGAATCATTGTATAGCCGCGGTTCAAAACGGCCGTAGGGCTGAGGGCCTCCATGCGTTGAGTTGCAGCTTCGTGGCGTTGGTGCGCAAGCTGAAAGAGATGGGAAAAACCCACAGAAAGAGCTCGCTCGAGTTCGTCCACGCGTTGCGTCGATTCACGCATCATGTCTCGCGGCTTGTTGAACGAATAGCTCCCGATAAACTGCTGTATTTGTTCGCGAAGAGACGAAACCCGATCTTCCAGCGTTTCACGCATAGTATAGCACATATTGCGTAGAAACTCAAGAAGCTCGAGACGGTCTCGGACGACCAGTTCCGCCGCTGCGGAGGGCGTTGGAGCGCGCAGGTCTGCAACAAAATCTGCAATACTGAAATCGATTTCGTGACCTACAGCACTGATGACGGGAATTGCAGAATCGAAAATCGCTCTCGCAACAATCTCCTCGTTGAACGGCCACAGATCTTCCAGCGACCCTCCTCCCCGTCCTACGATCATGACGTCAATTCCTCCGTACCGATTGAGATCGCGGATTGCCTCCGCAATCTCTCCAGCGGCACCCTGTCCCTGCACACGGACAGGGTAGAGAATCGTATCAACAGAAGGCATTCGCCGTTCGAGGACGCTTCGAATATCCTGGATCGCGGCTCCAGTCTCTGACGTGACTATGCCGATCGTTTCCGGGTACTCGGGAAGTGGTTTCTTGTGATGCGCGTCGAACAATCCTTCTGCAGCGAGTTTTTGCTTTAGCCGCTCAAAGGCGAGCTGCAGTTCTCCGACACCGACGGGCTGGAGCTGATCCACCTCGATCTGGTAATTTCCACGGGGAGGATACACGGTAATCCTGCCACGCGCGATGACCTTCATCCCGTCATCGGGAGCGAAGAGGAGTTCCTGGACCTTACTCCGCCACATGGTGACCGAAATCTGAGAGCCTTCGTCTTTGAGCGTGAAGTAGAGATGTCCGGAAGTGTGATGCTTGAAGTTCGAAATCTCGCCCTGGATCCAGATCCTCTGGAAGCGATTCTCCAAAGAGAACTTTATCTGACGTGTGATCTCAGAAACTGAAAATATTATTCGTTCGTCGGCCATCAGCAGAGCAAACTTAGCCAATGTTCGTGCGAGAAACAAGGTTTAGGGTTATTGTCGATTGTCAATTGAAGATTGTAAATTGAATATTGAGTGTTGTGGACTCTTTTGTAGATGGGAAGGCTGTTTACTGTTTACTGTTCACTCTTTACTCTTCACTATTCACCATTCCCTCCTATCCTCACCACTCATCACTCATTGCTCATTGCTTATTGCTCATCACTCATTGATTTGTCTTTCTTCCCACTCTTGATTATATTAGTCGCACATTTTTTGAAGGACACATTATGCAAGTTGATGTACTCGCTATCGGCACCCATCCTGACGACATTGAGCTTGCCTGCGGTGGGACCGTCGCAAAACTCGTGAAGGATGGTTACAAGGTCGCGATCGCCGACCTCACGCAGGGCGAGTTGGGCACACGGGGAACAAAAGAAATCCGTGCGAAAGAAGCCACCGCGGCGGCGAAGATTCTCGGTGTGACCTCAAGGATCAACCTGCACATTCCGGACGGCGCTGTCGACTTAACCAAAGAGAATATCCACAAAGTCATAGCTCTGTTTCGGAATCTTCGGCCCAAAATTCTCCTCATCCCCCATTCAGTCGAACGTCACCCCGACCACGTCCATTGCCATCACCTTTGCAAGGAGGCATGGTTCTCGAGCGGTCTTGAAAAAATCAAGACCACGAGGGACGGAAAAGAGCAGAAGGCTTTTCGCCCCGATATGTTCTACGAATACGTGCAATGGTATCACTTCATTCCCAGCTTTATTGTCGACATTTCCAGTACGTTCGAGACGAAAATGAAGTCTATTCGCGCTCATGCATCGCAACTCCACAACCCCAGAAGCAAGGAGTCCGAAACGAGGCTCACATCACCCGAATTCCTTGAGCACATCGAGGTCGATGGCCGCTTCTACGGCAGAAAAATCGGAGTTCGGTACGGCGAGCCGTTCTTCTGTTATGCGCCGATTGGTGTGAACGACTTATTGAGCGTCCTTGTTCATAAAAAATAATGGAATAAGCCTTGAGTCGTGGGCTCGTTGGTAGATCTGATTTCCAAAGTCAGAGAAAGAATTCCTATTGTTAAGCACATTTGGACCGGAATTTGCACTTCTGCATCAATTTCCATAGCTTGCTTCTGGCACAAGAATTGAGTCAGGGAACGCGCAAGAGCCTGAACCTGTTATATCACCAGTCATGCAAATGCCTTTAGCCAAAAAAATAGTCGTCGCATCACTCACTGCATTGTTCTTCGTCTTTTCCGTCGGCCTTCCGGTCATCCAGTACTTTTGCCCAATGGCAGGCATGGATCGCGCATGCTGTGACATGACGCCTGGCAGCACCAACACCGGCGTTGCGCTCACCACTTCTTCGTACACCTGCTGCGGAACAACCATCGTCGCAGAACGGAACACCACGCCTTTTGTCGAAGTTGTCAAATATCAGCCAGCGTCATTTGACCTCCAGGTTGTGCTGCATCACGCAGTCTCAAGTTACAAATCTCCCAGTGCGCCAATATCTTTCATCGCATCCGGTGTGTTCGAACGGGGTGCTCCTCCGCTCTTCCTTCAAAACTCCGCTCTTCTGCTTTAGCCTTCATTTTGCTCCAGACTCACAGCCGGGATCGTTGATCGTCAACCCGGCGTGTTCCGGCACGTACCGTCTATTCGATGCCGGATATTTTCCTCACATTCAATTCAAGGAAGAAATCCATGGTTCGATTCTCGAGAACCGGTATGCTCGCGCTTTTCTGGGGATTGCTGGCGTCGCATACTTTTGGCCAGGATTCAACCAGCTCCTTCGCTGCAAAACGGGATAGTCTCATCGCAGAGGTTTTGCGCACCAATCCCGGCCTTCAGGCGTTCCGTGCAGAGGCAAGCGGAGCCGAAACCCGCATTCCTCAGTCGAATGCATGGGAGGACCCGCAGATTACCGTGAGTTTCATGGACAATCCAACGTCGTCGGCAAATTTCCTCCGGGACGGCATGGAGCGCCAATACGGCATCCTGCAGATGGTACCATTCCCGGGGAAAAAATCCGCGGCGGAGGATGCCGCGACGTCCGGAGCTCAAGCGGCTTGGAAGAACGTGCAGGCGCGCGAGCGAATTCTGATTTCAGAAGTGAAAATACAATTTGCGATGCTCTACTCCGCTCAACGTCGGATCGAAGTAAACGCTGAAGACCAGCAGCTGTTGGGACAAATGATCTCGTCGGTGCAGTCGAAGTACAGCGTGGGACTTGCCTCCCAGGCTGACGTTCTCCGCCTCCAGATCGAGCTCTCCAAGCTGGAGAATCAGCGCGCCACACTCGAACACGAACTCCGTGTACCGGAAGCGATGCTCAACACACTGCGCAGCCAGCCCATGACGGCGCCAATCGGGAGAATCGGGGACATGACGCTCGTTCCGTTCAGGTTCCAACTCGCGCCACTCTCCGAAACAGCCCTGGCCTCGCGGAACGAGCTTTCAGCCATGAACTTCGAGCTGGCAATGAAACAGTCGGAACTCCGGATGGCAGAACGTGAACGAGTCCCGGATCTCATGTTCGGCGGAGTTTATCGGCAACGGGTCGGATTCCAGGACACCTGGGATGTGATGTTCGGCATTTCGGTTCCGATCGCACCCTGGGTGAGCGGCAAGTATTCAGGAAAGGTTGAAGAACGGGAATACGGAGTTCAGCAAGGCGAGGACAATATCCGTGACGCCAGGAACATGATCCGGTTTGAAGTGTTTGACTCTTGGGCAAAAGCAAAGGCCCATTGGGAACAAGCAGACCGTTTTCAAACAAGCATCATTCCCGAGGCTCGACAGGCTCTGCAGGCATTGCTCTCCGCCTACCAAACGAACAAAGCCGATTTCCTTTCCCTCCTCGACAGTTTCCGGACGCTTCAGATGTTCCGGATGGAATAC
>JBARRO010000123.1:0-10894 GCA_049644265.1 Bacteroidota bacterium
GGATAACATTTCGTTCAGCGGAATGATCCTGAATTTCGGGCTGCGGTTCGATTACTGGTTCCCGGGAAAATACGTTGACGATGCGATTCAGGACGATGAGAACTCCCTGGTGAGCCCGACGATTCGCGAACAATACCTGGAACATACGAACAGCTTGTTTGGATTACGCTGGAAGGGGAGACTGAGCCCCCGCCTGGCGATTGCCCACCCTGTGAGTGACAACCAAACCCTTTTCTTCTCCTACGGTCATTTTTCAAAATTCCCCCGACCGCAATACGTGTACTCCAAGCTCTTGCGGGGCAATTCCCGTTCCACTTCGCCGACGATCGGTAATCCAGACCTGAATCCGGAGACCACGGTTGCGTACGAGCTTGGGTTACGAAATCAGCTGACGGAAAATGACGTCCTGAACATTACGGCGTACTACAAGGATATCTTTGATTACATCACGGCCCGCACCGTACGAGCCAAGCAAACACGGTTCTCGACGGGCTCGTACACCACGTTCATCAACCTTGACTACGCCCGATCCCGCGGTATTGAGATCGAATACAAAAAAAGGTTCTCTGACTGGTTCCGGGGAGCGGCATCGGCGTCGTACTCGATCACGACTGGCAAGAGTTCCTCTGCAACCGAGGCGTTGTTCAATATTCAGCAAGGGTTGGAAGAGAACGTGAAGGAGAACTTCCTTTCGTGGGACCGACCGCTGCAAGGGTCACTCGTGCTGAATTTCACTGTCCGGAAAAACGAGGGCCTGTTTGGGTTCGGCAACGGTATCTTGGATGACATCAACATGTACACGCGGTTGTTCTTCCAATCGGGAAAACGGTACACCCCCTACACATTCCAGGGGTTTGAATCATCGACGGGCCGGCCAATTTTTGTTGCCGACGTGCTTCATCCTCTCAGCGCTGTCGGGAAAGATGTCGTGACACTTGATTTGAACATTGAGAAGACCTTTGACGTGTCGTTTGCACAAATCGTTCTGACGATTGAGATTTCGAACCTGCTGGACAGAAAGAATGTGCAGATCATCGATCCTGTAACCGGAGGGGCCTACGAATACAACGATCAGATTGAGATTGTGCTTCCCGATGGCAAGAGAGTCGTAAATGGACCAACCCCCAACAGCTGGAATGACCCGCGCTATCCGCAGCTGCAAGCGCCGGTTGAGCCGTATCCCTACAACCCGGCAAGGTACTCTGAACCGAGAACACTGCGTGCGGCATTGTCGGTGCGATTCTAATGAGAAACCTGCTCCTGGCCATAACGATTCCGCTTGTTCTTGCTGCGACTGTAGCGCAAGCTCAGATTGTGCCTAATCTAGGTGGTCAGCGCGTGGGAATTTCAAGCCTTCAGTTCCTCAAGATTGGGATCGGGGGCCGTGGTGCAGCTCTGGGGGAATCGATGGCCGCGATCGCCAATGATGCTTCCGCGCTCTATTGGAACCCTGCAGGCCTGGTCTTGACCAATGACAATGCGGTGATCGTTTCTCATGCGGAATGGCTTGTGGAACTGAAACACGATTTTGCGGGCGTGATGTACCATCTGACTTCGGCAGATGCCATCGGGGTTTCGGTTATTTCGCTTGTCACCGACGATATGCCGGTGACCACGGAGACTCAGCCGCTGGGAACCGGGACATTCTTCAGATACAGCGATCTCGCCCTGGGACTGACCTACTCCAGGAAGATGACGAGTCAGTTCAGCTTTGGGACCACCATTCGGTATGTGCAGGAAAACCTCGCAAGCGTAAAGATTACCGGCGTTTTGTTCGATTTGGGAACGTTCTACAGCCTGGGGATTGGGTCATCGCGCATTGGGGTTGTCGTGTCAAACTTCGGGTCCGATGTCGCCCCGAAAGGAACGGTGGAGCTGCTTGATCACTCAACGGTGAACACGTTTCAATCATTTTCTCCCCCGACGGTATTCAAGATCGGATTCGCCTTCGAACCGTTGGAGGATGAGGCACAGAAAATAACAACGTCCATTCAGTTAAACCATCCAAACGATAATGCCGAAAACGTCCGGCTGGGGTGTGAGTATGTCTGGGAGAACTGGATGTTTCTCCGCGTTGGGTTAAAAAGAACAATCGGAGAGCCGCTGTTTGGTGCCGCACAGAAGTCGGCCGACGATTATTCGTTCGGAGCCGGCGTGTTTGTCCCCGTCGGTCTTACGGATGTGAAATTTGACTATGCCTTCACCCACTTCAACGAGTTAAGCGCTGTGCATCGAATTTCCGTCGAATTTACCTACTGATATGCGAACGGCCATTGCCATCCTGATTTTTGCGTGTATGGTTACAGGGTGTGACAAAACGGTCCCGTCCCTGGCCGAGTTTGACACGTCAACCCGGAGCGATTCGCTTGGTTCAGTCTCCTACCTGGAGCTTGTTCCTCCGATTTCGGGATTCAACGACCCGCAAGGACTTCTGTTTGGCTACGATCAGCTTCTTTATGTTGCAGACACGAGAAACAACCGGATCGTTCAGATGGATCTTTCGGGACAGATTCTGTCCGTGCGGGCTGTGACGATGCCGTATGCGATCTCGCAGGACAAACGGCTCGACATTCTTGCGAGTGGATTGATCATTTTAGGACAGGATTCGATCGGGGCATTATTCCGGTTCAAACTTGTGCAGGCCGACCATGACATTTCATTAGCCCCTGTTGAGACTGTCTGGACAGAATTGGCGCATCCCCGCCGTCGATTTACGGGAATCGGAGCTTTGCCGGATAACGAGTTTCTTGCTGTCCGTCAGGGTCCGGACAACAGCAGCTTCGTCGACCCGGACAGTCGTCTCCTTCGCTTTGCCGCAAGCAATTCGTTTATTACCCCCGTGGTCGATCTTGTGACGCAGACAGGAACGGGGATCAGGGATATCAATCAACCTACGGGAATCGGTCTGTTCCCGAATTCCAAGAGCTTCATCATTCTGCAGAACAGCGCGGGGATGGCGTACGGGGCGATTTGGATGGTGTATATTTCGAGCTCGGATTTCGAGGGCTGGCAACCGAAATTTGATCCCGCTCAGCAAGAGCAACGGTCAGTAGATTTTGTTCGCCCGAACAGGTTTGTTCTTCCTCAGGGAGCTGTTGTGGATGGCAGGCGAGGAGATGTTTTTATAGCCGATGCAGCTCTCGACAGCGTGGTGAAGTTCGACAACAAGGGAGCGTTCAAGTCCGAGTCGTTCGGATTCTCCCAAACCCAGGGTCGCATGCAACGACCGTCCGGACTCGCGTTCTACAACAAGACGTTGTATGTTCTCGACGCCGGTACCAACCGCATCCTTCTTTTCAAGCTCTCGACAGACTTCTAGCAGGCTGCTGAAAAAGGGAAAAATGATCCACGAAGGACACAAAGGACACGAAGGAACACGAACATATATTCATTTTGAGTGAGAATACACACTTGGCTTTTCTTCGTGACCTTTGTGGATAATATCAAACGTAGTTTTTCCGCAACCTGCTAGTGCCGCTTCCAATAAGTAAGCTTGTATCCGGGACTATGAGAAGTGCAAATTGGAGCGGCCCGCCCGCCTGCGGTGTTCGGGCGGGCACTACTGCTTTTTTTTAATAGGCTTTGAGTATGAACCGCAAGGTTACTTTCTAGAAGTGGCAGTAGCAAGTTTCCCCTCTTCTCTTCCTTCCTTAAGATGCGGAATCCTCCCCAAGCGGCAAGACACGTCCGCGTCCCTCATTCAACATCTTCTTGATACGAGAGAGCATCGGTAATCTCACTCCGAATCGCCTCAGGGCAACCCCGGCAGAAAGAAATTCGTTCCGACCTCCCTGGAAGACGATTGTTCCGCCATCGACAACGAGGATCCTTGAGGCAAATGGAAGGAAGAGGTCGAGGTCATGAGAGACGACAAGAATCGAGCGTTTTTGACCAATAAGGCGGGATAAGCAGTTGTGGAGGAGTAATCGTTCAGGATGCGAAAGCCCGGCACTCGGTTCATCAAATACCAACAGGGGAGAGTCCGAAGCGACGGCGGAGGCCACTGTAAGAAGTTTTCTTCTCGCAGGAAGGAGGTCGTAAGGATGATCATCCGCATTTGAGGTGAGCCCAAAGGTTGTCAACGATTCTTCGACGAGTTCAAGGGCATTATCCCGTTTCAGATTCCTCGGACCAAACATGATTTCTTCTCTGACCGACGATGCAAAGATCTGGTCAGCAGGGTTCTGGAAGGTCACAGCGATATGGCGTGCAAGCTGTGCCGTCGATTTTGTCGAGGTCGATTCCCCATGAAGAAGAATCGAGCCTGAGCCCGGTCGAAGAATCCCGTTGAGCAGTTTCAGGAGTGTGCTTTTGCCGGCGCCGTTGCGACCGAGGATGAGAACACATTCGCCTTCATTGAGACTGAAGGAAATATCTCTGAGGACGGGTTGTTGTCCGGGATAAGCGAAAGAAACGTTTTGAAGCTCCAGGCTCATGGGGTTCCGAACTTCGATGCAATCCGGCGGGCGACGGATGACCCGCGCTCAATGTGCTCGTTGAGGAGCGACATGGATTCCGACCATTCCTTTGTTGAAAGAATCGTGCGGAACGAGTCCAAACGGCGCAGGAAGTCACCCCGGGTACCGGAGAAGACCATTCGGCCTTCATCGAGGACGACGATTCTGTCGGAAGTTGAAATGGCAAGGTCCAGCGACGCGTCGCACAGAAGAACGGTGCTCCGGCCTCTGAGACTTCGAATGGTTTGTGCCAGGAACGACTGCGCTTCCGAATCGAGAGACGTCGCAGGCTCGTCGAAGAGCATGATCTGCGGGGATGCAACGAGCATGGTTGCAAGCGCCACCCGTTGCATTTCTCCGCCCGACAGTGCAGATGGATTTCTGTCTGTAAGATGAGCGATATGCAGGGCGCCGAGTGCATCTGCCACCCGGCTGGCACGTTCGGTCTGCTCTGTTCCAAGATTCTCCAGCGTCAGGAGCACTTCATCATGCACGGTTTCACACAAGCCCGATATTTGAACCGCAGGCTCCTGCATACAAAGCCCGACGACGGGGAAGAGAATGTGATCGGGGGCGGAGGTGTACGATTCCGTCCCTATGCGAATAGAACCTGCGTAGACGCCGTAAGGTTCGTGACTTTTGAGAACACCTGCGAGGGCGAACAGCAGGGTGGATTTACCGGCACCTGTCGGTCCCAGGATGGCGCAGCAGGTTCCTGCAGGAACCGAGAGCGAGATTCCCGAGAGCGCAAATGTGCTCCGGCCGGCATATTGAAACGAAAACTGGTCTATTTCCAGATCGAGAGCCATTGTGCAATTTGCTGGAGGAGAAGAAGGGCCGAGGCGACAAGAAAGAGAATCGCAAGAGGGGAGGAAAATGGCCGGCGGGCGATGCTTTGCTGAACGCGGGCCCGGAATCCGCGAAGCTCCAAAGCAAGACCCCGGTCTATGCTTTCCACAAGGGAAGAAAGCACCAGCGGAGAAAGCACCGCAACGAGACTCCTTGCGCGCAAAAAGATATTTGCCCGAACGGGTGCGCCCCTTGCTTCCTGAGCCATGAAGATCTGAGCAATGCGACCCGGTAACTGTCCGACATAATACAGGGAGAGAAGAGTAAGAGAAACGAGAGTGTCCGGTATCCCGAGGCTCTTGAAAAACTCTCCCACGACGCGAATAGGTGTTGAGACAAAAAATGCGAGAAGTGAGATTGAGAGGAGAATCAAGCGTGCACTGACCGATAGCCCAAAGACCACTCCTGGGCGTGAAAGACTGATCATGCCAACAGACAACATGGACTCTCCTTGCATCAGAATCCCATTCACGACGACGACGATGACTGCAAAAAGAGCCGCAACCAGCACGAACCGGAGAAACAGTTTGTGGGCAACAGAAGAAAGGGGTCGAAAGGCTGGGAAGAGGAACTCAAGCCCGAGGACTACCACAATCAGTCCCGCACTTACAAACCAAGGAGCGGTGAGGGAACAGACCGCAAGCAGGATAACCGCTGCCACTTTTGTCCCGACGTCAAAACGCATGGAGGTCAGCACGATTCTAGCGCCGCGCATTTCCAGATGGCCTGGCCTGAACCAGGTGCCCCCCCTTGAACCGGCTCAGGATTCGGTCAGGAAGATTCCGGAGAAGAAAGAAAATCGTAAGGTAACTGAGGGCTTTGTCGACGGGGTCGGAGGAAAGCCCCTGGTAAAATGTGCTTTGGAGGAGGTTGTTGCCCATCGACCGGAAAAAAATCACCAACGCATCCGTCCCCGCCATCATCGTCCCGCCGAATACATAGGCCGATATCGGCGCGGAGACGAGGGCGGCAATAATCCCCTGCAGGATTCCTCCCACGACACAGAGATACCAATGCCTGAACCATCCGAACCTTGCGCAGGCCGCGGTGAATGCGCCGACGACCATGGATACCGGAATAAAGAAAATCATGCTGGGATTTCCCAGGGTTGCTGCCAAAGCATTAGCGATCGCTCCGGCGATCATCGCCGCCCACGGACCGCACAAAACCGCCGCAAGGATTGTTCCAAGGGAGTCGAGATAGACGGGAAGTTTTAGCGCTGCAGTAATCTGTCCGACGGTCAGGTTGAGGGCGATGCTAAACGCCACCAACGGAAGGGCAGGTCCGGCAAGTTCTGATGCAATGCGCTGGCGAATCGAAAAAGGCATGCCTGATTTGTCTGAAGACGTGAGGGGTTAGGATAGTCAAAACAGAGACAGCCTTTTTATCTACATCTCTTCTCTGTGTCCTCTGCTTTTCTCTGTGAACTCTGTGAAACTGTCCAGGAATCCGACATAAAAAAATAACCCGACGTTTGGTCGGGTGTGATGAAGACTTCCAGCGCCCGGCAGAGCGGGCGATTGATTGGCCGGCCTTAGGAAATCGAGACCAGCGAAGCTGGGTTCTCGATCAATTTGCGAAGATCCTGGAGGAATCGCGCTGCCGCCGCCCCGTCGATGATCCGATGGTCGCTCGAGAGCGTGAGACGCATGGTGTGCCCGATGATGATCTTTTCGTCCTTGACCACCGGCTTCTCCATGATGCTCCCCACGGCGAGGATCGCGCCTTCCGGCGGATTGATGATCGCCACGAATTCATCCACACCAAACATGCCGAGGTTGCTGATGGTAAACGTTCCCCCCGAATACTCTTCAGGTTTCAGCTTGCGGTTTCGCGCCCGCTCGACGAGGTCCCGCAGCTCCTGATTAATCCTTCCAATTCCTTTTTGTTCGCAGTTCTTTAGGACGGGCGTTACAAGTCCGTCGTCGAGCGCCACGGCAACGGCAATATGCGCGTATCCGTACTGCCGCATGGCATTGCCAAGGAACGATCCGTTGACCTGCGGGTGCAGCATGAGGGCATTCGCACAGGCTTTCACGAGGATATCCGTGAAGCTGATCTTTGAGTCAAAAACGTTGTTCAATTGTTCGCGGAACGCCATCGCAGGTTCCATATCCACTTCAATGGTCACGTAGAAGTGCGGAGCCGTCTGTTTGCTCTCTGTCATTCGCTTGGCAATGGTCTTGCGAATGGGTGAAAGCTCGACGTCCTGGGAAGTGCCGGGCTGAATGGCTGCATACGTGGGTGCTGGCATACCAACCTTGCCCGAAACGGCCGATTCGATATCGCGTTTGATGATGCGCCCCTGCGGACCGCTACCGGGGATGGTTCTCAGGTCAATCTTCTTTTCCGTCGCCCATCGTCTCGCAAGCGGTGAGGCCTTGACTCTCCCATCGCCCGGAGTAACAGGTTGTGGAGCAGGTGCTGTGGTTGTCTTCGGCGGAGCGGGAGCAACCGTGGATGGCTCAGGTTTAACTTGTGCAGGTGAAGGAGCGGCTTTTGGAGGTGCTGCATCAGTGAGGAGAGAGGCGATGTCGTCGTTTGCATCGCCAATGATACCGATCGCAGCTCCGATCGGAGCTTTGCCTCTTGTAGGAACGATAATCTTGCGCAGGATACCCGAGTCGTAGGCTTCGAGTTCCATATCCGCCTTATCCGACTCGATTTCGACGAGAGTTTCCCCCTGTTTGACCTTGTCCCCCTCTTTGTAGCGCCACTTGAGGATCACTCCCTCGGTCATCGTGTCGCTCAATTTTGGCATGAGAATTTTTGTGGCCATAGGGTTCCCGTCAGCCGACGTACATGACTTTCTTGACTGCCTGTACAACCTTCTCCACAGTGGGTAGTGAAGCGACTTCCAGATTGTGTGCGTAGGGGAGTGGAACATCCTCCTGCGTCACGCGTTCAACCGGTGCGTCCAGATAATCGAAGACGTTCTTAGAAACTTCGTGGGAAATCTGTGCGCCGACACCTGCAAACGGCCATCCTTCTTCCACGACAACAAGACGGTTCGTCTTTCGGACGGAGTTGAAAATCGATTCCCAATCCATCGGCTTGATCGTTCTCGGATCGATGACCTCTGCGCTGATTCCTTCTCCCGCCAACGATTCAACCGCTTTGAGAGTCACATGCCGGAGAACCTTCGACCACGAAACGATTGTCACATCCGTACCGTCACGCACGATTTCTCCCACCCCAAGGGGAATCGTGTATTCGCCATCAGGAATCTCTCCCTTTTCCCCATACATCACTTCACTTTCGATGAAGACAATCGGGTTCTCATCGCGAATGGCGGTCTTCAGGAGGCCCTTGGCGTCCTTTGGAGTCGAAGGCATGACGACTTTCAATCCCGGGATGTGCGCGTAGATCGATTCGAGAGCCTGTGAATGCGTTGCGGCGAGGTTGTGCGCTGCTCCTCCCGGTCCCCGGAACACCATCGGAACGCTAAAGTGTCCTCCGGACATGGAGAGCATCTTTGCGGCGTTGTTGACGATCTGATCGTAGGCCACGAGCGAGAAATTCCATGTCATGAACTCCACGATCGGTCGGAGGCCGGCCATGGCGGCACCGATGCCGATGCCGGCAAATCCCGCCTCGGCAATGGGAGTATCGATGATACGTTTCGGTCCCCATTTCTGAAGGAGGCCCTGGCTCACCTTGTAAGCGCCATTGTACTGTGCGACCTCTTCACCCATGAGGAACACCCGCTCGTCGCGCGCCATTTCCTCATCCATGGCCTGGTTCAACGCTTCACGAAAACTTACTAAAGGCATGCGATCTCCGGTTCAGGCGATATAAACGTCGGTGTAAAGCTCATCCAGGGGGGGCTCGGGACTCTTTTCCGCAAATATCACAGCATCCTCGACGATCTTCTTGATTCGTTTTTCAGCGATTTCAAGATATTCTTCCGAGATCAGTCTTTCTTCTTTCAGGATTTCGGAAAGGACCGTCAGGGGATCCAGTTTCTTGAGGCTCTCGACTTCCTCTTTTGTTCGGTAGTGTCCGTGGATCGGGTCCGACATGGAGTGACCGCGGTACCGATAGGTTCGAACTTCCAGGAGAGTCGGCTCATAGGTCGATTTTGCCCGTTCAACCGCCTCCTTCACATTCTTGTAGACGTCAAACACATCCATGCCGTCGACGATTGACCAGCGCATGTCATACGCAAGCGCTTTCTTGTAGAGCTCTTCAACCGCGGAGGATCGTTCGACGGAAGTGCCCATGCTGTATTTGTTGTTTTCTATGAGATAGATAACGGGGAGTTTCCAGAGGGCGGAAAGATTAAGCGCTTCATGGAAGGAACCGATATTCGTTGCGCCGTCGCCCATGAAGCAGAGAATGACACGCTTTTCGCTTCTGTATTTTATCGCGAACGCAACTCCGGCGGCGATGGGGAGGTGTCCGCCGACAATTGCATGACCGCCGAGGAAGTTCTTCTCGCGGTCAAAGAAGTGCATTGACCCGCCCTTACCCTTGGTCGTTCCGGTATGTTTCCCAAGCAGCTCGGCCATGCATGCACCGGCGTCCAGTCCTTTGCAGAGGGCGAGTCCGTGGTCTCGGTAGGCCGTAATCACATAATCATCGGGTGTTATGGCAGCAACGGACCCTGTTGAAACAGCTTCCTGACCATTGTAGAGATGACAGAAACCACCGATTTTCCCCATCCCGTAGAGCTGGGCGGCCTTCTCTTCAAAACGGCGAACCAAAAGCATCTCGTCGTACCATTTCAGGAGAGTTTCCTTCGGGAGGTCGAGGAGCCGGGACTCTTTTTCCTGTTTGCTTATTTCCGTAGCAGCATCCATCATCTACTCTACCTTCATTTTCTTCGAAAAACTGCCATGTTGTCTGAAAAAACAAATCAATATACGAAGAAGTTGAGAAAAAGCAAAAATGGGAAAGGAATGCTGAAGATGAAAAGCCGTGCCGCTCCCCAAGGTTCTCAAGTGAAATCACGGCTGGTTTGCTTCTTCCAGCGGTCATTCATACTTTAATAACAGGCGTCTCTACAATTTGTTAGGAGGTGTTTCATATGAGCGGACCACTTTATCGATTCTTTACGGGGGATCACAGACGGCTGGACGAACTCTTCGAACGAACCACGGCAAACCCGAAAGCGTACGACCTGGAAGCGTATGCGGCCTTTCGCTCGGGCTTGTTGCGGCATATCGGTCTCGAGGAGAAAATCCTTTTTCCAGCAGCCCAGAGAGCGCATGGCGACAAACCTTTACAGATTCTGACAAAATTACGCCTTGACCACGGGGCTATCACTGCGTTGATGGTGCCGCCGCCGTCCCCGGCAATTATCGGTGCTCTCCGCAAGATCCTGGCGGACCACGACGCGCTTGAGGAGTCATTGGATGGGATCTATGAGCTTTCTGAGAAGCTCGTGGGTAGTGATGCGGAAAAGCTCCTTGCGGACGTCAAGAACGCGCCGGAAGTCCCTGTCCTTAAGCATCGGACTGAAGCGTTCATTTTGGATGCGACGAGAAGGGCGCTCAAGAGGGCGGGATATGATTTGGATGATTTTGGGAAGGTGTGAGAGCAGTGTCATGGTAATAAAAAGCCCCGTTCTTTCAGACGGGGCAGAG
>JBARRO010000124.1:0-7005 GCA_049644265.1 Bacteroidota bacterium
CAGGAGCACACACTATTGAAAGCTTCCTCCATATCGCACCAGGTCTCAAGCTCGAAATGAATTCCAAACGCATAGTCATGATTTCGAACGCGAAAAAACGCTATCTTGTTTCTGCCTCAGCCGGTTCGTGGCGCATAGAAGACTCCTGGTATTCGAGGAGCTACGGTATTCGTGAGCAAAATAAGGCACTTGTTCTGACGCTGAAAGCAGAAATACCGGCAACCATAGCGTTTGTGATCAAAGAATCCTGATGTCAAGACGCCGCCGGAGGGAGCCGTCGTCTCCTTCTCAGCAATTCCTCTCATGACGATTCAAAAGAAATTTCTGATTCTGATCCTTCTCACCGTTTGCTCCCGCGGTTTGTTCCTTGCTCTTTTTCCAGGATTGAATTACTACAACGGCATTTCCAACGGATTTCTGCATGTTGCCGACAACGTCCTGGATGGACGTGGACTTACTACGTATGTCGACCTTGCGCCGCTGAATGATTCATCGCATCAATGGTCGTACGAACCTTTTATTGACAGACCTCTCGGATATCTGGCAATTGTCCTTCTCCCATACTCTCTTGTTCGTCTACCGTTAAGCATTCAGATCTTTCAACTCGTTCTCTCTGTCTGTTCCGTCGTTCTTTGTTACAAGGTTGCGGAGAGACTTTTTTCGGAGAAGACGGCTTTTGTTGCTTCATTGCTCTATTCCGTCTGGCCGCTGAGCGCGCGATTTGAAATCGCCCTTCTCGGCGATTCAGTGGTATCCCTCTTTCTTTTGATATCGTTGTGGGCATTCATGAAAGGGCTGGAGAACAGAGTAATTGGCACTGCCTTTGCTTCCGGAGCAGCGTTGGGTGCCGGAATCCTCATGCGATCGGATCTATCCTTTCTTCCATTCTTTCTTCTTGGCGTCGTCTACTTTGTAAAAAGATCAAGTGTGGCCTTTCGTTTTCTGGCTCCATACCTTGTCGGTGTATTCCTTGTGGTCGGAATGCAGACGGCACGCAATTACACCGCGACAAATGGATCATTTCTCCCACTGGGATTGGGAAAAGGCATCAGCATGTGGGAAGGAATCAGTCAGTTTGGAGACACCCTCGGAACGGTTTATGGTGATGAAAAAATGACCCAACGGGAGGGGTATCATTCGTGGGCGTATCCAAACGGAGTGGAGAGGGATCAGAAGCGTTTTCGTGAGGCGCTCAATATCATCCGTGCTCACCCAGTATGGTACGGCGGCATAATGGCAAGGCGTGTGCTCGTGTTACTGCGTCCCGACGGAATTATTCTGGGGAGACTCATGCCTGCACCCAGTGAATTTCTGGAGAGGAATCCGGGTTCCGGGATGGCTGGTTACTTACGGGAATTCTGGGCACCAGCCGCTTGCCAGGTTCTCCTGATCATTCTTCAAATTTCCATTCTCCTACTTGCTGCAAGGGCTTTGGTAGAGGCAAGAGATTTGAGCTGGCTTCCGGGCATTATCATCCTGTATTACGTCTTCATTCATATTCCCACCAATGCAGAGTCACGGTATTTCTATCCCGCAATCCCCGTTGTTCTGATTCTTGCCGCGCGGGGGTACGAGCTCATAAGGAAAAGGAGCGAAGCTGCTTAATGTTGGTCAACGTGACCCTGCCCGTCTATAACGAAGAGAAGATTCTCGGAGCGAGCGTTCGAACTCTCCATGAGTTCCTCGCCAGCCGATGTCGGTTTGATTGGGAAGTTGTCATAGCAGACAATGCCTCCACGGATCGAACGTTTTCATTTGCAGCGGAACTTGTGCAGCAATACAAAGGAGTCCGTGTCGAACATCTCGATCAAAAGGGGCGTGGGCGCGCGCTGAAGAGGGTCTGGTCTCGAAGCAGCGCGGACATCTTGAGTTACATGGACATTGACTTATCCAGCAACCTTTTTGCCTTCCCTCCGATGATCGAAGCCCTTATTTCTGGCGGATTCGACATCGCAATCGGCTCCCGATTGCTTAAAGCATCAACGACAAAACGAAGTTTCAAACGAGAGATCATCTCACGGGGTTACAACTACCTGGTCAAATCTTTTTTTCGCACCAAGTTCTCTGATGCGCAGTGTGGATTCAAAGCGGTGACAAAGCAGGTGGCCCTTGACCTTCTGCCGAAGATTGAGGATGTCGGCTGGTTCTTTGACACCGAGCTCTTGATTTTGGCGGAGAAGAAAGGGTACAGGATCTTCGACTTACCAGTGAGCTGGATTGAGGATCTCGACAGCAGGGTGAGGATTGTTCACACCGCTGTCGAGGACATCAAGGGTCTTATCAGGGTTCGGAAAAATTTCTGGAAAGGAATGTACTGATTGGAAGATCAGTTATACCAGAGCTTTTATGACGTTGAAATGCGGCATTGGTGGTTTGTCGCGAGGCGGGAAATCCTTCTTGATATCATTGAAACACGTCTTCATCTCCCTGCCGGGTCAAAGGTCCTGGATGTGGGTTGTGGAGTGGGGGGCATGCTCGTTTCACTTTCTGATCGGTACGAGGCTTACGGAACGGACACATCAACGCTCGCAATCGAGTTCTGTCGAAAGCGCGGATTAAAGAACGTGTTCGAATGTGACTTGAAGGGACTCCCTCTCCCGAACCTAGAGTTTGACCTCATCATGTTGCTCGATGTTATTGAGCACGTCGATGATGACCTGGGGTTGCTACGTGAGGCATTTGGACGCTTGAAAAAAGGAGGAATTGTCCTCGTCACCGTTCCGGCCTATCAGTTCTTATGGACCCGGCACGATGATCTTAACCACCATAAACGGCGGTACGTTGGACGCAGGCTAGGCAGAGTCCTGGTGGAAAGCGGTTTTCTGGTTGACCGAATGTCGTACTTCAACACCTTGTTATTCCCACTGGCCTTGGTGACAAGGCTTCTTCATAAAGTGCTGGGATCTGGGAATGAAAGCGAGCTCAGCATACCTCCTTCCCCCCTGAACAACATTCTCAAGTCGATTTTCTCCCTCGAACGTCCTCTCCTTCGACGACTCTCGTTCTGGTTCGGGTTGTCGATCCTTGCCATTGCACGGAAACACTAGCGGCCGATCGGGTTGCCAGGCTGTTGGTGCTCAGTCCATTTCTTTCGCTGAATGAAAAGGGCGCCAAGGTAACAAATCAAGCCTAGAAGGAAGAGATTGTAGGAGTACTGGATTGCATTTTCGGGAAGAGCGGCTGCATCCGGTTGACGCAGAAAGGAGAAGAGGACAATGAAAGTTCCGGCAACAGAAAGGGCCAGGGATTTGTTGTCAACTTGAAGGGATTCGCTCCGAAGAGCGAAACGAAGAACCATGAAACCTGCGGCAATCAGAATAATTGAGACTAAGACCGGTGCAAGCACGGGTCCTATCCACGGTAGGGGAATCAGGAAAAGAATATCCCAGTCAAGGATGGATGTTGGCCAGTTGAGAAGAACTTTAAGCCAGACATAGTAGAAGATATCCCAAACGCCGAACGCAATTAAAAAATACGCCAATCTCTGCCACTTCGATGTCCCGGCAACCATGGCAACACAGCCCAGCATGACAATCGTCGAAGCCTCCCTTGCCAGCTCGACCCACAAGTGGAATGAAGTCATGAGCTTGAGGGGAAAAGCAAAACCGTCCGGATAGTAGATCGACCTCAGGTAGACAACCACGCTGGATTCAACAAACGCAAACGCAACTGCAAACAGTCCAACCCAGAGTACCTGTCGATTTTTCAATCACACCTCAAATAGAAAAGCCGTTCTCGCGAACGGCCGTGTCTTTCTACCGGCATCGTTGTTATGCCAAAGGCATCGTGATGGTGAATGTTGTTCCTTTTCCTTCCTCTGATTGCAGCTCAATCCTTCCTCCCTGGACATCGACGATACGCTTTGCAAGTGAAAGGGCTAAACCAAGGCCCTTTTCCTGGACAAGTTTTGTGAATGGCTCGAAGATCTTGTCACGGAACTGCGGTGGGATACCGTTTCCGTTGTCGGCAATTTTGAAAACAACCATGGCTCCCTGAACTGCGGTGGATATCCGGATTACACCGCCGGGCGGGATGTAATTCACAGCATAGCTCACGATGTTGATCATCGCCCGGCCGATCCGTTCATAATCGAGCGGTGCACTACCTTGGTAGCCCTGTTCAAGTTCCAATCGTACCATATCTCGTTCGAGGTCCTGCTTGACAGCGTCCGCAACATAGCTCAGCACACTTGGGACATTGCATGCCCGCATGTTGACTTTCAAATCGCCCGTGGTGAAGTCAAGAAGGTCCTGAGCCATCTTGTTCATATCCACGACTGAGGTCCGCGCTGTAGTACAGAGCCGGATCCTTGTTTGGTCGTTGACAGTTCCTTTTTCTATCTGTTCGACGGCGCCGAGAATCTGCCGCATAGGAGCCCGAAAATCGCGGGTGAGCGAAGTGGCAATTTGGCCGACCATCGAAGTCCGGAGCGCTTCCTGGCTCTGTTTCAATGCTTTGCGCATCCGATCGAAAGATTGGGAGAGTAATCCGAGTTCGTCGTTTGAAGGGGAGACATTCATTGCATAAGCGAGGTTTCCCTGTCCCATGGCTTCAGTGGCTGCGAGGAGATCTCGCACCGGCTTCTGAATCAGGGTGCGGTACAACAGCATGCCAATCAGCAGGAACACTCCGGCGAAGCCCAACGAGATGAAGCCCGTTCGACGGGAGTTCTCTGCGATCGCTTTGTTGATTTCGGTCAGCGGGATCTGAATGTGTGCGACGCCGAGAACGTGATTGATCGGTACCTCGTGACATGCCTGGCACTTCTTTTCCGCCTTGAACGGAACGACGGCCTCCAATGCTTCGCCGCGATTGATGAAGAGCGCTGAGCCTGTTTGGAACACTTCATTCCCCGCTTCTCCCTTTGCCATGGCGAATTGCATTCGTCGGTTCAGGCGTTCGGTTCGGGCACTGTCTACAAGGTCCTCCGTGAGGTGCAGGTTTTCGGGCCGGATACGGACGTAGAGATCCTTCAGCCCGCCTACCCTCTGTAATCGTTCAAGGTAGCTGTCCTCGATCTTGTATTTTTCGACCATCTGCGACACAAGCGTTTCACGAACAATCTGCGCTCTCTGGATTGCCGCATTTTTTGCCTGCTCCAGCATTGCTTTTTCCTGACTCTGGTCCGTCAGGTAGTAGCTCTCTAGGATAAGAAAAACAAAAAGGGGAACGAACGTGAGCACCAGTTTCGTGGACAATTTAAGATTGCGGAACATAGATGGCCTCCTGCAGTTGATGGAGGTCCCCTCCCACCCGCGGCGAAGAGAGTGACCGTTGCGATTGCTCCGGCGAAACTCCAGGAGCGCTCGGGAAAATACAGAATCTTGAAACAAGAAACCACCCCGGCCGGTTCCTGCACAAGAAAGCCGCGGACTCAGCCGCGGCTTCTGAAATATACCGTGCTGACTGGAACGCTAGTTCGACCCGGTGGCGCGCTGCCCGCGTGGGGAGGGCATGGGTTTTCTTGGGAATTGGCCTTCGCGCATCCCTGCGTGGTATGCAAAGGTTGCCATGAGCGCCGCAGCTTGCTTCAGGTCTTCCTCCTGGGCGCGGTCGTAGAGATCCATATTCGAGTGGTGCGTCCGGGTGCCGTACTCGAGAGGGTCCTGGATGTACTGGAATCCGGGCAGGCCCACGCCGTCGAACGAGAGATGGTCGGTCCCTCCGGTGTTGTTCAGCGTGAGGGTTTGTGCCGTGGGATCGTTAAACGCCGCAAGCCAGGCCCTGAAGATTGGTCGTGCGTCGTCGTTTCCCTGAAGGTACACGCCGCGAACTTTTCCGGAGCCGTTGTCATTGTTGAAATACACGGAAAACTTCTCGTGCTCAGGCTTTGTTTTCAGTGTCCCGCTGTTGCCTCCGAACAGCACTGCCATGCCGTCGCCGTCACGTTGGCCAAAATGCTGCGATACATAACTTCTCGACCCGAGCAGCCCCTCCTCTTCGCCACCCCAGAGTCCAATCCGAATTGTTCGTCGGGGTTTCAAATGAAGCGATTGAATGAGACGGACCGCCTCCAAACAAACCGATGAGCCTGTGCCGTTGTCGGTCGCACCGGTGCCGGAATGCCAGGAATCAAAATGAGCACCGATCATGACAACTTCATCCTTCAGGTCGGTTCCCGGGATTTCAGCAATAACATTGAAGCTCGAATCCGCCTTGGTGAATTCGACCTCAAGGTTCATTTCGAGTCGCACATGTTGACCTTTTCCGATCATTCTCACAATACGGTTGTAATGTTCGGCTGCAAGGGAAACCTGAGGGAGAATCTGAGGGGCTTTTTCGTCGTACGGGCTGAGACGAGGGCCGAACATGTCTGCAAGACTTTCCGGTGCTCTGGGAACACTGGCGGCCTGGACAAACATAGTGCCCCCGTCACCCCGGGCGCCATCAACCAGCACTGCGGCGCCTTCCTTCTGGCAGAATTCAACCTTCTTGGCATTGAAACGTGCCTCGTTCAGAAACTGCTGCATCCTTGACGAGTCCCGACCACCTCTCCTCTGAGCGGCACCGGGCATTCCAGCGTTTGCCATCTTGAGAAGGGAGGAGTCGGCCTCGCGTGAGCCCTCGGCTTGAAAATGAGCTGCCAGTGTGCGAGGATCACTCATCAGGACAAATGCGTTCTTGAGTTTGCCGTGAAATTTCTCGAGGTCTGCTTCCGTCTTCGCATCCAGATACACCGCATCACCGCGAACGATCCCGCGGGTTCCGGGGGACCATGCCTTTGGATAAGCGATCAAAGGGAATTCCCGCGGCTCGATCGCTTGTGCATGAAAGCGTTTGAGAGTCCATCCCTTTCCAGCAGGACCCCATTTTTCGTAGTGAACGTTTTCCAGGCCCCATTCTTTTAGCCTCGAACTTGTCCACTCAGCGGCCTCCCTATATTCGGGGGACCAACTGAGGCGGGGGCCATACACGTCGCTGAGGTAACTCAGAATGTCCATAACCTGAGACCGGTTGTATTCCTCGCTCTTGATCTGTGCAATGGCTGCGCTGTCGATCTTTTCC
>JBARRO010000125.1:0-8582 GCA_049644265.1 Bacteroidota bacterium
TGATCCTGTTACCGACTCGTAGAGCCACCATCCCCCTCCGGCAAGAATAATCAGCGCCCCCGCGACAACCCACGGAAGATTTCGTTTTCGAATCGTGCGATGTTTCGTCATCGAGGATGGCAGCAACGAACGAATGCGACTGAGATCAACCAAAACATCGTCTGCATGCTGGTACCGATCCCGTGCATTCTTCGCGAGCAGTTTTGCGACGACAGTGTCGAGCTCAATTGGAACGCCCGAACGAATCCCCGTGATCGGCTGTGGATTCTCATTGGCGATCGCGTACGCAAGGGCTTCTTCATACTCACTCACGAACGGAGTTTTCCCGGTCACCATCTCGTAGAGAACGACTCCCAATGACCACAGATCTGTGCGCTGATCGACCTTCTCGCCTCTGAGCTGCTCCGGAGACATGTACGACATCGTGCCGACTGTCGTTCCTTCTGTCGTGATCGAAGTAGTACTGACAGACCGGGCAAGCCCAAAATCCATGATCTTGATGACGCCTTCCTCCGTGATCATGATGTTCTCGGGTTTGATGTCCCGGTGCGTGATCCCTTTTTCATGGGCTTTGGTCAGGCCTTCAGCCACTGTGCAGGCGATGTTGATGGCCTCGTGAAGTGGCAGAGGATGGCCTCCTATCCGTTTCCTCAGATTCTCCCCCGCGTAGTATGCCATAACGATGTAGGGTTGCCCGTCATCAGTCTGCCCCACTTCGAAAAACGTGCAGATGTTCTGATGATCAAGGACGGAAACAACTCTGGCCTCCCGCATGAAACGTTCCCGCGCTGCTTCATCGACGGAAATATTGGGGGGGAGGAATTTGATCGCTACAACCCTGTCGAGCGTGAGATCTCGGGCTTTATAGACTTCGCCCATCCCACCCTGTCCAATTTTTTCGACTATCTCATAATGAGCTATAGTCCGGCCTACCATCTGTCTCTACCTGAGATTGTGAACCTTTGCCATCTGTTTTCGCCGTTGAGCGCAGGACCGATTGCTTGCTGAATGTTATTCATTCACAGAACAAGACGCAAGCGGACGGCATTTCTCAACGCTCGGAATTCAACTATGCTCAGTTTATTGGTGAATATGTCATTCGGAGAGAATTCTCAAGAAAGGGAATCGTCTCAAAAACGCGATTGTTGAAATATTCCCCGATTGATGTTTGTTCAGTCGTTGACATTTTAGTCGCACGTCGCTATACTAGCAAAGATTCTGATTGCACTCGGAGAGCTTGCATTTCTCCAGATCTGAGCGCGCGAGAAATTCAGTTTCGCGACTCTGCACTTTCGCTCTTCACCTTCCTTTACGCGCTCACCTCTGCCCTTAGGCTTCTCAGCGGATCAAGATGTGGTAACACAGGCTGCATCACCAGAAGGTATATCATGTCTGTAGTCCTTCTTCCTTCCTACGTCGAACTTCTCCCCACAATACCCGGGGATTTCCTTGGGGAGACATCCGTGAAATTGCGTACGTGCGTTTTTGTTATTCTTGTCGTTGTCCCTGGATGCATATCTTCGTACACGATCGCACCTGGGAATCCTGCCGATGTCGCAAAGCTCAATCAGTCTCTTGAAGGAAGACAGGTCAACATCACTCTTGTAAGTGGTGCCGAAGCAAAAGGAATTGATTTCCGCATGGATGCTGACTCGGCCCGATGGTGCGACGCTCTCTCCCTCGATACCCTGTGCGTTGCGTCCGATTCTCTCAACGAGGTTGATGTAAGGAATCCGTTTGCAAGTACTGTGGGAGGCATAATCGTTGGCGTGCCGTCCGGAGCCCTTGTCGGGTACGTCGCCGGCACTTCCATCTTCCGTTCCCGGGGAGATCTTGCTAACGATCTTGGTGTTGTCCTGGTCTCATTGACCGGGGCCGTGGCTGGAGGAGGATTAGGAGGTCAGATTGGTTACGAATTGGGGTCCGATGTCTACAGTTTTCTTCGGACGACCACATTACCAACACCGATTCAGACTTATGAGGATTTTACAGCGACTGACATCGCGTTGGGACACGTGATCGTCACCATTGCAGGCACGCACAAGGGCCCTCCAGTATTTGGAATTCTCCTTTCAGACACCCCGACAGTGCGCCTTCGTATTCCCAAAGATCGGGTCTGGGAAATTCCCCCGGCTTCAATTGTCAAGATTCAGCGCATGGGCCGGCACAACGTCGAATTGAGCGGCCTCAAGTCCGGCTGGATCGTAACACGCACTGATCAATCCACGTTCGTTGCAGACTCCTTGACCCGTTATGAAAATGGAAATCTGGAAGCGGCCTTCGGCAACTCCGGAGTTGTCTTCCCTATCGATGAGATTAAGACTCTCGACCAGTTTTCGATTGAGTCGGACGATCGGTCCATCTGGGAGCGCGGTCTCACAGCAGGGATGATCACATGCGGTGCAGGCATCATTCTTGAAGGACGCTCGAGACCAGTCGGCGGCCTGGTCTTCGGCGCCCTCGCGGTGCCGATTGCAGGGATCATTTCGAAAGTCTCTTCACTCGTCGCGGGACAAACCGGATCGTCTTTCGATGTATCGCAGATGTCCCAGAAACAGAAGGGAGCAGCTTTGCTGTACTTGGTACAACACGAACATGAGAGGAATGCGACTAAATAGGAGCGTGGGATTATGTTGGTGCTGGTACAAGCAGGAGGAAGCAGTGAGACCAGTGGTACGATTTCCTAATGGCCTGGTGGAAGCAATTCAACGTCGTCATGAACTGTGTATCGCTCTTACGGCTGTATTCCTAACTGGATGGTTTGGCTTCGTGCTTTCCGGCTGTTACGTTGAGAAGATTTCTCTCATCCAAAAAGAACAATTGGTCACGGGAAAACACATTGAAGGACCCTCAAAAGTTCATCTTAAGGATGGATCCGTCATTCTCTCCTCTGTTGATTGGATCATAGGGATTGATAGTGTCAGGCTTTCTGGCAGGAGGTACACTCTCGATCGTCGCGCCTGGTCGGGTGGTCTATGGAAGGTGCCTGTCGCAGATTTGGTCGCCGTCGAACAACTTGATACGAGTGTGAGTTTGGGTGTGTTCCCGCTTGCGGTGGCAATTTTCGTCGACTCGGCATTTGTCGCACTTCTCATCTTGTTTGCTCATGGCATGTGATCGCCTGGAGGACCCACAACTGGACGTTCCGAAGACAATGAAAGCCTGCCTTAGGGGAATTTTCATTCTTTGTGTGAGCGCATGTTCATCCTCCGACACTGTCCTTCGACCGCAAGGAACATGGAGCAGAATCACCTTTCATAACAGCATGCGGATGAGAGCTGAGCTCCTCGCCTTCCAAGATGACAAAGTCATTCTCGCAAACGACTCAGTGTTTATCGCCGAAGAAAGCACGATCAAATCCATCGAGCTGGAAATCAAGTCCTCCCGCAGCTGGATCTGGTATGTCATCATCTTCGATGCACTTCCTTCGTTGGGAATGACGATCGGCCTCGACAATGATGATGCTTTGTACATGGCAGCTGCATGGGGGTTCACAGGGCTCACGGCGATCGCCTTTTACACATCGGAGCCCCAGGTGGCATTTGTATTCCCTCTTTCTAGCCACAATCGTGAGACCCTTCGAGCACACTCGCGCTATCCATATCACCTCGCTCAAGAGCAAATCCAAAAAATCCGATAGGATGTCCACGACAAGAACATGATAGGAATCGACAAGTTGAGTGTGATCACAACAGGTTGACGTCTAGCCAAGAGACAAGGAGAAACACCCTTTGAAGCTATCAGTTCTGATCGTGAGTTTGGCTCCTGTTCTTGCAGGATGCACAACATCGTATACTGTCATACCGCAAATTCCCTTCGAGGCGGCGAATCTCAATGAAGTACTAAGCGGAGCAAATGTTGCGATCACCCTGACTGATGGTTCTGAAGCAGAAGGGATTGGTTTTTGGGCGGAGTCCGACGTCATTCGGTGGATGAAGAATCAGTCACTCGATACGATACGAGTTTCCGCCGGATCTGTCAAAACCGTCGTTGTGCGCAATCATGTCCTTGGTGCACTCGAGGGAGCAGTGATAAGCCTTCCGTCGGCATTCGGTTTAAGCCTTGTCATTCTCAGGGCAGGCTTGTTTGGCCGTGGAGGCGGGGGTAGCCCAAATCCTTTCCCCGCAGCGTTTGCTCTAACCATCGGGGGAGCGGGGGCACTGACGGGAATCTATTATGGGGCGACCAGCGGGCACAAATATGTCTACGAATTTTATCGGCTCCCTGAGTCGATTCGGTTTCTTGTGGACTCGACGACTCAAAGCGCACCCGTTCGTCATGTGGTCGTAACCCTTGCGCAGGAAGAGCAGAACTCTGGTGTCTTCGGCACCCTGATTTCAGACACTCCCGTCGTCATTCTTCGCGTTTCCAAAGATCGCATGTGGGAGATACCACCGGCGTCTAACGTAAGGATTCAATCGATCCATTCCGGCAACTTTCATTTCAGCGGAATCAGCAGCGGCTGGATCGTGACGCGCAAGGACCAATCCACCATCGTTGCAGACTCACTGACAAGCTACAAAAGCGGGATCCTGGAGATCGACCATCGAGGCTCCAGGATTGTTATTGGGATCGACGAACTCCAAAGTCTTGAACGCGTCAGCGGAAGGATCAGTGAGGCCTCTTCGCAAAAGCCGGTCAACGTGTTGAAGATGTCAAACCAACTGCAGGAGTCGACACTCATGATGTTGGTGCGCCAGGAACACGAAAGGAATGCAAGGAAGTAAGAGACGGAGCAGGAATGTTCTTCGCACATCACCAATTCAGAATAGGACCCGCCATGAAAACATTCCTCCTCGTATTGCTTTCTCTCATCTCCATGCTTTTTACTGAGTGCAAGAAAGATGCAGACAACCCCGCCTCTCCTCCTCAGTCAAACCCGCATTGGACTCAGATTAACTTGCCCTTGAACACTTATGTGGAGGCTCTTGTGGTTGCCCCGAGCGGGGCAGGCGACACGAATCTCTATGCGGGGACGGTAAACTACGGTGTCTTTCGCTCATCAAATAACGGCACGAGCTGGGTAACTGTTAACTCGGGTTTGCCTGCAATCGTGAATGTTGTTGCATTGGAAGCTATACCAAATGGGTTTGGGGGTGTCAACCTATTTGCGGGCATATGGCCAACCGGTCTTGACACTATTGGGAGCGTATTTCTTTCCACCAACAACGGCTCGAGTTGGGTTTCGGTTAGTGTCGGATTGCCTTCATCTATTACCGTCAACTCTCTCGCTGCTGCCACCAATGGGACGAACCTTTTTGCTGGTTCCACGCGCGGCGTGTTTCGCTCCACCAACAGTGGTACGAATTGGACTGCGGCGAATGCCGGGCTGGACACAATCGTCTCTTCGCTTGCGGCAGTTCCAAACGGGGCGATCGGGACCAATCTCTATGCCGCGACAGGGACTGGCGTGTTTCTTTCCACAAATAATGGTGCGAATTGGCAATCGGTCAGTTCGGGATTGCCTGCCAATACCGGTGTCGGAGCCCTCAAGGCTTACGCATCTCAAACCGGAACGACAACTCTGCTTGTCGGAATGGGTGGCGATCTCAATAGTACGCGTATCTACAGGTCAACCAACAGCGGCGCGAGTTGGGCACTCGCTAATTCAGGCTTGCCCACCTCTGTGCTCACAGTCGTGCACTCGTTTGCTTTTGTCCCTGCAGTGACAGGCGAAACAAGTGTCGTCACCGGCACGAGCCTGGGAGTCTATCGTTCCACTGACAACGGCACAAGCTGGCAGGCAATGAATTCGGGGCTTACAAGCAGCTCCGCCTCGAGCGTATATGTCGTTGCGTTTGCGCTCGTCCCCAACGGGTCAGGGGGAATCAATCTTTTTGCCGGCTCGAACGTCGGCCTGTGGAAATACTCTTTGTAGACTGTTGCGCGCAGGGGGATGAGAAATGACATAAACATGCCATTGTGGTTTCAATCGGCCTCTCCTATCCTGTTGATGACTCTGCCATGACAAAACCAGAACTTCTCCGGTCGCGTTTGTTGATTGAAGGTGTGCTGTTTTCCTTCGTCGTCTGGACGGTCGGGTGCGCCTCTTCTGTTCCCACGGCCAGCTGGAAAGATGCACCAAAGAATCAACCGGTTACTGTAACGACAAAGTCCGGCTCCGAATACAGCTTCGAAGACTGGACCTTCGGCGCGGACAGCTCATTTGTTGGACTCACCGGGTCGTCGGTTCGCGTGATACCGTTGGATAGCATTGCGACAGTGGCCCTTCCCGATCGCGCCGCGACGGACGCCGCTCAAGCAATATTCATCACAGTCGGCGTTGTTCTTTGCGCCGGGGCAATGTTATTCATGCTGTATGCAATCTTTCACTCGACTCCTGTGCCACCCAGGTAGTCAGATTGTAGAATCACAAATGACGGTGCCAGGCCACAACATCTAAAGGAGAGCACCATGCGACTGCGAATAATTGTGCTGGTTGCGGCGAGTTGCATATCCGGATGCAGGAAAGAAGGCAGTCCGGTTAGCCTAACTGATCAGCAACAACTGAGCGTGAAAGTAGAAAATGATAGTCTTATCTACGCACTCACCATCCCGAAATCTGCCTATTTCTCGGGAGACTCGCTGAACGCCTATTTTTCCATTCAGAACAAAACAAGTCACCTTATCACGTTTATAGTGGATTCAAGTGCTGTACTCTATTACGTGAGGAACGATAGCTCCCGAGTGATCATGTCCTATCGCACCAAAGGTTTTTCCGGGCATGGATTCTTTGCGGTTCTGCCGGATGGAGGTTCCGGGTTTTGGATAACCGACGAACTTCATGATGAAATGAATGCCAGAGTTCGTGCAGGATCATACACGCTATCTGTTGGAGTGGACAATCCTGCTGCGCCTACACTGACGTTAAGTTTTACTGCCAAATAAGCCATCATCAAGCACAAAGAGGTGAAGATAATCCAACGATGCAGTTTTCAGAACTAAACCCGTTGCTCCCACCAAAAGGCAAATTGTGTCAGGTAAATAAGATAACGGTTAACAATTCATGAAATCCTCTCTGCTACTTGTTACAACCCTTCTTCTTTCTTCAGGTTGCGCAACCATTATGAATGGCACGTATCAAGACATCGAGGTTGCAAGTTTACCTTCGAATGCAAAAGTGTTGGTCGATGGAAAGGGAGTGGGCGCCACACCATTGACCGTCAAGCTGAAGCGAGGGACCGACCATCTACTCCGTATTGAGCTTGCAGGCTATCAACCGGCAGAACTAACAATCACCAAAAGGTCAAGTGGCTGGGTATGGGCAGCCCTCTTTGTCCCCTGGGGCACCATTGGTCTCTCAATTGATTTCTTAAACGGCGCAATTTATACTCTGACAGTGGAACAACTCTATGCGGAATTAGAAAAAGAAAGCACGGGGATTGAATGACAAAACCGAAAATACTCATTTCAATACTAGCGTCCCTTTTGTATGGATGTTCGACAACGCACACGGTTGTTGCGCCGAGCACGCGTAATCCGTTTACCGAAGCACAGTTCACTGATCATATTCTTGGCAGAAATGTAACAGTGGAATTCAACGACGGCAGAGAAGTTGATGCCATACAATTTGAGGTGCGTGGTGATTCTTGCGTATGGAGAGACCCCAGAACAGATCTTCCGAGTGTAGTGCGAACAAAGGATATAAATACAGTTGTCTCAAGAGATCATCTCGTGGGTGGTTTGGAAGGCCTTGGAATTGGATTCGGTGTAGGAGAAATTGCCGGAGCTCTGGTGGGAAGCGCTGTGTTGGGTAAAGGCTCCACCGGCCCTGAAAGCAACAAGGACGCCTTTGTCGTAATATTCTATGGCCTTTATGGAGGTATTTGTGGAGCTCTTGCTGGTACGGTATACGGGGCATTGTCGGGACATAAACATGAATATGAGTTTGCCTGGTTTTCAAATAAGTCTACACTGAAAGCCGGCATGAAAGCGCAACCAAAAGAGAAACCGAATAAGGAATGAATCTGAGGAATCGGCACGATTGTTTTGCTGATCTAAGTGTGAGAGGAAGTACCACCTCCAGGTGCTAACGAGCTTTTGGTAAAGGAGTTTGAAGTGGCGACCGTTCCAGCACATCAACTCTTTGGATATTCGCAATTTCTCGGCAAGCTTAGGTGCCGGCTGCCACAAATTCTGGCTCTGGTGATAATACCACTTGTTGGGATGTGCACATTCCCGGGTTGTTACACATTCGTGTCAATATCTGAGACAGAGCTCGTCAACGGTTATCCAAGGCCTGAGCGGGCCATCCGCGTCACGCTCAGAGATAGTTCCGTTATACATAGCCCTGAATATCTTCACATCGCAACCAATGAACCCACCGATGTCATCATGGGAATTGGTCAGTATCAATCCACGTCAACAACATTCGAAGGCATCGTCGAAGCGAAGGATGTTGACTCAGTGAGGGAAGTTCCTGGAGTCTCTCTCCTTTGCTGGATGAAGAACAAGACTTGTCTGGGGTTCAGGGAGGGTCAATATCTCATGCTCACGTCGGAAGATCGCCCAGGTTTTTGGTGTGCCGGACCAAGGACGACACGCGCAGGTATTACTCCTTTCAAGGGAATGCTCACACGAGA
>JBARRO010000126.1:0-5145 GCA_049644265.1 Bacteroidota bacterium
ATTCTGGAGAATATCCGATCCATCGTCGGCGAGTGGAACTCCATCATCGGCGGTTCCATGGCGAACAACCTCATCGCCGGCTACACGTACAACGATGAAAGCCGCGGCTCGATCGATAAGCTCTTCCCACTCGTGGAAATCATGGCCTCTAAAACCGACCAGACAAACTACACATCATTCGGCGCCGAGCCCTTCACACCGAACAACGAGCTTCGTTATTCGAGCTACCAATTTCAGGACAACTTCACCTGGTATGCAGCACCCAATCACACTTTGACGTTTGGCGCATCTGTTGAGAAGTACAAATCTGAAAACGTCTTCTTCCCGGGATCACAGAGTGTCTACGTCTACAATTCGCTTGCAGATTTTTACCAGGATGCCAATGCATACCTTGCGAATCCCAACAGAACGGTTGCGGATTCCACCCTGCGGCGATTTCAGGTCCGGTATAACAATATTCCTGGACAGACGAAACCCATTCAGCCCCTCGAAGTCCTCTATGCAGGCGCTTATGCCCAAGATGAGTGGCAGGTCACAAAAGACTTCAGGCTCACCGCCGGAATACGATTCGACATTCCGTCCTTTGGAAATACGGGATTTGACAATGTTCAAGCGGATACCATGTCGTTCCTCGACGAAAATGGAGTTTCTGTAAAGTACAACTCTGGCAAACTGCCCGATGCGCATATTCAGATTTCTCCGAGAGTCGGATTCAACTGGGACGTCATGGGCGATCGCACAACGCAGCTCCGCGGTGGCACCGGCCTGTTCTCGGGACCTCCGTTGTACGTTTGGATTTCGAACCAGATTGGCAATACAGGCGTGTTGACCGGCTTCCTGTCGGTTGACAACACCAAGGCCTATCCGTTCAATCCGAATCCGGAGAAATACAAGCCAACGAACGTCACCGGCAACCCGGCCCCTTCGTACGAACTGGCGTTGACAGATCCGGATTTCAAATTCCCGCAGGTCTGGCGAACCAATATTGCCGTCGACCAGAAACTCCCGTTTGACTTCGTCGGCACGCTCGAATACCTCTACAACAAAGACGTCAATGGCATCTACTACATTGATGCGAGCTTGAGACCTGCGAATTCAGCATTTACAGGCGCAGATGCTCGTCCGCGTTGGAATTATGCTTCTTCAGCAGCCCGACGAATCAACGGAACAATCGTTCAGGACGCAGTTGTGCTGAAGAACCAGAGCGTCGGCAAATCCTGGAATTTTGCGGCTTCACTGGAGAAGCAATTCAGTGACGGCTTTTTCGCTAAAGCCGGATACAGCTATGGCGAGGCGCAGAATACTGTTGACCCTGGCTCCATTGCGTTTGGCTCGTGGAGTGACAACAAGCAATATCTTGGTGCGAACAATCCAGGCCTGGGATTCTCATCTTCCACGCCGGGCAGCAGGCTGTTCCTGTCGTTGTCCTACAGAGCCGAATACTTTGATTTCGGAGCGACGACCGTTTCGGTGTTCTGGGAAGGCAGAAACAATCTTTGGAACACGTTTAACTCTGCTTACAGCTACACGTTTTCCGGGGACATGAATGGAGACGGGATCTCCGGGAACGATCTGATTTACATCCCCAAGGATCAGACCGAGATGAATTTTCAGCAGTATACACAGACGGTCGCCGGCGTAGCGAGGACGTTTACTGTGGCGGAGCAGGCAGCTGCCTGGGACGCGTTCATCAACCAGGATTCGTATCTCAGCAAGCACCGTGGCGAGTATGCCGTTCGGAACGCAGCGGTTGCCCCGATCGTCTACAGAGCCGATTTGAGCATCATCCAGGAAGTGTTCGCGGAATTCCTTGGAAAGCGCAACTCGCTCCAAATCAGGGCTGATTTCCTCAACGTTGGCAACCTCATCAACAAGAACTGGGGAGTCGGTCAGCGCCCCGTGAACTTCGCGACCACAACTGCTCCTACAGCACAGCCACTGAGTGCTCAGGGTGCTGATGCAAGTGGAAAAGCCCTCTACAGGTTGCGAACGAATCCCGGAACGAATGACCTGATGACGAACACGTTCGAATATTCCAATTTGCTTGCGGACGTGTTCCAGATTCAGCTTGGCATTCGGTACGCGTTTAATTAGCTTTTAGCAGTTAGCTGGCAGGTCGAGCAGTAAAAAGAACCGCCTTCCTCGCAAGGGGAAGGCGGTTTTTTTATTCATAACGATGCAACCGCCGGAATGACTATGGGGATGACGTCAGCCCAGCAATCACCCAAGACATATTGCACTCTGGGGCTTTTTTGGCTATATTAGACTCAGTTGGTGCTGTAAATTTTTCCAGTTTACATTTCCTCAATTTTCATTGTTAACGGGGTCGTAGTCCCGCCAAAAAGCGGCGGGATTTCGTGGCGCACAAAACAGCGCCACTCAACTCAGCCCCGCTAAACAACAGCGGGACTTCGCTATGGGGTGATTTGGAATCGTTAACCGGGGTCGTAGCTCCCGCCAAAAGATAAAGCATGGCGGGCAAGCAGCTTGGTTATATTACAATATCGGGGTCGTAGCTCAGCTTGGTTAGAGCGCCTGCCTGTCACGCAGGAGGTCGAGGGTTCGAGTCCCTTCGGCCCCGCTTCCAAAACACACAGGGTTAGCGTTGTTTGCTAACCCTGATGTGTTTTGAGAATCCCGCCGTCCTTTGGCGGGAAGAAACATCCAAGGCGATATGGTCTGAACGGTTTGTGAAAAGAATGAAAATCGGGTAGTCTTGTCCCGATTCTTGGCGGGAAAGATTGAAAAGCGTTCCTTGTTTGTTAGGTCGTAGATGGTAAATTGAAGATTGAAAAGTGTACCGTGCTTTCCTAATACGAAGGCCCCCTATCATGGGGCCTTCTTCGTTTATCGCAGGATATGTCAGCGTATTGCCCTATTTCGCTCCCAGCGCTTTCGCGGTCTTCTCCAGGTCCGTCGGGTCTACCCACAGAATCGCGCCATAGCGCGTCCCAACTGCAACAGCTTCGATCGCGACCACGTTAACGCCCGCTTTCGAGGTAGCATCAAGACTTGCCATGAGCGCTCCAGTCTTGTCTTCTCCGCTGACAAAAAACGCGGTGCCTTCTTCGACCAACGTTCCCGAGTTTTTCCATTCATTCCTTAAATCGTCGGGGTTCTTTGCAACCACCAGGATGTCGCCATGTTCGCCCTGACCGACACCCTTCAGGCTGATAAGGCCAATGTTCTTCTCTTTCAGATTCCTCAACAGACCCTGCAACGTGCCGGGTTTGTCTTCGACTCTCGCCTTGAAATATGTGACACGCTTGACTGTTGCCATGGCTATTCCTCCTTCAAATAATGATTTCGCCCGCAGATTGTATTTTGGGTTTTGTATTCAACCCCACGCTCGCATTACTTCCCCGTAGCATTCGTGACCAGCCGTCCCTTTCGGCCGCTTCTTCTATGTCTTTGAACCACCCGTCAGTTCTTCGCCAGAGCATACAGGCCTATGACTCGCTCAAGTTCCGCCCGGCATGCAGGGCAAAATGGCACGTCATTCCGCGAAAACATGATACAGTCGATCGCGGATCTGTAGTAAGCCTTCGCGTCATAGTTTGCACCCTGGAAGGCGCCGATCTGCTTTCCGTACTTTGCGGATTCGAACAGGCCAAGCTCCATTTTCTGTTCTTCACGGAAGAGCGCGCTCATCTCGGACTCCGGACGGTTCTGCGCTCTGATCTCCCTCCTTCTCTTCTGAATAGCACGCTGCTGCTCTTCGAACTCCTCCTTCGGCCACGGTGTCGGAATCGGCGTACCGGAGATGACAAACTTCTTCCATTTCAGGTTCGTTGGATCAAGAAGTGCCGTGACATTCCCTTCCCACGGCTCGATAATCTCTGCGGGCGGTTGGTAGGAGACCGGAGACGTATAATACTCATCCGCAAGACCGGCAAAGTGATGGCCGAATTCATGGATGAACACGTAGTTCGCCCAGTCGTTATCCACCGCAACCGTTGCATAGAGATTGTAAATCCCCCCACCTCCATACGTTTCATTGTTCACGAGGAGCTCGATGAACTCGTACGGCGCCCAACAGGCAATATCGCGGATGGCTCTGTTGTCGAAGCTCAAGATATAGCGCTCGGACCCGAATGCGTCATACGTCGACCCGGCAGGATTGGATCGATGAACTCCCGTCGAGGGCCTCGAGATCCCGGACTCCTGAGCCGACGGACAGATCGCCCAGATGTTGAAGCTTTTCCTCCGGGACTTGTACGGCTCATGGCGGAAGAATTCGGCTGTCAAGCGTCTGGCATCGCTCAGAAACTTTGACCGTTCAGAGGCGGCATATCCATCTCCCATCAAGAGCACGTCGACGCACTCTTTCGGATCTCCGTTCTGTTCGATTGTTACTACCTCCTGCGGTGCCGGCGAGGCCCGATGGACAAACATATCCTTCGGGTCGACCCGTTGTTTCCAGACTTCCTCAAAGACCTGTTTTGCGTTGCGCTTCAGGATGACAACGTCGACTGCGTTGTTCGGTTCAGGGAACCTGACCGATTCATGGAACGTCCGGTTCATCTTCCCGGCTTCTTCCGTGGTAATCCATTCTGCGAAGATCGAACTGAACCCTCGGGCGTACTCGATCGTTCCATCCTCTTTCCGGACTTCAAACCGGTATCCTCCGGTTGGCCGTGTTTCAACGTAGCCGGACGGATGCCCGGGAAATGACAGGGGCTCCACAACAATACGATCCAGCGCGAAAGCTTCCAGCTTAGGACCACCAGTGTGGTAGTAGTCCACTCGCCAGGTTTGTTGAGACGGGCAAATCGCGAACGCAAAGAAGGTAACCAGCAAGAGACAGAGAAATTTCATGGTATGTCAGAATTCGTTTAGTGGGAATATTGAAATGTGGTGGACGGTCCCTTGAAGCACAAAAGCCTCCATCATCGTACGATCCGGAGGCATTCAATAAATCACCATTCAGCACGAGTCCATCCCGGACCCGCAATATTCTCTTGATACATACTAGCGATGTTGTTCTTAAGATTCAATGACTGGCCGACGAAATTCCTATTTTTCAGAAATGCCACTGAAACCCGGCATATCATCATGATTCGGGGGAGGTAAACAACAACTCACACGACGATCTTCCGCATCCATCGTAAAGTTGGTCTTTGTTACCGCAGCGCACACTTGATG
>JBARRO010000127.1:0-3322 GCA_049644265.1 Bacteroidota bacterium
CTCTCAGGAAGAAGAGCGAAAGGCACGACGCAGACCAGTTCACAGCGCATATGCTGATGGAAATGGCCCGCATGAGTACCGAAGACGGAATGGTGATGCAGGTTCATCCAGGCTCGGACCGGAATCATAATCGATTGATCTACGATATCTACGGTCCCGACAAGGGAGGGGACATTCCGACGGCAACCGAATATACCCACAACCTGAAGGAGCTGTTGAACAAATACGGAAATAATCCCAAGTTCACAGTGATCGTTTTTACGCTGGACGAGACAAGCTATTCGCGTGAGCTTGCTCCGTTGGCGGGTCTGTATCCCTCCATGAAGTTGGGTCCGCCCTGGTGGTTCCACGACAGCATTGAGGGGATGAAGAGATTCCGCGCAGGAGTGATGGAGACTGCTGGTTTGTACAATACCGCGGGATTCAACGACGATACAAGAGCGTTCGTTTCGATTCCGGCTCGCCACGATTTGTCCAGGCGGATTGACTCGAACTACCTTGCGGGACTTGTGGCCGCGCATATCATCGGGAAGGACGAAGCGAAGGAGATGGTGTATGAGCTGGCGAATGGATTAGTGAAGAAGGCGTACAAGCTTTAAGAAGAAATATTGAATGCTGAACACTGAACAAGGAATGATGAAGTAGAAGAAAACAATATCCAATTTCGAATGTCCAATCACGAATGATGAAGTAGTATGAAAACCATGGAAAACATATTTGGCGAACTCGGCACTCTCGGAATCATCCCCGTCGTCACCATTGCTCATCCAGAGGATGCCGTTCCGCTTGCGAAGGCTCTTGTGGAGGGCGGAATCCCGGGCGCGGAAATCACATTTCGGACGGACGCAGCCAAAGAAGCGCTTTCGCAAATCACCAAGGCCGATTCATCCATGCTTGTCGGTGCCGGCACGGTGCGGAGCGTTGAGCAGGTCAAAGAGGCCGTCGATCGCGGGGCGCGATTTATTGTGTCTCCGGGACTGAACCGGAAAGTCGTGGAGTATTGTATCGAGAAAAAAATCCCGGTGATCCCCGGTGTTGCAACTCCCACCGAGGTTGAGCAGGCGGCAGAATTCGGGCTCGAAATCCTCAAGTTCTTCCCCGCGGAGGCGAACGGCGGGGTTGCCTATCTGCATGCCCTTAGCGCGCCGTTCAAAAACGTGAAGTTCATTCCGACGGGAGGAATTGATGAAAAGAACCTGCTTTCCTATTTGAAACTCCCAAAAGTCCTGGCGTGCGGCGGAAGTTGGATGGTGAAGGCAGATTTGTTGGAAAAGAAGAAGTTTGATGAAATTCGCTCATTAACGAGCCGTGCCGTCGCCCTCATGCTTGGATTCGAGCTGAAACATGTGGGAGTCAACTGCAACACTGCCGGAGACGCTCAGCAGTCGGCGGCCCGGTTGGCGGGTCTTCTCAACGTTCCGGTCCGGGAAGGCGATTCTTCAGTGTTTGTCAATGAGCAAGTCGAATTCCTGAAGTCAAAGTACCTCGGCACACACGGGCACATGGCCATTGGGACAAACTCCGTCGAACGCGCGGTTGCATTCCTGGCCAGGAAAGGCGTGAAGATCAAACCGGAGACGAAGGTCGAGAAGAACGGGCAGCTGAGGACGGTTTATTTGGATGTCGAACTGGAAGGATTCGCAGTTCACTTGCTGCAACTGTGATAACTGAATCACTCTACTCGTGAGGAGAAGCAATGAAATCCATTCTGTGGGGGGCAATGCTGGTGATCTTCCTGCAGGTCCAGGAACAAACGAACAAGCCTGAATCAAACACCCTCACCACCCAGGAGCAAAAGGATGGCTGGCGTTTGCTCTTTGACGGAAAAACAACTGTTGGTTGGCGCGGAGCTTACAGGGATTCATTCCCGGAAAAAGGATGGGAAGTGCGGGACGGCATGTTGATCGTTGAACCTGCGGCCGGAAAGCAAGCCGCAAACGGCGGCGACATTGTAACGATCCAGGAGTATTCAAATTTCGAACTCGAGCTGGATTTCAAGCTCACCGAGGGTGCGAACAGCGGCATCAAGTATTTTGTCACGGAACAACAACCGAAGAGCCCGGGCTCCGCGATAGGTCTCGAATACCAGATTCTGGACGACGCAAAACATCCCGATGCAAAACTCGGTATCAATGGTAACCGCAGTCTTGGCTCGCTCTATGATGTCATTCCTGCATCGAATAAACATGTGAACCCGATTGGAGAATGGAATCATGCGAGAATCCTGGTGAAAAGGAAACACGTTGAACACTGGCTGAACGGCGTCAAGATTCTTGAGTACGAACGGGGTGGAAAGATATTTCTGGCACACAAGGCGGAAAGTAAGTTCAAAGCAATGCCCGACTTCGGCGAAGCGGAAAAAGGGCACATCCTCCTTCAGGATCACGTCGACCAAGTCTATTATCGCAACATCAAGATCCGAGCCCTCTAGCTGCAAACAACCACGAAGGACACGAAGAATAAAATCTTGTAGTGTTTTCCAACCGAAAGGAAGGAACATGAAACGAAAAGAGCCGCTCGTAAGACCCTCCCGGCGTTTGTTCCTCAAGACCACGGGCATCGCCGGTGCGGCAGGGTTGGTTTCCTTCTCAAAAGCTCTGGCCTCTTCTGTTCCCATCAACGAGTCCCGTGCCCCCGTTCAATTTTCCCTCGGCCTGACCTCTTACACCTTCCGCGCGTTTACCCTCGACCAAACCATTGCAATGACCCGGCGACTTGGAATGAAGAAGCTTGCGCTCAAGGATTTCCATATGCCCTTGAAAAGCACCGACGAAGAAATCAGGACGGTTGTTGGCAAGATCAAGGAGGCCGGGCTTGAGCTTACTTCGTGCGGCGTCATCTATATGAAGACCAGGGAGGAAGTCCTGCACGCGTTTGCTTACGCCCAGGCGGCCGGATTGAAGTTGTTCGTCGGGGTACCGGACCCAGCACTGTTGAGCCTTGCGGAACAAAAGATCAAAGAAACCGACATCGCCATGGCAATCCATAACCATGGTCCCACCGATGAGCGCTATCCGAGTCCGGAAAGCGCGTACAAGCTCATCGAAAAGATGGATAAACGCATCGGCCTGTGTATCGATGTCGGCCACACGCAGCGGCTTGGCGTGGATCCCTCGGGTGATGTCGAGCGTTTCTTTGATCGGCTTCTCGACATTCACATGAAGGATGTGAGTTCGGCGGATGCAAAGGGAACCACGGTTGAAATTGGCCGCGGAGTCATTGATATTCCCAAACTTCTGAAAACACTCCAACGTCTTGGGTATTCAAAGTCCCTGCATTTTGAGCATGAAAAAGATGAGAAAGATCCATTGCCGGGTGTAGC
>JBARRO010000128.1:0-6000 GCA_049644265.1 Bacteroidota bacterium
TCTACAATCGACCCCGCCATAAAGAGGCGGGGCGCAAAAAACGCGCAACCTTCAACTTAATCGACAATTGACAATTGTCTCAACTTTCAACTTACAACTTTTATCTTAATCCATGAGCCTTCTCGTCGTTGGTTCCGTTGCTCTCGACACGGTTGAAACCCCGTTCGGGACTGTGAAAGATGCGTTGGGGGGGTCTGCAGTGTACATTTCCACAGCAGCCAGTTTCTTCGCAGCTCCCGTTCGCGTGGTGGGCGTTGTGGGTGGAGATTTTCCGAAGAAACACATCCAGTTCCTCGAAGACCGAAAGATCGACGTCGACGGACTTCAGATTATTCGCGAAGGCAAAACGTTCCGATGGTCCGGCCGGTATCATTATGATCTGAATGCGCGCGATACGCTGCTCACCGAGTTGAATGTATTCGAGAAATTCGACCCCAAGATACCCGAGGCATACAAGCGTACCGGATATGTCTGCCTCGGCAACATCAACCCCGCGTTGCAGCTGCAGGTACTCCATCAGATCAGCAAGCCCCGGCTCGTTGTAGGCGATACGATGAACTACTGGATCGAAACGAAGCAAAACGATTTGATGGAAACGCTGAAAGTCCTCGACGTCCTGATCGTGAACGACTCCGAGGCGCGATTATTGACCCAGGAACCCAACCTCGTCAAGGCGGCAAAGCGTATCATCAAGCTCGGGCCAAAAATTGTCATCATCAAGAAGGGAGAACACGGCGCCATGCTGGTGACGAACGAGACGATCTTCTCCGCTCCCGCATACCCTCTTGAGAGTATCTATGACCCTACGGGCGCCGGGGATTCGTTCGCCGGCGGGTTTGCAGGCTGGCTGGCAAAAACCGACGACCTCTCCGTTGAGAACCTGAAACGCGCTGTGGTGTACGGAAGCACGCTCGCATCCTTCTGCGTAGAACAATTCAGTGTCGATGGAATGAGGGACTTGAGCAATCTGAAGATTCAGGACCGCTTCCGATCCTTCATGGAATTATCCCGGTTCGATGAAAGATGAAGCGATAAAAGCTCTCGCATGGATGGATGGGAAGCTCCGCTTTCTTGACCAGACGCGGCTTCCCGGCGAAGAGGTCTACGTTGAGACGAAGGATGACCGCGTAGTCGCGGCAGCAATCAAGTCCCTTGCCATCAGGGGCGCACCGCTCATCGGGGTTGCAGCCGCCTACGGTGTTGCGCTTGCAGCCATTCAGTGTCGCGAGGAATCTCCCGAACGCATCACCGCCCACCTCGAAAAATCCATTCATAATCTGCTGGCGACTCGTCCCACGGCGGTCAACCTGGCGTGGGCGTTGGAGCGCACACAGCAATTGATCCGGAAGCTCGACGGCAAACCCCTGGAACTGATCCGCGAAAGTCTCCTGGCGGAAGCCCAATCGATCCACAGGGAGGATTATGAAATGTGCGAACGGATCAGCGAGCTTGGTGTTGCCCTGTTGCCGAATGCAGCGGCAATCCTGACCCACTGCAATACGGGGTCTCTGGCGACTGGAGGAAAAGGGACGGCGTTGGGAATCATCGCGATGGGGTGGGAGAAAAAGATCGTGAAGCATGTCTATGTCGACGAGACTCGTCCTCTGTTGCAGGGCGCCCGGCTGACCATGTGGGAGCTGAAAAAACTCGGCATTCCCTCGACGTTGATCCCGGATAATACCGCGGCCTTTCTCATGCAACAAAAAAAGGTCAACGCAGTCATCGTTGGAGCAGACAGGATTGCAGCGAACGGCGATGTGGCAAACAAAGTCGGGACGTACGGCCTCGCCGTGCTGGCATGGCATCACCGCATTCCGATGATTGTGGCGGCCCCGGTTTCGACGATCGATCACACGTTATCCGACGGCAAGCTTATTCCGATCGAGCAGCGGAGCTCGCGGGAAGTCACGGAGTTCTTCGGGAAAAGTGTGACCCCACCCGATGTTGAAGTCTATTCTCCCGCGTTTGATATTACGCCACACGAATTGATTTCAGCAATCGTCACCGACAAGGGAGTCCTGAATCCGCCCTATCAACAGGCGCTTGAAGCTCTAAGGCCTTCATAAACCATGCATCAGAAGCGGGCGCCACTGTGCTGACAAAAACCGATGCGATCGTTCTCAAGTCGATGAAATACTCCGACACGAGTAAGATCGTGACATTCTACACCCGTCAATTCGGCAAGCTGAAGGGAATAGCTAAAGGTGCCCGATCGAATAAGAGCAAATTCGGGGCTTCGCTGGAGACGGGCATGCACGTTTCGCTTATGGTGTATAAGAAAGAGCAGAGGGAGCTCCATCTGATCTCTCAAGCCGACATTTTAACGCCGTTCAAGCGAATTCACAACGAATTGGAGCGGATGTCGGCTGCCCTCGGCGTTATTGAGCTCGTGGACCGTGTGACGCACGGGGAGGAGGAGCATGCAGCGCTATTTGCCCTTGTGCTGAACACCCTGCGAACGATCGAAGGCGCACCCAGGAATTTCATCACACCCGTCTATGCTTTCCAGCTCCGGCTTGCCTCTGCCTTCGGGTTTGCGCCCTCTCTGGACCAGTGCATGCACTGCGGCCGTGATCTGGAAAAAATCCTCACTCAGCCTTCGGTCCCTTTTCTCGTCGCCAGGGGAGGTGTGTTATGCGATGACTGTTCCGGTACGGGGAGTGGGAAAATAAAAGGAAAACAGGCCCAGACGCCCGGCACGACAAGAATATCCTTGCCGGTATTGAAGATTTTTCGGCGTCTGCTCGCGGCCAAATTTGAAAGTCTTACGTCTATAGAGTATGATGAGCACACGAGGAACGAAATCGACGAAACTTTACGTTTGTATCTGCGGTACCACTTTGAGGATTTGAAGCCTCTGCGCTCCACCAGAATATTTGAACAACTTCTCACCTAAGTCATTCGGAGGAATGAACACAATGTCGACGAAATCAGTTCTTGCTGCCGTTTTTCTTATCAGCCTGGGAATTATCTTTGGCGTGGTCCTCGTCTCGAGCTTCAAGGGCGTCGACCTTTCGTTTGCCGGGGAGGATGTGAAGTTGGGGGCACAGAATCCGCCAGCCAAGGCAAACGCAACCCTCCAGGCGCTCAACCAGGCGTTCCACGAAATTTCCCATACTGTAACTCCCTCCGTCGTGTACATTACCGTCGAAACAAAACCCGAATCAAGCAGCGACGACGAAGGCGGACAAAAATTCTTCCATTTCTTCGGACCGGATTTCAAATTCGAAATGCCGAAACGGGGCCCGGAAGTGGGTGCCGGTTCCGGAGTCCTTCTGACGGAGAACGGGTACATCCTCACGAACAACCATGTCGTCGAAAATGCAAAGAGCGATGGAATCAAAGTGCGCCTTCTCGACACACGCGAGTTCAAGGCAAAACTGATTGGCACGGACAAGTATACAGATCTGGCAGTGATCAAGGTCGATGCTTCGGATCTTCCGATGGCGAATCTCGGAAATTCCGATGACGTGGAGGTCGGACATATCGTGTTCGCGTTTGGAAGTCCGTTGGGACTCACGTCGACCATGACAGAAGGGATCGTAAGCGCTCTCGGTCGTCAAATTCGGATCATCGATGATGAAAACACCGGCTACGGTATTGAGAATTTTATCCAGACGGACGCCGCAGTGAATCCCGGAAACAGCGGCGGGGCCTTGGTGGATGTGAACGGGTCCGTGATCGGGATCAACACGGCGATCGCAACGACGAACGCGCGTTACCAAGGATACAGTTTCGCAATTCCCATTAATCTTGCAAAGAAAGTCGCGACCGATGTCATTAAATACGGAAAGGTTCGGCGCGGCTACATCGGCGTGCGAATCCAGACCATCGATGCGGTGACCGCAAAAGCGTCAGGACTTGATAAGGTGGCCGGCGTACTCGTGCAGGACGTGAACAAGAACAGCGCGGGAGAGGATGCCGGATTACAGGTGGGGGATATCATCCTCAGCGTGGATGGGAAGGAAGTGAATACGGCAAACGCTCTTCAAAGCACCATTGCGAGCAGGTACCCGGGAGAGACGGTGATGCTCAAAGTGTTCAGAGACAGAAAGACGATCGAAAAGAAAGTCACGCTGAAACCGCAGTCCGAAGAAAGTGAAATTGTTCCAGCCAGGGATAAGAGTCCTGAATCAGCTCCGAAAGAGTCCGTGACTCCGAAAAAAGTCACGATTGAAGAGCTTGGACTCACAGTACGCTCCCTCGACAACAGGGTCCGGAAATCACACGATGTCGAGAAGGGAGTCTATGTGGAGAATGTGGATCCGCTGAGTCCCGCACAGGAGCGGGGTTTGCAGCGGGGAGACGTCATCGTCAGCATCGGAGACCGAATAGTCGCATCCTCAGATCAGTTTGAGGAGGCAGTGAACAAACTGAAACCGGGGGATGCAGTGATGCTCCGTGTGAAGGGGGAAGACAAGAAGGTGCGATTCGTGGCGATTGAAATGCCCAAGTAACAGTTCTTCAGTTGGTTTTCCACGGAAAGGGCGGAAGCGGTGCTTTCGCCCTTTTTCTTTGCCCTCGGAATCCTCGTCCCTTTCGATTGAATATGCCCCCAATTATCGCTTAATTGATAAAGTCCAACAATCGGAGGCCAGTCCTTGATTCGATATCTCACAGCCGGAGAATCTCACGGAAAAGCCCTCGTCGGCATCGTCGAGGGATTGCCCGCAGGGGTTTCAATTTCTGCGGAGTACATCAATCATCAACTTTTTCGGCGCCAACAAGGTTACGGACGGGGGGGGAGGATGAAGATTGAGTTTGACAAGGTGGAGATTTTCTCGGGAATCCGATTCGGAAAGACCCTGGGCACTCCCATCACTCTTCTCATTCGCAACAAAGACTCTGAGAACTGGCTGCAGAAAATGGCTGTCGAGGGAGATGGAAAGGGAATTGAAAAAATATCGATTCCCCGGCCCGGCCACGCGGACTATGTCGGAACCGTCAAGTACGGGTATGACGACATCCGGAATGCCATTGAGAGGGCAAGCGCCCGAGAAACAGCCGTGAGAGTGGCCTGCTGCACAGTGGTTCGGAAGCTGCTCGAGGACTGCGGGATTTTCATCGGGAGCCATGTGTTGAGCATCGGAAAGGCTGCGGTAAAGCAACGGGGAGAGATTGACAGGCTTATTCTCAGGCTGCTCAAGGCAGGCTGCGCAGCCTACAAAGTAACCGAGGCGGCGGATAAATCCCAGGTCCGAATTCTCGACCCAACAACAGAAACAAAGGCAATCGCAGAGATCAAGAAGGCAAAGAAAATGGGGAATACGCTCGGCGGTGTTTTCGAAGTGCTCGTGAGCGGCCTTCCGGTCGGCCTCGGAAGTTATGTTCAGTACGATCGCAAACTCGACGGAAAGTTGGCCGCAGCGTTGATGTCAGTCCACGCAGTCAAAGGAGTCGAAATTGGCGACGGGTTTGCCAATACGCTAAGATATGGTTCGGAAGTTCATGACCCGTTTATAGTCTCGCGAGGCACAATCGCGCGCAGGTCGAACCGGGCCGGTGGATTGGAAGGCGGAGTCACAAACGGGCAGATGATCGTCCTCCACGCCGCGATGAAACCCATATCAACTCTCGCTCATCCGCTGAAGTCTGTGAACCTGAAGACCCGGAAGTCAACTGACGCCCGGTATGAACGTTCCGATGTGTGCGCCGTTCCTGCCTGTTCTGTCATTGGGGAATCCGTCGTGGCGCCAGTTATCGCAAACGCATTTCTCGAGAAGTTCGGCGGCGATTCCCTGGGTGAAATCCGTTCGAGATACAGGAAAGAAACAGGAAAAGAAGTCTAAAGCTCCGGAGTGAGACTCCCGGAATCTCGCCGGGGTACGTCCAATGAAGATTCCGGGAGTCTTTCAGTTGCCGTCTTTGAACTCCTGTTTCTCGTCTATTCTCGGTGTCGTTCTTCTAACGAGCCCTAAATCCCCAACCAATCTTTTCTCCGTGAACTCCTCTTCCTCATCTGTTCTTTGTGTCATTCTGTTCTCAAATACCCCCTTTTCC
>JBARRO010000129.1:0-14581 GCA_049644265.1 Bacteroidota bacterium
GGTGAGAGATAATGACCGAATGTTCATCGATGTCCTTTCCTACCTCGCGGGATAGGAATTAAAGGAGGAGTATGGTGCAATCAGCTTTCAGCTGTCAGCGTTCAGCAAGAAACCTCGACATTCGTCCTTAACTGACAACTGATCATTGATGGCTGACAACTTCTTTTCAGTGGGCGCTGTAGGGATCCCCGCCTGCCTCAATTAGTTCTGTTGGGGCGGGCAGGGAACCTACGACCTTACGCGCCCGCCTGCCGCACTGGAACTCGATTGGCGGGCAGGCCCCGCCCGCCTCAGTGGGCGCTGTAGGGATCGAACCTACGACCTTACGCGTGTGAGGCGTACGCTCTGAACCAGCTGAGCTAAGCGCCCTGCATCAACCGAGTCAAGATACTCAAAACCCTCCGCAGAATCAAGAAGGCGGATTCCCGGCGTTCTCTTCTCCAAAATATTCCCGGATCTTCTCCGCCACCTTCTCTCCGACAATTTCTGAAAGCTGGTCGTCCGTAGCAAACTTCACTCCCTGCACCGACCCGAACGCTTCCAACAATTCTCCGGCGCGCTTCTTCCCCACACCTTTAATCAAATCAAGCTCAGTCTGGAGAATACGTTTAGACCGCAGGGTGCGATGATACGTAATGGCAAACCGGTGCGCTTCGTCGCGAATCTGCTGCAACAGGCGGAGTCCATGGGATGTTCGGGGAATCTGCACCGGATCGCTGTGTTCGGGCACGAAGACCTCTTCGAGCTTCTTGGCCAATCCGATGATTGGAACCAACGTGATTCCAAGTCTCGTCAGCACATCCACAGCGCTGGAAAGCTGCCCTTTTCCCCCATCCACCATAATCAGGTCCGGCATCGCATCCCCTTGCTGCAGAACTCTCGAATACCGCCGCTCAATCACCTCTTGCATGCTTGCGAAATCATTCGGCCCTTCAACAGAACGAATCTTGAATTTCCGGTACTCGCTCTTTCTGGGCTTCGCATCGACAAACACCACCATCGATGCCACGGAATCGCTTCCCTGCGTGTTCGAAATATCGAAGCACTCCACACGACGCGGCGGAGCACTCAAACGAAGATCCCGTTGCAGAGCATTCACCGAGTGAGGTACGACATCTCCTCGTTTCAATCGCTGCACCTCCAGCTCGTCGAGCCAGAATTGAGCGTTGTTTCTTGCCATGGCAACAAGTTTCGAGGGCTCTCCGCCCTTTGGAACCTGGACGGAAATCGTTTCGTTGCGCCGCATCCGCAGCCACGAAGAGAGCAATCCGGCCGATTCGACGTCCGCAGAAAGAAGAATCTCCCGCGGGATATCATCGGTTTCGAGGTAATATCTCTCAAGGAGGTTTTCCAGTATCTCCGACTCCTGTTTCTGCTCGACATTTGTCAGATAGAAATGCTGGCTTCCGACGACTTTCCCCTCGCGGATCTTGAAAATAACTCCGCACGCATCGTCGCCCTGGGCAACAACCGCCACAATGTCCCGGTCGATCCGCTCCGAGTCCACCATTTTTTGTTTGTCGTTGCAGACGGTCAGCGCCCGGATCCGGTCCCGCATCAGCGCAGCCTCTTCGAAACGAAGGTGTTCCGAAAGATTCCGCATCTCTTCCTCGAGATGCTCGACGACAGAATTCGTCCTCCCCCGCAGCACTTTTACGACCTGGTCGATCATTGCGTTATAGTGCTCCCGGGACACGAGCGCCTCGCAGGGTCCTTCACACTTCTTGATGTGGTAATCGAGGCACACCTTGAACTTCCCCTTTGCAATCGATTCGTCCGTGAGCTCGAAGTTACAGCTGCGGATCATGAAGATGTCGCGCACAGTTTTCAGCGCAAAACGCATAGACTTCACATCCGTGTAGGGCCCGAAGTATCGGGCTTTCCGGCCTGCTTTCTTGCGCGTCACAAACACTCTGGGGAAGGGCTCGTCTGTTACAACGATGTAGGGATAACTCTTGTCATCTTTCAGGAGGACGTTGTAGCGCGGTTTGAGTTTCTTGATGAGGTTGGCTTCGAGGATGAGCGCCTCGACTTCCGTGTCGGTGACGGTCAGCTCGACGTCCGCAATCTTCGAAACCATCGTGGCGATGCGCGGCTCGGGTGCGTGCGATTTCTGGAAGTATTGCCGGACGCGATTGCGCAGATTCTGCGCTTTCCCGACGTAGATGACCTTTTCCTCGGAGTTTTTGAACTGGTACACGCCAGGCCGGGCCGGCAACGCATCGAGTTTTTGTTCAAGAGAAAGGTCGTGGGCGGCAATTCTCACGACGGTATCGGATGTCCCCTCCATCGCAGGTCCTACCCTCGTTTCTGGCTAAGCTCGATCAGGACTCCGTTTGTGGACTTGGGATGGACAAAAGCGATGAGGGTATTATCTACGCCCGGACGCGGGGTTTCGTCAATGAGCTGAAAGCCATCTTTCTTGAGGCGAGCAAGCTCCCTCAGAATGTTGTCGACAGCAAATGAGAGGTGATGAATCCCTTCGCCGCGCTTTTCGATGAACTTCGCGATCGACGAGCCGGGTGATGAAGACTCAAGAAGCTCGATGGAGGTCTCGCCAAGATGGAACGTCACCGTCTGCACACCCTGATCGGCGACCTGTTCACGGTGGTCTGGTTTTTGTCCCAACAGCCGTTCAAGCAGCGCGCCCGAAGTCTTGACACTTTTTACTGCGATCCCGATGTGGGAAACCTTCATGCCCCATCCTCCGGAGCGGCAGCCCGACGCTTTTCAATATACTTGAGAAGCTCGGGCAAATTCGCATACACAATTCCTCCCAGTACCAACGCTGCGCCGATGAAAATCTGGTTCGACATATGTTCCTTTAGAACTATCGCCCCCAGAACAACCGCGATAATCGGCGTCACGAATGCCGTGAGGGAAAGCAGCACAGCATTCACATGCTTGGCGAGCCAGTAGTACATGACGTACGTCATCACGGTTCCGAGCGTGGACAAATACAGGAGCGGAATCAGGGATGCGGAATTAAACACGAGCCGGGTGTAGTCCTCAATCAGCAGACTCGCCCCGAGGAGGATGATCGCACCAATCGTCATTCCTGCAAAATTGATCGCCACGGAGCTGAATCCTTTTCCCCACTTCTTCAACGAAACGAGCCCGTAGCCCTGCATGAGGGCGCTTGCGATGATTGCCAGCATACCCTCCAACGGCGCTTCCTGCTGAAACAGCATCTCGCTCGAAAAAATCACAAAAACCCCGACAAAACCCGCAATCACTCCGACAGATTTCGCGTAGTTGATCCGTTCATTGTCAAGACGAAGATGAGAAAAGAGAGCGACCCAGAATGGAAATGTGGCAAAGAGAATGGAGGAAAGCCCCGTCGGAATTCGGCTTTGCCCCCAATAGATAAAAGCGAACGGAAGAGTATACGTGAGTAACCCGAGTTGGGCGACGAGGACCCAGAAAATTCTTTCCCTCGGGAGAGGGTCCTTCCTGATCAGCATGATCGCGCGAAGGATGAGCGTGGCGATCAGAAAGCGCAAGCCCGCGGCGAGAAATGGAGGGACCGTTGAAATTCCAAATTTGATCGCGAGCCAGGTCGATCCCCAGATGAGACTTACGATCGTGAGCCCACCAACAATTTTGATCCGAAGTGAGATACGCCCTCCCTGTTCCAGGTGTTAAGGATAAGGTTAAGGTTAAGTGAGATTGAGGTTGAGGTTAAGGAAGTTTTTTCTCATCCGCCATTTTATTTATCACAAGGCCGGACAGGAGTTTGGGGAAGAAGAACGTCGATTTCTGAGGCATCGTCAGGCCTGCCTTTGCAACCCTGCGAACTTCCTCGATTTTCGTCGGATTCATGAGGAAGGATATCTGCCCTTTGCCGCTGCGGACCGATTCAACAGACTCCTCAACGCTCTTGGAGTATTCCAGGTTGAGCTTCTGTTCCTGTGCCTGCGCGGAAATCCCGAGCAGATCTCTCAAAATGACTGTGTGCAGGAGTGTCACGTCGAGTTCCTTCACTTCATCGGGCATCGAGTCGGCCACAACCTCGCCGGCCTGACTCGTCGGCTTGAGCGTTAACAGATAGAATTTCGGGTCCCCCTGAATGACTACTCCAAAAGATCGGACCGCGCTTGACTGGAGGCCGGTCTGCAGAGAGTCCCTGTCTTTGAACTCGCGAACGATGAAGAATCGGCCGACCTCCTCCAGAAATTTGGCGCCGTCAAAATTTGGGAGCGAGTGCACAATCCGGTGCGTGGGATAGATAACCAAACCCCGATCTTCGATGTTCGTGAAGTACATCATGACGTAGTTGCTGAGGTCGTTTCCCGGAACCTTCGGATTCCGCGCCTTCACAAAATCCCGATAGGCCAGGGCGGTTTCATACCGATGGTGACCGTCTGCAATGAGGACCTGTTTATCGGAAAGGAATTGCTGGACCTTCCGGATGATTCCCGTCTCCTGGAGCATCCACATTCGGTTTTGCACGTTCTCAAATGTCACATCGATCTCAGGATTCGACTTGGCAAATCCGTTCAGGTGTTCATCGACTTCGTTTTCCGGATCCCAGTACAGCGAAAACACCTGGCTGAAATTTGACCTGGTTGCCTTGAAGAGGGCGAACCGGTCTTCGCGGGGTTTTGCGAGCGTTTTTTCGTGAGGAAGAACCACGTTCTTCTCAAAGTCCTCCAGCCTGCAGAGGGCAATGAATCCCTTCCGGGTCGTCAAGGATCCGGTTTGATCTTCAAAACTCTGGTGCAGGACATACAGTGCCGGTTTCTCTTCGCGAACAAGGATGTGGTCCTTCTGCCAATCCTCGAAGAATTTCGCCGCGGAGGAGTAACGATCCGCCTCCCTCCCAAGAATCAAACGCACAACGTTGTAGGGGCTCCGGTCATAGAGCCGGGTTTGTTGTTCGGGAGAAATGACATCATAAGGCGGTGCAATGACATCTTCCATCGCAACGCTCGACTGGTTATACCGATATCCGCGAAACGGAATAATCTGTGGCATACGCCGCTACATTTCGTTGGATGATCTGTGATCCGCGCTGTACCCCAGCCGCTTCAGAGTCCCTTCGTTCTCTCGCCAGTGCTCCCGTACTTTCACAAACAGCTCGAGGAACACTTTGCGTTGGATGAAATCCTCTATTTCCTCTCGGGCCTTCTGGCCGACCTTCTTCAGCGCCTCACCGTTCTTCCCGATGAGAATTCCCTTTTGCGACTGGCGCTCAACAATAATGTCGGCGTTGATGTAAGTTTTGCCTGCTTCCCGTTCGTTAAATTCCTGGATCTCGACGGCCGTCGAATAGGGTATCTCCTCCTCGAACTGTTCGAATATCTGTTCACGGATGAATTCGGCGACAAAGAATCGTTCCGGCTGCTCGCTGACAATATCCGTGGGGTAGTACGGTTCGTGGACGGGAAGGTATTGGAGAACCGTTGCGAGAAAATCGTCAAGGTTTTGGCGCTTGAGCGCAGAGATCGGGATGACTTCCCGGAAGCTCTGCTGTTTGATGAAACCGTCGATGAGCGGCAGGAGATTTGGCTTGTAGACCGTGTCCACTTTGTTCATGACGAGGAGAAGCGGTTTGTTGCGATGCTTTGCCACTACCTGCTCGCGGACCGTCGGAGAGAGTTCACACTTGTTCGCTACTTCAGTGAGCAGCACGATGACGTCGGCGTCTTCGAGGGCCGACTGGGCCGACCGGACCATCTTCTCGTGGAGAAGGTATTTCGGTTTCAGGAGTCCCGGCGTGTCGAGGAAGATGATCTGCGCGTCGCGCCGGCTCAAAATGCCGAGGACACGCTGGCGGGTCGTTTGCGGCTTTCTCGTGACGATGGAAATCTTCTGGTCCAGGAGGGCATTCATCAGCGTCGATTTGCCGACATTCGGCTCGCCGACGATGGCGACATATCCTGACTTGAAATTCGGAGTCTGTTCAGTCATAAGAAAGACAAAGGCGTGCCGTCATCCTCGTCGGCACGCCCGGTTCGCTGCGTTCCTTAAATCGCGTCTTCCCCGGATTCTTCTGTCCGGATGCGAATGATATCCTCCACGGGGTAGATGAAGATCTTCCCGTCTCCCACCTGTCCGGTCTTCGCGGCCTTGATAATGGTGGAAACGATGCGTTCGACGAGGGAATCTTTCGCGATAATTTCAATTTTGATTTTGGGAAGGAAATCGATCTTATACTCCGAGCCGCGATAGAGCTCGGTGTGTCCTTTCTGCCGACCGTATCCCTTGACCTCGGTCAATGTCATTCCCTTCACGCCCATCTCCGATAGAGCTTCCCGCACGTCATCAAGCTTGAACGGTCGAATGATTGCCTCAATTTTCTTCATCGCGGATTCTCACGGATTAATCGGATTTACACGCCCGCCTGCCTTTTCGAACCTGAGAGGCGGGCAGGTCTACGACCTCGTAGAGGGATAGGAAGTGTCTGATGATCAATGCGCCTTCATGCTCCGTGGCAGTTCTTGTACTTCTTTCCGCTTCCACAGGGGCAGGGGTCGTTGCGGCCGATCTTCTCTCCTACGCGGATTGGTTGGATCTTTTGAGGCGGTCCTGACGGTGCTCGCTGTGCATTCTCATCGCCGGGGATCGGTTCGCGGTTTGCGGCAAAACCGGCGCCTTGTGCGGAGTCGTGTGTGAGCGTCATGTTGAGCGGGCGACGCATGCGCTGTGAAGGGAGTTGCTCGGGACGTTCCGGATACAGCTTGAAAACCATGTTGAGCACTTCATCCTGAATCAACTCCATCAGTTCCATGAACATCTTAAACGCTTCGGTCTTGTATTCCACCAAGGGGTCTTTTTGACCATAGCCGCGCAGATGAATACCTTCCTTCAGGTCGTCCATTTCCCTCAAATGATCGCGCCATTTGGTGTCGATCACCTGGAGCATCGACATCTTCTCCAGCGTTCCCATCATCTCCAAGCCGAGCTGCTCCTCCTTGCGACGATAAAAGTCTTCTGCAGCGTGAACGATGAAATCCGCGAGACCCTGCTCTCCCTGAGTCTGGAACAACTCCGGTGTGATTTGCAGGTCGACCAGGAACCGAGAGCGAACTTCATTCTTGAGTCCTTCGATGTCACCTTCGGGAAAATACGTTTCCGATATTTTCGAGGCGACGTCACGGAGCATGTCGAAAATATCGTCCCGCAGGCGTTCGCCGAGAAGAGCGTGCCGGCGGCGGGAATAGATGACTTCCCGCTGCTGGTTCATGACGTTGTCATACTCCAGCAGACGCTTGCGAATTCCGAAGTTGTTTTCTTCAACCTTCCGCTGTGCGCGTTCGACCGAGCGGGTGATCATCGGGTGCTGGATCACCTCCCCTTCCTCCAATCCCATGCGCTCCATAATTCGCGCAATCCGCTCGCTTCCGAACAGGCGCATAAGATCGTCTTCCAGCGAGAGATAGAAACGCGAGGATCCGGGATCACCTTGCCGTCCGGATCGTCCTCGCAACTGGCGGTCGATTCTGCGCGCTTCGTGCCGCTCAGTTCCGATGATGTGCAATCCGCCGACTTCTCTTACGCCAGGGCCTAATTTGATGTCAGTTCCTCGGCCAGCCATGTTTGTGGAAATCGTCACCGCTCCCGGTAGCCCTGCATGTGCCACAATTTCCGCCTCGCGTTGATGCTGCTTTGCGTTCAGGACGTTGTGCGGGATTCCCTTTCGCTTGAGCATCCGGCTGATTGTCTCCGACACATCCACGCTGGTCGTTCCGACAAGGACCGGTTGCTGTTTCTGTCGCAGCGCTTCGATCTCGTCCATGACCGCGTTGTACTTTTCCCTCTTCGTCTTGTAGACGTGGTCGTCATAATCCTTCCGAACCATCGGCTTGTTGGTGGGAACGACGACAACGTCGAGCTTGTAGATCTCGAAGAACTCCGAAGCCTCGGTTTCGGCAGTTCCAGTCATTCCCGCAAGCTTCTTGTACATGCGGAAGTAGTTCTGGAGGGTGACCGTTGCAAGGGTTTGCGTGTCGCGCTCCACCTTCACTCCCTCCTTGGCTTCGATTGCCTGATGAAGTCCCTCCGAATATCGTCGTCCTGTAAGAAGGCGGCCCGTAAATTCATCCACAATCATGATCTTCCCCTCCTGCACGACGTATTCGACATCTTTTTCGTAGAGGGCGTAGGCCTTGAGGAGCTGCAGGATGGTATGGATCCTGTCGTTTCGCTCGGCATAGAGCTTGTTTGCTTCGTCTTTGCGTTTTTGTTTCTCTTCGAACGAGAGCGTTGCGTCCCCTTCGATGAGACTCAATTCGGTGCTGATATCGGGGATAATGAACAGGTCTTTATCGTGGGTGGGATACGCCTGGGCGAGGGACTCCCTTCCTTTCTCCGTCAGGTCGATGACGTGCGACTTTTCGTCGATACTGAAGAACAGCTCATCATCGATTTCGTGCATCCGGGCGGACTGGTCCTGCATGTACTCGCGCTCGGTCTTTTGCATGAGCGATTTGTTCGCGGGCTCCGAGAGCAGTTTCATGAGCTTGTTGTTCTTCGGAAGTCCGCGCTGGGCGCGAAGAATCTGGACTCCTGCCTCTTCAGTCTTTCCCTGCCCGAGGAACGACTCAGCCTGGGCCGTAATCTGCGCGACATAGTTCTGCTGCGCCTTGACCAGCCGTTCGACATAGGGCTTCATCTCATCGAATTTGTGGTCCTCGGATGCCACCGGGCCGCTGATGATGAGAGGCGTCCTCGCTTCGTCAATCAGGACGGAGTCCACTTCGTCGACGATCGCGTAGTTGTAGGGACGCTGAACCATCTCCTCTGCGCTGACGACCATATTGTCACGCAGGTAGTCAAATCCAAACTCGTTATTGGTTCCGTAGGTAATGTCAGCGGCGTACTGGGTCCTGCGCTGGTGGGGGTCCATATGCTGGAGGATGACTCCCACGGTCAATCCGAGAAACTCAAAGACTTTCCCCATCCACTGGCTGTCACGAAGTGCCAAATAGTCATTCACCGTCACAATATGCACACCCCGTCCGGACAGAGCATTCAGGTAAGTCGGCAGGGTGGCGACAAGCGTCTTACCTTCCCCTGTTGCCATTTCTGCGATTTTTCCCCTATGGAGGACAACCCCTCCCATCAACTGAACATCGAACGGGACCATGTCCCACTGGACTTTGTTGCCGGCCACTTCCCAGGTCTGACCGACAAGCCGCCGGCAGGCCTCCTTCACAACGGCGAACGCTTCCGGAAGCAAGGACTCGAGCAATTCCTCGATTCGGGCGTCGAGTTCTTTGTTCAGTTCGTCGATCCGTGCATAGAGCTTTTCGCGTTCCTCGAACGGATGCTGTTGCTTCAAGGATTCCTTTGCAGCAGCAATCTCATCATGAATTTCCCGTGTCCCCTCCTGAATCCGCGTCCGGAACTCGGCAGTCTTGTCCTTGAGCTGCTCGTCCGAAAGCGGTTTGAGCTCGTCAACGCGTGTGTTGACTTCTTCCGCCATCGGATACAGACTCTGAACATCCCGTTCGTTCTTCGAACCGATAAGTCTTTTTAAGAATTGCAGCATAAACGATCCCTGTCTTTGAATATTTCCATGTGCGACATAATATAGCTTTTTTTCACGGAAGAAGAAACAACATCACGGCCGGTCGTATTGCATTTTAACTGTTTTCGCTTCACATTTCTTCCGTTCTTTTCTTCCACCTTCATTCCGCCACGTGAAAGCTGTTTTTTTCTTTCTCATCGCCCTGGTTTTCTACGCCGGTTGTGCCGGGTCGGGAATTGTTCAACCGCCTACGGACCCCGTCAAGCGTCTGAAGTACGACATCGATCGGCTTTTGTCCGATTCTCTGTTCATTCCTGCCCGAGCAGGCATCACCGTTGTCTCGCTTGAATCCGGCGACGTCCTGTACGAACGGGACAACAAAATTCTGATGCACGCGGCATCGAACCTGAAGCTCTTGACATCTTCCACAGCTCTCGATAAGCTCGGAAAGGATTTCGAGTTCAAGACCTGCACCCTCATCGATTCGATGACGGCGTCTGGAACAGTCCTCGGAAATGTGTATCTCAAAGGGTTCGGCGATCCGGATCTTAAGACGGCAGATCTCGATTCCCTTGCCAAGGTTCTCAAGTTGTGCGGAGTTGACACTGTTCTCGGTAATGTTGTAGGGGATGCTTCATACTTCGACGACCTCAGCTGGGGGAGCGGTTGGATGTGGGATGACGAGCCGGAATCCGATGAAATGTATATCAGCGCACTTTCGGTGAACAAGAACTGTGTCAGCGTCACGGTAACACCGGGAGATTCCGCAGGAGTTCCCGCGAGGGTTTCCATCGACCCCGTGACCCGCTATACAGACCTGATAAACAACGCCGTCACGGTCCGCGACACCGTGATGAAGCGACTCCGCGTATCGCGACGATTCAGGGAGCGGTCAAACACGATAACGGTCGATGGAGAAATTCTGGCCGATACGTCGGCGCGGCGCGTTGCCAGCATCAGTGTCTGGCAGCCGGAACTTTACGCAGCCGAGCTCTTCAAAGAGGCGATGGAACGTGCCGGAATCCTGGTCTTTGGGCGTGTCAGCATTGGCATTACCTCAGTCGCAGCTGTTGAAAAGGTCAGGCACGTGCGAAGATTGGATTCTGTCATTGTCAACCTCAACAAGGTCAGCGACAATCTTTCGGCTGAAAATACTCTCAAGACCATTGCCGCGACGGTTCTGGGTCTCCCCGGAACAGCCCAAAATGGGATAACGATCGTCCATCAGTTTCTTGACTCGTTCGGCATTGACAGCACCCAATACGTCATGGTGGATGGCTCCGGCGTGTCACACTATAATCTGCTCACGAGCGAGATCGTGACCCGGCTTCTTCTTGGAATGTATCGCCGGAGCGACCTCTTCCCGGTCTTCTATGAATCACTTCCCATCGCCGGCATCGACGGCACGCTGGACGAACGCATGAGGAGAACTCTCGCCGAGGGAAACCTGAGGGCTAAGACCGGCACCATCAGCGGCGTCAGCTCGCTTTCAGGTTACGTCCACGGGCGTGACGGTGAGCTGCTCGCGTTTTCAATCCTCATGCAGAACTTCGCCAAATCTCCCCGAAGATACAGGAATGTTCAGGATTCCCTGGGCGTAATTCTTGCAGGTTTCAGCAGGTACAGGCAAGTTGCCCCGACGATTCATTAAAGCGCCCCCACCTACCGCATGAGACTCTGGACCCGGCCGGTAAGCCTGATTTGTTCAGGACCAATCTCAAAGACGACTTGCCCCAAAAAGGCACACAATGCGCAAAAGGAATTTTCTAAACATATTCGACAGAGTTTTTGTGACTTTTGTGCTTTCTGTGGCCAAAGAATATTTCTGAGATGGCTTCTCGTAGTTCTCGTCGCATGCACCGCAGACCCCCGGGAAAATTCTCCCCGACCGGAACTCTCAGAAACTAAGTTTGCGACTGCAGTTCCCCGGTTTGACAAAGACCGCGCGTTCCGGTATCTTCTCACGCAGACAAATTTCGGACCCCGCGTTCCGTCGACTGAGGCGCACACGCGATGTCTCAGCTTTCTCAAGTCGGAGCTTCAGGCGTACGCAGACTCCGTTTGGCTGCAGGAGTACACTGTTTCCGACCCGCGGCTTGGCTCCATGGTGCTGACAAACGTCGTTGCCGCGTTCAGGCCCGGTTCGCCATCGCGTATTTTGCTCACAGCCCACTGGGATTCACGCCCGTGGGCCGACTCGGACAAAGATCCGCGGAATCAGACAAAGCCAGTGCCGGGAGCAAACGACGGAGCGAGTGGTGTTGCGGTGCTCCTTGAGGTCTCGCGCGCAATCAAAACATCGCCAGCCCCGACGGGAATCGACATTGTCTTCTTCGACGGCGAGGATTTCGGGTCTCATGGCAAGGATGACACCTGGTGTACCGGTTCCCGCTACTTCGCGGCCCATTTGCCTGCAGGATATGCTCCCCACTTTGGAATCAACCTGGACATGGTGGGAGACAAACATCTTCTCCTTCCACGTGAGCAACGATCGGACCGATACGCGCCCGAAGTGATGAAGCTGATTTTCTCGACCGCAAAAGAGCTGAATATCGGTCAGTTCTCCGACACGCAAGGAGACGACGTTTACGATGACCACATACCCCTTAACGAGGCGGGAATCAGAACCGCGGATCTCATCGATTTTGACTACAGCGACGGCAATTCCAACTTTTGGCACACGACCGGGGATACGCCGGACAAATGCAGTGCAGAGAGTCTGGAGGCGGTTGGCGTTGTCCTGCTCCAGCTCATTTATACCAAATCATCACAATTCTGAGAGGCCATGAACCACTCACCTTCCTCGTCCTTCGGTGTCTACGAGCTTTGCAGAATTCTCGTTCCGGGATTCTACTTCACATCGCTCCTGACCATGACCATCTGGGCTGTGGCGGTGACGCCCATTCCGATCACCGGCTGGGGACTTGTTCTGCTTTTCCTGTTCGTGGTGCTCACCTCGGGACTGACCATGTACGCGAAAGAGACGACGAAACGCCGCAAAGCGTTTCTCGAGAATCAGCCGAGTTCCTATTTGCAGGCAAAGGCAAGGGTGCTGTCCGGCACTGAACCTCTGAACGACGAAGAATCGCGGCACCTGTATTTCTATCTCCTGAACAATTATGTCCCCCAGACATTTCACGAAAAGATTTTCTATTTCGGTACCATTTACCACATCATGATTCAGATCCGACGAACCTCGTTCTGGTTCGGCCTGGTGGCCGTTGCGATTCTTGGTGTTGAACTCGTTTGGGGAGCACCTCTTGCGCAGTTGCAGGGGCTCGTCGTCTTCACGGTCCTCGTTTGGCTCGTCTACTTCCTCAATGTCCGCTACAACAAAGCCGACAGGAAAATGCAGGAAAACTATCAGGACCAGATTTTCTGGCTTGAAATGAATGACGACGTCGTAAAGGACCTTCTTCGCAAGCGGCGCTCCTTCCAAAAGAACGCCAGGCTCTGATGCTCAAGCGGTGGTATCGTATATCCCTCAAGATTCCTCTCTCCTACCAGGACCTGATTGTCGGGCAGCTTGCCTCAAACGGACTGGAAGGATTTCTTCAGGAGGAGGACTTTCTTCATTGTTTTGTACCGGTCGAACGCTGGAAGGCCCGGCAACGCCGGGACTTTAACCAGACGCTTAAACGGTTCAGGAAAGAGTTTCCCAGGATACCGCTAAACCATACCACAGCTGTTCTGCTGGACCGGAACTGGAACAGAACGTGGGAGAAAAGCGCCGGGATTGTCGACGCAACGCCGCGCATAGTCATAAAGCCATCCTGGAAGAAGCTCCGCAAGAAAGACCGGGGAAAGATGATCCTCCGGATCGACCCCAAAATGTCGTTCGGCACCGGACACCATGAGACAACCCGGCTTACCCTACTCCTCCTGGAACAGCATTTGCGGCCAAAGACCACTCTCCTCGATTTTGGTTGCGGCACCGGCGTCCTGGCTATCGCCGGGGCCAAACTTGGAGCTTCGCGTGTTACGGCTCTTGATATGGATCCCTGGTCCGTCGACAACGCGCGCGAGAATGTCAGGAACAACCGGGTCGGCAAGCATGTCTCCGTCATTCACGGAAGCGCGGAAAAGATTTCTTCAAAACGATTCGACTTTATCGCGGCAAACATCGACCTTCCGACCATCACCAAATATCTCCCGGCACTTCTCAAAAGTCTCAACCATGGGGGCCTTATGGTCCTCGCCGGATTGCTTATCTCCGACCTGAAATCCATTCTTCCCCTCCTTCAGAAAAGCAATCTCATTCCCTTCGAATTGGTGGAAGAAGGGGAATGGGTCGCCTTCGCACTCTCCAAGGTCTGATGCGGATCGCTTCGATCGACATCGGCACCAATACGATTCTCATGCTCATCGCCGACGTTCAGCCGGATGGCTCACTCCGGTTTGTGCGGGACGAACATGTTATCGCACGCCTTGGCAGAGGGGTTGATGAGCAGAAAACCATACTTCGCGAGTCATTTGAGAGGGTGTCGCAAACCCTAGCCGAATACAAAACAATAGCGAAGACGGAGCGATGCGATAAGATCTTTGTCTGCGGGACGAGCGCTTTGCGCGATGCAAGGAATCAAAAGGACTTTTTGGAGTTTATTCGGAAACGATTGGGATTGGAGATTCGGGTCTTAAGCGGGAAGGAAGAGGCGGAGTTGACTTACCGGGGAGGCGTTTCGGGATTTTTCGAGGAGGGAAAAGAAAAGCAGTTTGCAGTGTTGGATATAGGGGGAGGAAGCACAGAGCTGACGTCCGGAGTCAACGATCAGATTCTCAACGCACAAAGCCTTGAGATCGGCAGTGTGAGATTGACGGAACGTTTTCTCAAGACCTCGCCGCCGGAATCCGGGGGACTTGAAGCAGCTCGTGATGAAATCCGCCGACACGTCATTCCCCTGCCTCAATTGAAAGCGGGTGCCATGGTCGTTGGTGTTGCAGGGACCCTGACGACTCTCGCCGCAATGGATCTTGCGTTGCCGGTCTACGACAGGAAAAAGGTCGACGGGCATCCGTTGGCATTAGCCACCGTGCAGAGCGCATTCGATCTTTTGAAGACCAAAACGCTCGAAGAGATCAGGAGTATTCCTCAGGTCCTTCCACAGC
>JBARRO010000130.1:0-10386 GCA_049644265.1 Bacteroidota bacterium
CAATAGCGCTTGCGGACCTTATCGACGGAATTCCCGGGATTACAGATAACATGGACCTCGATGTCTATGTCCTTTGGCACGAGGATGATTTCCCAACTCGCCGGAGACAATCCAGACGCCGATTGAAGGCTCATCCCTTCACGGAAAAAAGCGAACAATCGACCATCATGACTGTTGCCCGACAATCCCGTCGAATGCGCAGACGTCACAATGTTCTCACCGCGAGGTTCATTGCTGCTATTCGATGGAAGTACGGTCTTCCTCTCGAAGGAAACTTCGATCTCCTTATTCCTCAATGGAGACGTAATCGGCACCTCATAATCGAAGCAAAGACCTCGTCACGCGGCAGCGCGGGTCGCTTTCACATACGAACGGCGATCGGACAACTCTATGACTACAGGCACAGTCTTCAGAAGCTTGAACCCAGGAATTATGATCTCGCAATCCTTCTCCCGCGAAAACCGCCCCGTGATATCATGGATTTGTTGCAGACACTTGGGATTTACATGATCTGGTTTGAACAAGACCAACTGGGAGGTACCGCGAGGTTATGAAGACGTTGGATTGTCTGTGATGCCATACGCATGCCCTGCCACACCCGAAATTGCTGACTTCAGATAGACACTGATCTATGGAGTCCTTCACGCAGGAAAGGGCAGTTCGCAGCTATCTACACCTGATGCACGAACTCGCGATACGTCTGGATCTCGTTGCGGCTGCGTGCGAGGGAAGGCTAAATTTGACACCGCCTTATGCTCGGGAATATTGCTATCTACAGTTTCGGCGGATTTGTGAACTTCTCGCCCTCGGTTGCCTGCAACTCCACGGCGACCTTCCGGCTGCTCAGTCCAATGCAGCAAAGAAAGAGTGGCATGCCGAAAGAATAATGAGGCTGTTGCAGAGAAACCATCCACATGCGTTTCCGCAAAGTCTCATTCGCACAAAAACTGCGGATGGCTGGAGTCTTCAGGCCAATTCAAAGCCCAACGCCCTCACGTACCCTGAGTTCAACACACTCTATAGTAAGTGCGGCGAAGTCCTCCATAGGGGAACAATTCGCACCATTGATTCCGCTGCGCACCTAGAAAAGTCCGATTACGACGAAGTCGTCGCTTGGACGCGAAAACTCATCGACCTGCTGAACGAACATTTGGTCGCGAGGGCAGACGCCAAGGGTCTCTATGATATTTCACTCAGAACAGATTCTGGCGGCCCCGCGTGTAGCGTCTTCACTGGCTTCTCCCAAGGTGCCGTCCAAGTCGCCACGTACGACCTCAATGTGGGCAAAGGCGGGCAAGCCAGCGATCCAAGCGCCACAGACCGACGAGGGAAGCTGTGAATCCAATTTCGTTGAGGATGTTTCATGAAATCGATCCTCCTGGGAGGGTGGCGGGGGGAATGGCAGTAGCGATTGCTCCACCCGAGATCGATTTGCGAAAGACTAGACTCTCGCCCGAAGACATGGTTCGATGGGAGCGCGATAGACGAAGAGAATAGCGCGACATTATTCGCGAACTCCTCCGAATTTCCAAGCCATAGAGTTGGTGCGCGACAAAACATATTCAGAACTGCTTGCCATAACAGGCGTAAAGAGGAATGAGTACCGACAGACTCTTTGAAGATTTCCCGCGTCAACACCAGGGATACGCGGATCACATAGAGGGTACGTTTTCCTTCTTGAACAGATCTGCCCGGCCAGCCGCTGAACGAGTGCGCAATATTCTCAATGAATGGTACACGCGTTACCCAAACGAACAAAAGTCCGAACTTAACAAGAAATTTCATTCTGACTTCTCAGTCGGATTCTTTGAACTACTTTTACACGAAATTCTCGTGCGTCTCGAACACAGTGTCGATGTTCATCCGGACCTTGGGCCCAACCAACGCAGACATCCAGATTTCCGAGCCCATACCTCTACCAAAGAGGTTCTCTTTCTCGAAGCGGCTGTTGCCAATGATGAATCCAAAGACGAGAAGGCAAGAAATAAGGTGTTGTCAGTGCTTTACGATCAAATTACCGAAATGGACCTACCCGACTACTATCTTGACATCGACAGGATCGAGAATCCAAATGGACGTCAGCCCTCGGGGAAGAAAATCAGGAATTTCATCTCTGGGTGCGTGAAGAATCTTGATTACGAGGCGTTTCTTGCGCTTTCGCAGCTTGGCGCCTTCCGAGATTTGCCGAGATGGACTTACAAAGAGGACGACATCGAGATTGAGTTTGGAATAATTCCTGTCTCCAAAGAGAGACGAGGCAAAAGTGATCATCGGCCTATCGGCGTATATCCCGGCGGTTTTCGTTTCGGCGGAAGTGACTTGGCGATTCGAGACAAGATCGCAAAGAAGGCTGGACGGTATGGACAACTCGGAGCCGCGTATGTCATCGCAGTAAACTGTTTGGGCCGATTCGGCACAAGTAAGCACGAACAAATTCGAGCGTTGTTCGGAGTTGAAGAACCTCTATTTGTTCGTTCCGGCAGCGACTTGAAGTTGAGTGGAAAAGTCAATGCGGCGTGGTACGGGTCCAAGGGAGCTCAAAACAAGAGAGTGAGCGCACTGCTCTTGACGCCGGTATTCCCTTGGAATCTACCAATTGCGGAGGTCAATTTGTTTCACAATCCTTGGGCTGATTTCCCTTACGAAGGACCATTGACGCAATTTCCTCAAGTGCTACTTTCTGATAATAGATTGATTTCTGTCCCTGGGAAGTCGTTTGGATCGATTCTCTCTTTGGAGAACGATTGGCCAGGCGAATTGTTCGAAAATTGACTTAGATTCAAGTTGCGGAATCATTAGGCCAGTTAGGGCAAATGGGACGAATTGTATAGAAGCTCTTTGACCATTCGAGCTTAGACTATGACCGCCGCCGAAGTGACCGATCTGTAACGCCTAACATTTGAGCCGCCTTTGATTGGCGGCCAGCGTGTTTCTGGAGAGCTCTCTCGACGATTGCGTTTTCGATGGTACTGATTGATTGACGAAGAGAGAATTCTCGGCCCTCCTCTATAAAAAGCAGCATTTTCATCACCTCGATTTTCTCTTTCTCCTGCAAGGCAACTCGGTAATCTGGTACGATCAGACTGCGAAGGTAGGCCTTTAGTTGAGTGACGTTTTCCTCCCATTTCTGGTCTTCCAAGAAATCCGCGAAGGCGGGGTCAAGTCCGTTTGCCGTCAGCAATTCTTGCGTGGATTGAGCCTTCGGACTCGGGTTTGGGTCGGATTCATTATGGAAAAGGTCGAGGAAGTGGTGGGCCAATAGGGGAATGTCCGGCTTGCGCTTACGAAGTGGAGGAATGTGGATTGATTTGTAGGCCTTGAGTGCTGCATATAAAGTAGACGTTATGAGGTTGCGTCGATGGAGAATTGTAAGAGGTTGACGAAATGTAAGAATGACGTGGGCCATGAGGGGTGAGGTCTCTGTTGAGCCGAGCCTTGAGAGTTTGGAGCTCCTGAGGATCTCGGCGAGGGCGTTTTGAAGGAATGGAGTTGCGAAATCAAGATGTTTGAGAACGACCGTTGTGGAAACCTCCAGAGCACTGCGGCGGGTTGTGGTCAGCTCCGGAGGACCTCCACCCAGGAGGGCCACACGTTGATCCCGCTCGCTGAGGATACTGAAGTTTATGGTGAGTAACTCTGATGAGTTGAACGAACTATTTGAATGGATGTGAGCGGCTGTGAGTGATTTGCCGACGCCCGTTTCTCCGACTATAATGACCGGAGTACGGACAGCTGAGAGCTGTGGAATAAGCCCTCGAAGTTTCTTGATTGCGGGACTGCCCCCGATGATTGCGTCCGGCATGGATAGCAGTTAGCTGGTAGCGGTTAGCTGTTAGCTGTAGACGATTGGGATGTTTCTGGGGGGAGGACACGGCGCCATGCAGTTTGTGCACGGCTTCAGAGGGTGGGGAAAACTAAGCGGTCAGTTACGGGAAATCAAGAAAGGAGATTCTATTGGACTGTCGGATATTTTCGTGGGGTGTCGGAGCAATCTGTGTGGGAGATTACTCGAACAGTGATGGCTGATCGCCAGGGAATCCGAGTTGAATTGCCCTGGCGACGAGCGCGGGAGTGGTGGTGGCGTGGAGTTTTCGTCGTAGCCGGGCACGGATGGTGTCGATTGTCTTCTCGCTGCTTCCGACGACGAGGCTGATTTCTTTGAGGGTCTTGCCCTGGATGGTGAGTTGAAGAATGGTGCGTTGGTTTGGAGTGAGTTCGGCGAGGAATTGTTTAGCCTTGGCGGTGCGCGTGACGTCGCGCTGTCGAATCCAGATTCGATGAAGGAAATTGTCTTCTACAATGCCGAATGCATCGTGAAGGAATAGCAGTTCCTGGCCGTTTCTGGTGGTTGTGTGTATCTCGGCGTTCCGGACCGTAAAGCCGGATGAAAGGAATGTTTGCAGGGTTTTGAGGTTTTGTGGATTGGATCGAGGGATGAGGAAGGGGAATCGAACACCGATGAGTGCAAGGCTTGTCGGATAGCCGGCCATGGCAGCAAAAGCAGTGTTACAGTCGGCGAGGTATGCGTGCCTGAAGATGTGCTCCTCCTGTTGTGTGACCGGAAGGGTTATAGGAAGGGGGGACTCGAGGGCTGCTACCCAGAGGCCGTGTTCGGAATGGCGGAAGAACTGTTGGAAGAATTCGAGATGCTTTTGTCGTTCGGTGAGCTCGGGACGTGGTTTGGGCAGACCGGGCATTGTTCCCCCTCGGGATTGTTGTTGGCCACAAAAGGCGCAAAATGCCCAAACTGTGTTTCTTTTTGCGCGCGTAGTATTTCGGTGTGAGTTACGTCTTTTCGATTATGAATTCAATTGTTGTAGGATTGCTGTTCGTATTGATGCGAGCGAGTTCCCGCTGACCTTTGAGCTTCTTTGTTTGAATGGTGATTATGCCGAGTTCGATGACTGCGCGAATGTTGCCGTTTTCATTGAGCAGGATTTCTTTCGAATCTTTCGGAACGGGTAATGGTTTTTTGAACGGAATCGGGGTTCGCTTGTAGTCTTTGAGAGGATCCATGGAGTCCCTTTGCAAGTTGGGAGAAACAAAAAAGACCTAAACCGCCAGCAAAGATGCTTGCTGCACGAAGTTAGGTCTCTTGGACTCTACGGTCTCTGGGACTCTAGGGTGCTATTTACTCAAGACGAATATAGTCAGAGGTAGAGGTAAAAACAAATACGTAAACGCGTATTAATTTGGAGGTAGGTGGGTTAGGAGAGTGGAACGGCGCAACGGAGAAATGGAAGGATGGGGAGAAATAAGCTGCAGTGGAGCAACGGTGCAAGGGAGAGGTGGAGAAAAGGAAAAACCCAGGCGTTGGGGGCGCGCCTGGGTTTGGTAGACTTGAATTGTGCTAAGATAAAGATTTACAGCCAAGAAATCAAAGTTAGGACCTGTAAGAGCAGAAAACTTCCCACCTCTGATCCATCTAGAAACCGTGTGAAATTGGAGCATACCAACGGCGCGAAGGGCCGTTGCAAATGCCGTTGTGAGTCTTCAGATACCTGGGGAAAAAAAACTCCTGTTCTCACCTTATGAGCACCATCTTCTTTACCACTACAAATCGCATTGTCGCGTCATCGGCCTGAATTGCTTCGAGCCTATAGAAATACATACCCGAGGGCAATTGTCCATCCCAGCGCAACTCATGGTAGCCAGTCTCTTTCTCACCGTGCACAAGTTCACTCAACATTTCCCCGAGCACGTTATGGATCGTTATTCTCACAATGCTTCGTGCTGGTAAGGCATATTGAATTGTAGTTGCAGGATTGAAAGGGTTAGGGAAGTTCTGAAGAAGAACATACTCCTGTGGAATACGGCTCAGCAATTCGTTTACTCCGGTCGCTGAGATCCCTGTTCCGGAAACACTAGTCGTGTCACGTAGACTCGCTGCATTACTTGTGAAAATCACCTTGCCCGAGTAAGCAGTTATTCCAGCGGGTGTAAATCGTAGGGTATCGTTCGCACTTGTCCCTGGCGCAATTGTCAACTGCGTTGGTCTTACGGAGAACACTGCATTGACTGACGTGACGTTACTGATTTTGAGCGTGTCATCGCCCGTGTTGGTGATTGTAATAGCCGTGTCTCTGAATTGACCTACTTTGGCACTTCCAAAAGATAAGGTTGTTGTGTTGAAATTGATCGCAACAGGCAGTGACGAAAGGCTGAATATCGTTCCCTTGTCGTAGCTCCCGCCGTAAGAAGTCATCCCATAGAGAGTACTTCCGGATTTAATCAACCTTGAGGGGGCAGCGCCGTCTGGATAACGGTCGAAAGAGTGTAAGACCGTGTATTTTGTGCCGTCGGTTTTCATCGAGAAGACCGTTCCTGAACCTATTCTTCCGCCATACAGAGTGGAACCGAAGAGCATATCGCCGGCGAGGAGAAGGCCTGACTGACTTGTATATCCTCCGGGAACGTCGAACGTGTGAAGGACTATGAAACCCGAGCCAGTGACGTTGATGGCGAATACTAATCCCCTTCCATCGCTGCCGCCATTGTACGTTGTTCCGTAAAGAGTATTGCCAGACAAGACGAGCGGTGCTTGTGGCACTCCCTCCAGGTTTGTGAAATTATGAAGAGGGAGGAAACCCGAGCCGTCGGTATTGACCTTGAACACCGTGCCATTGCCACCGGTGCCGCCGGATTTTGTTGTCCCGTATAACGAGTTGTTCAGAAGCACGAGTCCGGCGTTGGGACCATATCCGGGGGCACTGGTCAAAAAAGTGTAGGTTGTCGTACCTCCACCATTCGTGCTAACAGCAAAAACTCGACCGAAGGTGGAGCCACCAGTAGTAGGGCTCCCGCCCGCAAATGTCACGCCATAGAGCGTATCGCCAGATAACACCAATTCTCCTGCCGGCGAATGTAGGGCGTAGCTTGTGTTCGGTGTTACTCCAGAGAAATTGAAGAGTGTTGTAAATCCGGTCCCATCGGGATTCACGGAAAACAAGGTGCCGTTTCCCAGCGTTCCGCCTGCCGTAGCGGTCCCGTAGACCTTGTTGCCAACGATCTTCAAGGTAGTGATGGGCAATGCACCATCTGTGTTGTAGCCATTGTTGAGAGCGGAAAATGTGTAGATTGCATTATAGTTGGTTCCCGTATTCATGATGGAAAACAAGACACCTTTGTCATTCACGCCACCATGACTGGTCACTCCGAATAGTGTATCACCTGAGAACGTCAAGGCCTCAGATGTCGCTGGCCCTACGCCTTCGCTCAAGAGATTGAAATGGTGCAGGACAGTGAACGTTTGCGCTGTTAGCTGAGAGATAGGTGTCAGACCGAGAGTGAATAGAGAAATCAACACCAGTGGAACCGGGAGGTGGTTTTTCATTCATTTCCCTTTCGCAAAGATTGTGAGCGGCAATTGTTGCTCCTCATGGAGCGATCCAAATCTTGCGATTCAAGTTGAATTCGGGATTCTTTGATCAGAAGCAGGGGGGAGCCCCCTCGAATTGAATCTACGTAATGGCCGGGGACTAAACAAGAGACACACTAAAACACAACGCGGCGTGTATTACAAGGGCGCCAAACACACCGTTGTTCACAGCAATGCTGCAAAATCATCTACTGGAACTACTGGAACGGCAGGGGTTCTTGTTTGTGAAAAGAAGGTCGACTGGCTCTGGCTTCTGCGACGAGTGGATTTCAACGGCGAGTAGTAATTGACCTGTCTCTCATCTCAGAGTTTGTTGACTTCTGAAAAGGTGAACGTGGGAGATGGTGCCCGTTATGAGTTGAGCGTCTTGCTATCTGAGGAGCAAAAGCTTCTTCGTCGAGCTGAACGATCCCGTAACGAGCCTGTAGAAGTAGACTCCAGATGCCCATCGTGATCCGTCCAATGGGATTCTGTAGTACCCGGCGTCTTGAGTTGCTTCGACCAATGTGGCGATTTCATGACCCAAAAGGTCAAAGATCTTGAGAGCCACTCTTTCCCGTGTGGGCAGGTTATATTCTATCTGCGTTGTGGGGTTGAAAGGATTAGGATAGTTCTGATTGAGGTTCCACTGCATCAGATTGGCGCGTTTGTTGTCTATTGCGCCGGTCCCCATTGGGTACTCAAATGCACCGCGATCAATTTGTCCTCCGGAAGGAACTGTGTTTCCCCAAAAATCCTCGCTGCAATGGCCGGGTAGTGCAACGCCGCTATTAATGCAGGGTGAGCCCTGCTGAAGTTTGAATCCATCGAGCGTATCAATACCGATTCCCCCGGAGGCTGGATCCACTAACTTTGGATCCAGCACCAGTTTGTGTAAATCAGGGGGCTCCGTGGCGGGATGCTTCCCATAAAACACGTTGTAATCGATTGTCCGGTTGTACCCCGACGTGCGAAAATTGTACGTCGCACTGTCGCTCATGTTGTAAATGATATTGTTCTTGAAGGTGTATGTTCTTACCCCCGTCCCCGTATTCCTTTCAGAGATGATAACCGGAGCGAGATCCGGTCCGATGTACACCGTGTTGTTGTAGATGTAAACAGAATTGATCGGATAATTGACACAAAAGATAATTCCCCGATCATTTCGGCTGATGTTGTATCTGCAAATGATTGCAGAATCTGTTTGATTCGTTGCATTCCAGAGAAGGCCATGGCTATTGTCATGGCTGTAGCTGTACTGAAACACAATATTGTAACTCTTCGAGTCGGCGTCGTACATGCTGCCGTCGCCGCCTCCAGGGGAACTCACGGCTGCACGATTGGTATATCCTTCGTTGTATTGAAAGACTGTTCCGTAGCAGGAGGAAGTAAACATCGTGTTTCCTTGAATCCCGAGTGCGGTTTCGTAGCAGACGTTATGTTCAATCACACCGCCTTCCAGAAGGCGGATGATCATGGCGTTTTTTGCGATATGGTGAATCACGTTGTTGCGAATGCGGACGTTCGTGAATTTTCTCTTCTGAAAATCGGCCGCTGCTGGATCGCTTCGTGAAATCATATTGTCGGTGTAGATTCCCGTGTTCTCAGCATACCCGATTGAGCATCCGTCGATCAAGACATCATCGTACCTCGTTGCAACAAGATCATCCGCGGCAGTCTCAACACCAATCCCGCCGGTACGTTTTGCGTCGTTGCCGGAGCCGACAATGCCCTTCACGTTGTGGATGTCCAAATTCTTCAAGTAGATGTGTTCGACAAGGCCAAAGTTAGAAGCTGTTACCAGGACCCCGCGACGGTCGGCGGCGGTTTGACCGTCATTGGTGATCTCCAAATTGTTGATTTCCCAGCACGTGCTGTTGTACAGGTAAACCGTCGCCGATCCGTTTATTCCGTTCCCATCGATCCGGGGTTTCAACGTCCCATCGTACACATCGACAACGATGGGATGCGCTTTCGTTCCTGAACCGTGCAGCGATAGATGGTCTGTCCAGATGGATCCTGCCCGGAGATAAATCGTATCTCCAGCCTGAAACTCCCTCGTGTTGATGTTGGCGAATGACTGCCAGGCGGTTATCCTCGATTTGCCATCGAAGGCGTCGTTTCCGCCGAAGCTGTCAAGGTAATAACTGATCGACTGGGACACCCCATATTCGACGAGCATCACGAGACAGGTTACGACAAGCCGTAACCCCCTTTGAATATGAACGCGATGGTTTAAACGTGTCGTTGTCATAACCAAGAGGCCTCCAACCAATGAGGGTGTTCAGTATTTGAGAGTTATCGCAGCCTCTTCTCTGCTGCGTCGAGGTACGTCTATTTCGTCAGCATCATTCGTTGTATGATCTTCTTACCAGCGTATTCCAAGCTGGAGAAATATACGCCGGACGCAAAGCGGGAGCCATCGAACGTCCGAGATATGAAGTGACCAGCGTCGGCCGAGCCACTGAACAGTGTTGCAACTTCCTGGCCGAGCATGTTGAACACCTTCAACGTGGCATATCCATTCTCAGGAACTGAAAAGGTTATTTTTGTTTCAGGATTGAATGGATTCGGGTAGTTGCAGAGCAATTCAAAGCCTTTCGAGGATCCCACATCTACCTGTGAAGCGCCCGAATACCTGTAATTGCCTGCATTGTCAATTTGTTTGAGGCGATAAGAATACAGGCCGGGTGCAAGGTCGACATCCTGGTAGCAATAGTCTTTTGGTGAGTTGCTCATTCCAGAGCCGGAGACAAACCCCACCTTCGTCCACACTGATGAGTGTTCAACCCGGCGTTCAATTTCGAACCCTTGATTGTCGACTTCAGTGACTGTAGACCATTGCAGGATAACATTATTTGCTTCCTGAAGAGAAGCCGAGAAGAATGTCATCTCAACCGGCAGTGCAGCCTGTTCGCCCGCAGTGAAGTCAAGAGCGGAAGCCGAGAAGCCGGTGCCTGTGAAGGAGTGCGTTCCGGTGGTGACGACAGAGGCAGGGAGCCAGGCCGAGCCAGTGTAAGCTCCGCCGT
>JBARRO010000131.1:0-12451 GCA_049644265.1 Bacteroidota bacterium
CGACTACACTCAGCTCGATATCACGCAAAAAGGGGATGTGAAGAGTCTCGTGTCGAGTTTCCAGCCGACCGTGATCATCAACGCCGCTGGGGCGACCAATGTGGACTGGTGCGAGACAAATCGGGAAGCCGCGTGGAAGGCAAACGTGACAGGCGTCGACAACCTCATTGAAGCTGCACGCAAGGTGGATGCCAAACTTATCCATGTCTCAACGGACTACATCTTCGACGGGAAGAACGGACCGTACGACGAGCAGGCACGCCCGAATCCGATTTGTTACTATGGAAAAACCAAGCTGGCATCAGAAAACGCAATTCGGGTATCCGGAATCTCCCACGCAATCGTTCGGACAATTGTCCTCTACGGTTTCGGTATCGGAGTCAAATCAAATTTTGTCCTTTGGGTGGTTCAAAACCTCCAAAACAAGAAACCCATCCGCTGCGTTGACGACCAAATAGGCAATCCCACATACGTTGCCGACCTCGCGATGGCCATCATCAGAATTTTCGAGCTCGACCGGGAGGGAACGTACCACGTCTGCGGCAGGGAGAGGATCAGCAGGTATGACTTCGCGGTCAATGCAGCAACCTCGTTCGGCCTCGACCACGGATTGATCGAGAAGATAAAAAGTGCTGCCCTCAACCAGCTCGCAACGCGCCCATTGGTCACCGGGTTTATTACGCTGAAAGCCGAAACGGAGCTTGATTTTAAGCCGGTGACAACAATGGAAGGACTCGCCCTCCTCAAACGAGAACTCCAAACCGCGCGGAGGAACTGAGTGGATTTTCTGGTCGCATTGAGCTCCGGCTTCCTCCTCGGCTGTCTCCACAGCTTCGACGTCGATCATGTCACGGCGGTTTCAGCATTCGTTGCCAACAACCCGGGGCGAAGATCGGCAATGAAGTTCGGACTCTTCTGGGGCCTCGGGCACACGACAACCCTGCTTGTTCTGGGCCTGGCAACGGTGGCGTTCAAATTTGCCATCCCTGCTGTCGTCCAGACTTTTGCCGAGGCAGCCGTGGGTATCATCCTTGTTGCACTGGGAGTCTGGACCAGCGCCCAGTTCTTTCGCCATCGTCACATTCATTTGCACAAACACACGCACGACGGCGTTGAGCATACGCACTTCCATTCCCACAACACAGAACGCAACCACCGGCACCATCATTCCATGTTTGCGATCGGTGCCACGCACGGCCTGGCGGGTACCGCATCGGTCATGGTGATTATTCCGCTTACGATAGCCCGGTCGTTGCCGACAGCGGCGGCATTCCTCGCACTCTTCGGACTCGGAACGGTCCTTTCGATGTCGCTTGCAGCTGCTCTCCTGGGAACGGCAGCACGCGCACTCGACCGGTCGAATGTGCTTTCCTGGGTCCGTCTCGCCGCCGGCCTTTCAAGCATTGCCCTGGGAACCGCATGGATTGGCATGAACGTGCTTTGAGCGCATTGTCCGTCAGACGGCTGGTCGCGTTCGTTGCGATACTGTCCCTCGCATTTCTGATTCAATGTTCGCCCTCCAGATCTGCTTCCAACCTTCTTGTCAAGGTGATGACCTACAACATTCACCATGGCGAAGGGGTAGACGGAAAGGTGGATTTGAAACGCATTGCAGATCTCATTCTGGATTCGGGCGCCGACGTTGTCGCTCTGCAGGAGGTAGACCGCGGCGTCGAGCGGACGAATAAGATGGATATGATGACGACACTGTCGGACCTGACCGGCATGACGTACGCATTCGGCAAAAATTTTGACTTTCAGGGTGGCGATTATGGAAACGGCTTCCTGACACGATTTCCAATCCTGGCGGAAAAGAACATTCAATACCATATGATCAACCCCGGTGAGCAGCGGGGACTTCTTCAGGTGGTTCTTGAAATACGAGGCACCGAGGTCGTGTTTATGAATACGCACCTCGACTATCGGCCGGCTGATACGGAGCGGCTTATGAACGTTGACGAGATAAAGTCTGCTGTCACAGAATTCAGCCCGAGGACCGTCGTTGTTTGTGGGGATTTCAACGACGTTCCCTCAAGCAGAACAGTCGAATCCATGAGACAGCAGTTCACGGACGTGGGTGGATTGGTGGATGTCAGCCGGGGAAACACCTACCCGACATCGGAACCTGTCAAAAGAATTGACTATATTTTTGTTTCCAACAACTCCGGGAAGACCGGAGACCAGAACGCTCCGGGGTTTCTGAAGCCCCGCTCTGCAATGGTGCTCAGGTCTGATGCGTCTGACCATCTTCCGTTCCTCGCGGAGTTTGAACTCAATTAGGCAGAACAACCAGGCTATGCTTGACATCCGATTCATTCGAGAAAATCTTGAAGCGGCACAAAAAGGCGCCGAGGCAAAGGGCCTTTCCGTTGACTTCGGGGCGATCGTTTCGCTCGACGACCGACGGCGCGCGCTGATCCAGGAAGGCGACTCCCTCAAAGCCAAAAGGAATGAGGTTTCATCCCAGGTCGGAAAGATCAAACGGGAGGGCGGTGACGCGTCGCCCGTCATGGCAGAAATGGAATCCGTGAAAGGTCGGATTCAGGCAATTGACAACGAATTGCGACAGGTGGAGACAAGCCTGAACGAGCTGATGCTGACCGTCCCCAACATCCCACATCCGTCTGTTCCGATTGGGAAAACGCCGAAAGACAACAAAGAGTTTTTTCGGTGGGGGGAAATGGCAAAAGTTGATTTTCCTCTCAAACCTCATTGGGAACTGACCGAAAAGCTTGGCATAGTCGATTTCAACCGCGGCGCCAAAGTCGCGGGGGCAGGATTCCCGTTTTACGTGGGCAAAGGCGCCACACTCGAGCGGGCGCTCATTAATTTCTTCCTCGACCATGCTGTGAGGCGGGGCTATAAGGAGATCGCTCCTCCGATCGTGGTCAACGAGGACAGCGCCCGTGGCACCGGACAAATCCCGGACAAGGAAGACCTGATGTACGTCGCCGAACGCGACAAGCTCTACCTGATTCCCACCGCCGAAGTCCCGGTTTCAAATTTTCACCGCGATGAAGTCCTGCAGGAAAAGGACCTGCCGATCCGATACGCGGCCTACACACCCTGCTTTCGACGCGAAGCAGGATCCTACGGCAAGGATGTGAGAGGTCTCAACAGAGTTCATCAATTCGACAAAGTGGAGCTTGTGAAGTTTGTCCATCCTTCAGGCTCCTATGACGATCTCGAAGCCCTGCGACTGGATGCGGAGAGTCTGCTCCAGCTGTTGGAGCTTCCCTACCACACCCTCCTGATGTGCACGGGAGATATGGGGTTCACGCAAACGAAAAAATACGATCTCGAAGTCTGGGCTCCGGGCCAGCAAAAATGGCTGGAGGTTTCTTCCTGCAGCAATTTTGAGTCGTTCCAGGCGAGACGCATGAACGTACGATTCCGGCCCGGGAACGGGGGAAAGCCGGAATTCGTTCATACACTCAACGGCTCAGCCCTCGCACTCCCGAGAGTTGTTGCTGCGCTCCTCGAACACTACCAGACTCCAGAAGGGAAAGTCGTTATCCCGAAAGTGCTCCATCCGTATACCCGGTTCGAGCTGATCGGATAGATTTTCCGGCTGCAGCCTCAGGCAGTACGCAGTACCAGTATACCGTGCACAGAACAATCACCGTTCCTCAAACCCGATGAAACCGCTCCTTCGACTACGGCCGTATCTGCTCCGTTACAGGAAAACCCTTGTGCTCGGAATTCTCACAGTCGTGGGGAGCAACTTGTTTACGGTCGCTCAGCCGTTGTTTCTCGGTTATGCGGTCGATGAGCTGAAACACGGAATCGAGACTCAGTCGTACATCAGTGCAGACCTCCTGCGTTGGGCGGCGCTCATTGTCGGCTTTTCGCTCGTTGCCGGATTCCTGACCTTTCTCACCCGGCAGACCATCATCGTCGTCTCGCGCCATATTGAATTCGACCTCCGCAACGACCTTCTTGCACACCTGCAGAAGCTGTCGTACTCCTACTTTCAGAACAAACCGACGGGCGACCTGATGGCGCATGCGACGAACGACATCAGCGCCGTCCGCAACGTGCTCGGACCCGGTATCATGTATCCGTCCGATACGTTGATGACGTTTACCATGGTGCTTACCATGATGCTGATGAAGGACTGGCAACTGACCCTGCTGGCCTTGATCCCTCTTCCGCTTGTGTCGATCGTCGTGTATCATCTCGGCAAGCTGATCCACTCAAAATTCAACGACCGCCAGGAGCAGTTTTCCCGACTCACGACACGGGCACAGGAAAACCTCTCCGGCATCAGAGTGGTCAAAGCGTACGTTCGTGAACAGTTTGAGACCGAACGGTTCCGTGAACTGAGTTGGGACTATTTGAAGAAGAACCTTGTCCTCGCCCGGGTGCAGTCAATCATGTGGCCTTTGATGTTTGTGCTTGTTGGGTTCTCGATGGTCATCACGATGTATTACGGCGGGCTTCGGGTCATCGACGGCCGGCTGACCATCGGAACACTGACGGCGTTCATTTCCTATTTGGTCATGCTCATTTGGCCGATGATTGCCTTCGGCTGGGTCATCAACCTCCTCCAGCAGGGCGCCGCATCCATGGGCCGTCTGGGCGCCATCATCGACACAAAGCCGGAAATCGACGACTCAGAGTCAACCAATCACTCGATCAGGGAAATTCGCGGCGACATAGAATTTCAGAACGTCTCGTTCTCGCACAAGAACTCGCGCGATGCTTCGCTGAAAAACATCAATCTGAAGATCAACCAAGGCATGACCATCGCCGTCGTCGGCTACACGGGGTCGGGAAAAAGCACCCTCGTAAACCTCATTCCGCGTCTTTACGATATCAGCAGCGGCCGGCTGCTCATCGACGGTGCCGATATCAAGGATATTCCGCTGGCGGTCCTCCGTTCGCACATCGGCTATGTTCCTCAGGAGACCTTTCTGTTCTCCGAGACGATCGAAGACAACATTCGGTACGGTGTCGATAACGGCTCGCGCGATGAGATCGAGCGCGCCGCACAGATTTCCCAGATGGCCAGGGACATCCTGGAATTCCCCAAGGGGTATGAAACCATGATCGGCGAACGGGGCATCACACTCTCGGGAGGCCAAAAACAACGGACAAGCATCGCCCGTGCGCTCACGCGTGAGCCGCGAATCCTGATCCTTGACGATGCGCTTTCGTCCGTCGATACCTACACGGAAGAGGAAATCCTCAAACGGCTCCGGGAGTTCATGAAAAATCGTACGAGCATCATCATCAGTCATCGCATTTCGACTGTGAAAAACGCGGACCTCATTATCGTCCTCGACAACGGAGTGATCGTCGAGCGGGGAACACACGAAGAGCTCGTGGCACACAAAGGTATTTACGCGGACTTGCATGAGAAGCAGTTGCTGGAGCAGCAGCTGGAACAGATGTAAAGTCGGATTTCAAGGACTAAGCCAACATCATGCACGAAGAAGAAGTACTCGGTAAAGCATACGACGCCCGGTTGATGAGCCGGCTGATCAAGTACTTGCGTCCCTATCGCTGGCACGTCGGACTGGGCATTGTCATGAGCCTCGTGATCAGCGCATTGGAAGCAGTGCGGCCGTACTTTACCAAGATTGCGGTCGATCAGGATATCGCCACCGGCGACAAGCATGGACTTCTGATTACCGCGCTTCTCTTCTTCATGGTCCTCGCCGTCCGAGGTCTCGTCCAGTATTTCAACGCCTATCTCACGCAGTGGATCGGGCAACGGACGATATTCGATTTGAGAATGGAGATTTTCGAACATCTCCAGAACCTCTCGTTGCGCTTCTATGACAAGAACCCCATCGGCCGCCTCATTACGCGGGTGACAAACGACGTGGAAGTCCTGAACGAGATGTTCTCCTCGGGCATCGTGATGGTCTTCAGCGACGTCTTCACGATCATGGGAATCTTCTACTTCATGTTTTCCATGAACTGGAAGCTTGCCCTCGTCACGCTGAGCGTCCTCCCGATTCTGTTCTATGGCACGTTCCTGTTCCGCAAAAAGGCACGCGAGGCCTATCGCGACGTCCGGATTCAGATCGCGCGCATCAACGCCTTCATGCAGGAACACATTACGGGCATGCTCGTCGATCAGATTTTCAATCGCGAACGCCGGTCGTTTGAAAAATTCTCGGACATCAACGGGGCGCACCGCGACGCAAACATTCGTTCGATCCTGTATTATGCGCTGTTCTACCCCGGCGTGGACCTCATTGGAGCGGTTTCGGTTGGATTGATTATTTGGTACGCAGGCGAACATGCTCTCTCGGGTGCCGTCACAATCGGGACGGTGATGGCGTTCGTTCAGTTCAATGAAATGTTTTGGCGCCCGATCCGGGACCTGTCCGAGAAATACAACATCCTTCAAACGGCCATGGCATCGTCCGAAAGAATTTTCCAACTACTGGACGACAAGACATTGCTGAGCATCCATCCAACTCCCGCCCGGCTCGAGCAGATTCGCGGCGAAATAGAGTTCCGGAAGGTCTGGTTCGCCTACCACCAGCCTTCAAACGGCATGGGTTCCCCGGAGTGGGTCCTCAAGAACATTTCGTTCAAGATAGCGCCGGGAAAGACCGTTGCGATTGTGGGACATACCGGAGCGGGTAAGACGTCGATTATCAGTCTCTTGAGCAGGTTCTACGAAGCGCAGGAAGGTGAAATCCTGGTGGACGGGATTAACATCCAGCACATTGTTCCGGGAGATCTGAGAAGGAATATCGCCGTGGTATTGCAGGACGTCTTCCTCTTTTCCGGAGACATCAAAGGAAACATCAATCTCGGCAACGAGTCGATCTCCCTCGATCGGATCATGGCCGCTGCCAGGGTCGTGGGAGCGCACCGGTTCATCGAAAACCTCGAGGGCCAGTACGATGCCGAAGTCAAGGAGCGCGGCGCGACACTCTCGGTGGGACAAAAGCAGCTCCTGTCATTCGCCCGGGCTCTTGCGCACAATCCCAGAATTCTCATCCTGGACGAAGCGACGTCGAGTGTCGACACCGAGACCGAGCTGCTCATCCAGGCCGCAATCAAGAAACTGCTCCACGGCCGGACATCCATCGTTATCGCACACCGTCTCTCCACGATTCAGAATGCGGACACGATCATCGTCCTCCACAAGGGAGAGATTCGTGAGATGGGCTCCCATCAGGAACTCCTCGCCCAGGACGGAATCTACCGCAAACTCTACGAGCTCCAATACAGGGACCAGGAACTGAAATCCCCCCGGACGTAATCCTCCGACGTCTCTTTCTTCCCTGACAACACTCTTTATCTTGCAACTCCCGAGAGTCTTTCATAACTTGGGCACAAGAGTTCCACGCTTCCCTTCCAAATTTCCAAAATTTCATGAGCGATCATCCAAAAGTCGTCACCATAGAGCGTCACATCATCGAAGGAGAGCGTGCTCATCCCGGAGCCACCGGAAATTTCTCAGGCATCCTGCGTGACCTGACACTTGCAGTCAAGGTGATTTGGCGGGAAGTAAGCAAGGCGGGTCTCGTGAACATTCTCGGTTTTGTTGGAAAGGAGAATGTCCATGGCGAGCAGGTCAAGAAGCTCGATGTCTTTGCAGACGAGAAGATCTATCAGGCATTGGATCATGGAGGCCATCTTTGCGTCATGGCTTCCGAAGAAAACGAAGATGTCCTGCACATTCCCGAAAAGTATCCGACGGGAAAATACGTGCTGCTGTACGACCCGCTGGACGGCTCTTCCAATATCGATGCGAGTGTCAACATCGGCACAATCTTTTCCATCTACCGTCGCGTCACTCCGGGCGGAAAAGGCTCCATGCAGGACTGCCTCCAGCCGGGATACAAGCAAATCGCCGCCGGCTACGTTGTCTACGGCTCGTCAACGATGATGGTCTACACCACGGGAGACGGCGTGCACGGATTTACTCTCGATCCGAGTATCGGAGAATTTCTACTCTCCCACGAAAATATTCAAATTCCGAAAAAGGGTAAAATCTACAGCGTCAATGAGGGAAATTACCGGTGGTGGCACGACGGGATGAAGAAATACGTGAAATATTTGCAGGAAGAGGACAAAGCAACGTCACGACCGTATTCGGGTCGATACATTGGATCGATGGTTGCGGATATTCATCGGACGCTGCTTTACGGCGGGATTTTCATGTACCCGGGCGACACAAGGCACCGCGACGGGAAACTGAGACTGATGTACGAGGCGAATCCAATGTCGTTTATCCTTGAGCAGGCCGGAGGGCGGGCATCCAACGGCGTGGAGCGAATCCTCGACGTTCTGCCGGTTTCCCTTCACCAGCGGACACCATTGTTCGTCGGGAGCGAGGAGGATGTGAAGATTTGTGAGGAATTCCTGCAGGGCAAACGCACACTCTAGAACAAAGAATGATCACTGAAGAGCTCACCGTTCAGGACACCCCCTTCGTCGTTGTCGACGTCGAGACAACGGGAATGAGTCCCGTGGAGGATCGGATCACCGAGATCGCAATGATGAAGGTGAAGAATGGTGTTCTTGTCGATGAGTTCTCGACACTGGTCAACCCCCTCATAATAATTCCCGCCTACATCACCGACCTGACCGGCATCGACAACGTAATGGTCGCCGATGCTCCGACTGCACGCGAAGTGAGCCCGTACATCGCCGAGTTCCTCGAGGATGCTGTCTTCGTCGCGCACAATGCCGCATTCGACTGGGGCTTCGTATCACACACGGTTCGACGTGAGCGGAGTCTGGAATTGGCAAATCTGAAGCTGTGCACGGTGAAACTTAGCCGCAAGATTCTTCCCCAACTCGCCAGCAGATCGCTGGGTCCACTCTCAAAATTCCTCGACATTACAATCCCCCAACGGCACAGAGCCTCGGGCGACGCCTATGCCACCGCACTCGTCCTCGTCAAATTCCTTTCATACCTTCGTAAGCGGTATGCTATTCACACCATTGCGGAAGTTATGGAATTTCAAAACTTCGCACAGAGGAACAACTAACCACACCAGCCCTTCACCGTGCGGGCGCGGGTATGACTGGCAGGCTTGCATTCCCCTCCCGATCGACGGCTTGAATCCCGAAGAGGTAGTCATCCTTTGAAATCGCGAGGTGCGCCGTTGTATCCGCCGTAAAGAAGCGTCCCTCCCACTCCGGTTTGTCGGTATCTCGATAGCGAATGTAATATCCTGCTAGATCGGGTTCCTTATTTGCCTTCCAGCGCAGGTCGGTACCGTACCCTAGCTCGGCGGTGAGCACGTTCACATCGGTGGGAGCTGCAGGTGCGAGTGCCAGGCTCGCAAGTGTCGCAAGATTAACCCGGGCAACATTTGCACAGTATTCGGCATTTGTGAACTCGACCCGATCTCCGAATTTCCTCCTGCTCTCTGTCCGAACATTCTGATGCTGCCAATCGTAATTCTCCCTGGCAACGCTGAACCGCACAGCCGCATAACCACGTTCATGAAAAGGCGAATGATCACCGCCTCTTGGGAACCTGTCTCTGCGGTAGATCAAATGCACTCCCAGTTTCACACTATACTGTTGATTCGTTTCCTTGATATATCGCGCGAGAGATCTTGAAGGGCCGTCGTTCTCCAGGCCGAGCGAGTTTCTCCGGCGAAATGTCGTTCCCGTATCCACGGGACTGTACGCTTCGGAGAATACACGAACGTAGGTACTTTCCACCGATCCGTCCCCTCCTTCAATCCCACCAACGATATCGTTGTTCAAAACACCTTCAATATTCAAGTTCCGTTGCGCGGCCTTCACCGCCCACGCAGTTGACCCTAACAGCCCCTGCTCTTCCCCTGCAAACGCGGCAAAGACCACAGTCGCTTCAACGGGAACCTTACTCAGTACACGCGCAAGTTCCAGAACAACCGCCGTTCCACTCCCGTCATCGTTTGCCCCTGGGGCATCAGATCTGCTGTCCATTGGATTGCTGGCACGGGAGTCATAATGACCGCTGACGAGCAGAATTCTTTCCGGAACGACACGATGGTCTGGGTGCAACGTCGCAACGACGTTGACAATTTTTGTGGGATTTGGAACGCGACTCGACGACGGAACCATCGTCACATGAAATTCCACCGTCATCCGCCCGCTGCTCTGTGCTGCGAAGCGCTCAAACTCTGCCTTGATCCATCGGCGCGCTGCTCCGATTCCACGCTCGTTGCTGACTGTATCCGAAAGCGTATGCCGTGTGCCAAACCCTGCGAGCTTTTCGACGGTCACCTGAATGTTCGCCGCTGAAACTTCGGAGACCATGCGTTGAATTGCGGAATTCATTTCCGGCGGTTTCTGTGAATAGGATTCAGCAGAAAGGGTCGCGGTAAGAATCACAAAAGCGAGCACGAGTCTCATGATCAGCATCTTCAATTAGTTTGTATTTGGGAACAGGATTCCGAGCTTCGCAAAATCATACGCCTCCGATTGCGGGCAACCTGCCAGGATCTTGTGCCATGCGCTTCGGAGCGAACGATTCCACAGATAGAGATCGTCGAAGACTACGCAGGAGTCTTTTGAGAGATAACCTTTCGCGGATTCATAATAGCGGATCATCGCGGCATGCTCGTGATGTCCGTCGATAAAAACCAGGTCGACGGAGCCGAGATCCTTCAATACCTTCGGGAGCGTGTCCTGGAATCTTCCCACAATAACCTTCACGCTCCCGGAACTCACTTGTGCGATCGAGCCTTCTGCAATTGATGCAAGGGTCGGATCCCCTTCGATGGTCACCAGTGCACCGCCGCCTTCATTGAGGTCGAGTGCAGCCCGGATGTAGGAAGCAGAAACCCCGAGGTTGGTTCCGAGTTCCAGCACTGTTCGCGGATTCAGTGCGCGGACAAGCCGAAAGAGGAATATCCCCCAATGTCTCGGCACTGCGGACGTGGCATGAATCTCCGACACGATCCTTCCTGGAGAATTCTGTCCCGCCTCCGAAAAAGCATGAAATCCTGAACCTGCTCCATAGTCCCGAATGGCGATCCTGTCCTTCCGTAGAGAAAGTCCGTTTCTCATGGCGAGAATCTTTCCAATCGCTTTCTTTTCCTGCACGGTAAGATCTCGTTGACAAGCATCACCCATCAATGCTTCATGGACTCCACCCCTTCTGACGGAAAGAACTGTGCGAAGGTACACATCGAAGAGTTGTTGAGGGATCATCGCAGGATTCAGATCCGTTGACACACGCTACGGAACAATGTCGGGATATTTGATACCCGTGGCAGTATTGAACAAGAGGATTGAGTCGGCCGGTTCTACAAAATGCGAATGCACAAGTTTTTGGATGGCTGAGACAGTCGCGGCTCCCTCCGGGCAGATGAAGAGCCCTTCTTTTTGAGCCAAGGTCCGCACCCCCGACACAATTTCGGCGTCCGGTACGGAAACCGCACAACCGCCACTTGCATAGAGTGCGTTTAATATCAGATGATCCGCAAACGCTTTCGGGACCCGCAGACCGGAGGCGACGGTCTCAGCGTTTTGCCAGAATTCGGACTCCTTTTTTTTCGCTTCGAAGGCTCGCACCACGGGAGCACAACCCGCCGACTGAACGGACACCATTTTCGGTCTTTTCGAATCAATCCACCCAAGCTCCTGAAGTTCATCGAACGCCTTCCACATTCCGATGAGCCCTGTCCCTCCGCCCGTCGGGTAAAGAATGACATCCGGAAGCTTCCAGCCAAACTGCTCCGCGAGCTCATACCCCATGGTCTTCTTCCCCTCAAGCCGGTACGGTTCTTTGAGCGTCGAAACATCGAACCATTGGGGATTGGATTTTCGCCGATCATTCATTGCTTTCGCGGCGTCGCTGATATTGCCTTTGACAAGTTCGACATGCGCGCCGTATGCCGTGCATTCTTTGATGTTGATAACGGGAGTATCCTCGGGCAAAAAGATCCACGCCTGCATGCCAGCACGCGCTGCATACGCTGCGGACGCACCTGCCGCGTTCCCCGCCGACGGAATGCAAATCTCCTGAATGCCCAGCTCTTTGGCCTTCGAGATTGCCATCGCAAGACCACGCGACTTGAATGATCCGGTCGGAAGCTGCCCTTCATCTTTCATCCAGAGCTCTCGAAGGCCCAGGTCGGCAGCGATGCGCTCCAATCGGACGAGCGGGGTCATCCGCTCACCGAGCGAGACCACATTGCGTTCGTTTTCAATGGGGAGGAATGGGCGGTATTTCCAGAGCGACGATTCCTGGTTTTTCAGCATTTCTTTCGACACAGCTTTTTTTGCTGCCTGAAGGTCATAACGCGCAAGAAGTGCCTTCCCGCAGGACCGGCAAACTGACTGTTTTTCGTGTGGCGAATGCCGGTCGCCACACACACTGCATTCCAGATGGGTAATGTAGGTTGTTGTCATCGACAAGAGCTTAAGGGAATTGGGGAACTCGGGAGAGAATTTGGCGTTCTTCTTTGGACAGTCGGTTGTTCAATTTACCTGACCGGAACAGAAGAAGCAAGACGATCAATCCGGT
>JBARRO010000132.1:0-37257 GCA_049644265.1 Bacteroidota bacterium
GCAGGCCACACAGTTCACTGGGAAACAGACCCCCAGCACCGGAAGCATACTCCCTTCGTCAGGTGGCCAATGCTTGACTCAGGGAGAAAACTAACTTACCATTGGCACCACTGCAGGGGGCTGGTCAAAATCTCCCCATCCAGAAAGCGGACCTTGCTCACATATGCAACGCCTGTGTAAAATGAGAAATCGCCGGATGTCGTGACGGCCCATCTACCAGTCACAGATTCTGCGGGAGCGATTTCCTTCATACTTAGTCCACCTGTTTGGTCGAGGACTTCATTCCAGATGTCGAAAGAGACAAGTCCGATTTGTAAGGCAATAATCCTTCTCTGTGAGACATTCTTGTATTCCAGAATATGATAAATACCCTCTGAGAGGTATTCATCTCCTGCCACATAAGTGGCCCTGTACGAGCTAATCTTGAGAGGAGCATCAGGTTGTCCGATAATCTTGGCAGACGGCTGAGCAGGAGTCTGAACCGAGAGAGATGCGAGAGTAAGTAGAATCAGTGTGGTTTTCATAGGCGTCTGATTAAGAATGTAGTTTGCTTGCTAACGGTTGCGGCTAACCTGCGGCACTCCGGTCAAGCTCTTCGCGTCGAACGATTTGAATTGCTGCAATCATACCGATTATTTGTGCCCCGACCTCGACCACAAGTCTGACAACATACCCAAATGTCCAATCGATTTGAGCTGATTGTTTTCCAAACAGAAAAGTTACTGGGAATAACATTAAAACATATGCCCCCAATATGACCATTCCCGCGACAACCCTGTTGTTCGGAGCTACTTTCATTGCCACTGCCATGCCCGCGAATGTCGCACTTGCGAAGCGGGAAAAAACAAATAACGGACCTAGAATATAGTGGCCAGCGAATCCAAAGGCCGGTATTACGTCTTGGACTAGTTCCGGGTCGATTCGTTTGACGCCAAAATCGAATATCGAAATTGAAACGATATATGCAAAATAGGCTACCGGAAGAGCACCTACCCACCTGATACCGATTATGATCGATGCTTTGTGAAGCACTATTAGAACTCCTCGCCTATTCCTCTAAAAAGTATACTGGTTGGAGTCAACAATCATTTCAATAGGAACAAAACCGCATCCGCATCTCGCGTCAGAGGTTCGACCCACCGCACGAGACACCCTGTCGGCCCGAGTTGATGGAAGTTGTTATTTGATTCAATTCTTCTTGTGAGTGGCAACGCCAACCACCAATCCCAAAATCGCGCCAATCAGCGCCATACCTGCAACACCAGGAAGATTGAGTATCATTCCGCTCAAATTTACTCCAAGTAATTGCTCCATGGCGAAGCCGACGAGGCCGCCGACAATTCCGAATCCTATCGCACCAAGTATTCCGCTGCTCATAGCTGAGATCCCTTCCGTTTGATATTTGTGAAAAGTTCTACCTATGTTGAGTCGAAGCTACCGGTTAGAAACGCAAAAACCTCTTCAGTCCAAAACTTCAGACTCAAGAGGTTCCATTTGGTTCGCACTAACTCAGCCCCCTTCAGGCGTAATGCAATGTAGTTAGGAGCGGCATGAGATGCAAGATGTCAACTTAGGCTGTCCTTAGAACTCCCTGAGATTGTCCGCCCAACTCTCTTGGCCCGGATTGAAAGAACAATCCCTTTATTCTCGCAATCGACTTTCGTATTTTCACTCATGCGGCCTGAGCTATCCGGGTGCATGGGGTAAGCGGTTGAACCCGCCGACCTCGGCCCAACAAACCCGGGCGTTTGGGTCGCTTTTTGTTTTTTCCGAGCTATTGCTGATAATGGCCAATCATGTGACTTTGAAAAGCAGCCCGAGCGCTGTGGTGGCGGCCTCTATGTGCCACCAAGGTCTAACTGAACCAACTAAGAATCAAAATTGAATGAGTCAATTACACAGGTGCGTAAAAAGTTGTCTGCAGGAATGCCTCTATCGATGTTTGTTCATGACTTCGCATTCAGTAAAAATCTCGTCAACAGAGATGTCTACTCCTGGATAACGTTTTCGCAACTCATGGTACAGGTGGACGACCTGCGAAGGACGCCCTTTTGTAACAAGGAGTCCTTCTTCTGAGACGGCTTCATTATTGTCAAATGCGAGAGCATTATATGTGCCGTCAGCATTCTTCTTGCATTTTATTTCTAGAGATACAGGTAATGGCATAATGGACTCCAAGACTTGTCTAGGCAGCTGGATGGGTTCGGGCGACCGAAGACAAACCCCTGCGCCGAAACGGCGGAAAGGTGTGGAGTTTTTACGGGTTTAGGAGTTTAGAAGTGGGGTTGTTACTTACATCAAGCTTGATATACGAAAAATAAGACTGAGAGTCAAAACTTTTTCGAACAAGCTTAACCTGCACTCTTAGTCTCCACATCACGCAGAAATCCAGTTATCTTAGGAGTATGTTCTACGATCCGTATGCTCTCGTCATTCACATCGACGGTTCCGCATTCGACAATCCTGGAGGTGAGGGCGGAATCGCGGGCATCGTTGAGTATCCGGATACGATGAACCGTGAAACAGAAACCATTTTTCAGATCGGATATGAAGAAACGACAAATCAGCGGATGGAGTTACTAGCCTTCATTGAGGCATTGGAATGGGTTCGAACAAACAATGAGTTACTTGGCGGATCTCGTGTTGTGGTTCTTTCAGATTCTCGGTATGTCTGCGACAACCTCAGCCGTGCAAGATATTGGAAGAAAGACAAATGGCGCAACAGAAATGGTCGTCCAGTGGAAAACTCTGACTTGTGGGACAGAACCCTTTCCTTGATGCCAAAACTCGGCAGGAGACTAGATCTGCAATACGAAGTAGGAAAATCCAACCCCATTGGGAAAGATGTTGATAAAAAGGCAAAACAAGCTGCAAGTGGTCTTCAGAAAAACAGAGATACTGGTTTTAGGGGAGGCGAAATCTCTCGCACCAAATTGCCCGGAGATGTTGCCACAATGTTTCACGCTTGTGGCCAAGAGGCATTGATTAGGATCTATCGGAAAACCGCACTTTTCCAATTCAAGAGAAAGGACTGCAAGATAATTTTCGAACTCATCTCAGAAGAAACAGGGACGTCAATCTCAAAACATTTCGCATATGCCACCCCGGAAATTGAGGATGGATTGCACAGAAACCACACCTATAGAGTTTTGTTCAATGAAAATCCGGGAAATCCGAGAATTGAGAGAATGATTGAAGAGTTGAAGGTTGGAGCAGATGAGAAAACAAATTGAGCAGGGTGATAAAGCTAGGCGTTCTAATATTCTCGTCGAATTTATGAATTCGAAGTTTGGATTTCTGTGCCGGGCGATTCTTCTTTTCTGAGCATTCTCAGCTTCCTTAAACTCTCATCCATGAAGGATCTTTCAAGTTGCTGTGCAGCCAGAATCCTTCCAATCGCCCTTTGAATTGATTGGGTGTCACTCCTGTGGGATTTTTCGATCTGTTTCAGGTCGTCGATTATTTTCTTTCTCAGTTTATTGGGAACAACGAGATCTCCAGATGGCGAGATAACACAACCGGTTACTGTCTTGAATTCGCCGGCCTCTTTGTATTTTAGTTTTGAGTTCTTCAACCGAAGCTCCACAGTCTTTAATAGATTGCTCACCTTTAGGTGAAAAGTCCTGAGAATCACGTGAGGGCTTGAAAATGTGATATCGTCCACATATAGGGAGAACTCCATACCATTCGACAGGGCCAGACGTGATAAGGTCTCAAATACTCTCGAATACGCCCAATAGGCGATGACTTGGCTGACATGGCTTCCGGTCGGGATGTGCCCGTTGTAGGTCAATACATTTGTAATCAACCAAGCTACGTCCTCACTCATCCTGAGTTCATAATGGAAGAACCTAAAGATGAACTCCGCTCTCGAACTCTGATAAAAGGATTGAATGTCGACCTTCAGCACGAACTGGTTTTTGACGTGCGGCATTGCATTGTCGACATATGAGATTCCGGCTCTGCCGGAGTAAAGAAACCGAGGAAGTTCAATCCTTTGCAGAAGTTTAAACAGGCGCAAATGGATTCGCTTTCGAACACCGACAGGTTCTTCAATGATACGCCCTTTTCCGAGGCTGCTTCTTGTCTCGAAAACGTTGTAACAGGAATCATCTTCAAGCCTTTTGAGGGTATCTAATTCGACTCCCAAAAGGGAGCAAAGCTTTCTTTTGTTCTGGAGGCCATAAAGTGGGGAAAGCCTTAGGGGGTAGGTTTTATGTTGACGCATTCTCAATTTTCTGCAGAAACTGGATGGTCTTTCGACGAAGAAACGCTCGCAGGTCACCGCTCTTTCTTCCGCGTTCAATTTCTTCGGAAAAGAACAGAAGCGATGAAGGTGAAGTTTTGAAAATCCGCGCATACCTTCGAACCAGTTCCAACGTTGGCGCTTTCTTGCCGTTCTCAATCTCAGACAGGTAAGGAGCAGAGATTTCTAATTCCTTCGCCATTTCTGTCAAAGTAAGATCGTGGAAAACCCTCAATAATCTGAGCGCTTCATTAAGCATATATCATCATCCATCAAGTTGGTTTAGAATGAGAGGTTAGTCCTTGGTGGCCTTCAGGTAGACTCTAATCAGAAGGAAGACCAACTCAATTACTTTTTGTCTTCTCTTCCAAAGGAGTCGCATCCATCTGCTCACTAGAACACGACTGGGTGTTGCTACTTTGTTGATAGGCATAAGCCTTTTTCCTTCCCCGCATCCCGGCTCCCTGTAATGGTAGCCATCGGCGTTGCTTTAGAAAGGAAGAGGTTCCCACGCCGTTTTTCACCTCTCAGCCTAAATTGCCAGCGCTCATTGCTTTAGCGCTGGCCTGTAGCATCATTACGAGTCGATACGCACATATTGCACATATTCATATGCGCACGAGTCGAGTCTTGGTGCCACAAACATTTTGAGCATCACAATTTCGATGCTCACAGGCATCTTCCGATGCCCCCTTATCAAAGAACGAGCAAAAGCCTCCCTTCAAGCACAGCTTGAACGGGTAGCAACGTCTTTAAGATAGCAACAAAAACAATCAAATGCAAATATTGTTCGCTAATAGCGAAACGAATATTTCCGAGGGCGGCGTCAACCCGAACCCGCCGGGGAATAGTAATGTGAAGACGCAAATCGTTGAAAGAAAAGCGATTAAGTGTCCGCAAACGGTTCAACTTGACAATCCATCATTATCACACCCCCACCTCAATCCTATTCACCGCATCATGCAGCTCACTGGACACTAGGTGCGAATAGATCTGGGTTGTGAGTTGCATTTCATTTCGAAACACTTTATCATCAACCAATCCACTGCAGAAGTTTTCGCAGTTCGACTGCTAACACTTTGCTAACACTTGTCCCTCAATCCGGCTACTGAAAGCCCTGAATTCAAGCTGTTTTATCGCTGTGAAGGGCTTTTCAAGCCTGGAACACCAGTTCGAATCTGGTTGGGGGCACTAAACATGGAAGATTGTAGATTGAAAAGATGCGGGGTTTTTCAGACTAGGAGATTGTTGACTAACTGACGCGTTGTTTTTTCAATCTCCCATCTGCAATCTCACATCTCACATCACATCTTTACCCTCCCGCAATCGCACCGATGACCATGAAGGGCTCTCTGCCCGATGCGATGGTTTCGTCGAGTTGCAGGCTTGGCGGTGCAAGAGAAAGGTCTTCGCCGCAAGCGAAAAAGCGCAGAAACGGCCGGCGCTCTTTCGACACATGGTCCCGGATCGTTCCCTTAAGCATCGGATAGCGATCTTCGAGTGCGTCGAGAACAGACGCGATTGTCACCGGGCCTTCCATGGACAGCTCCACTTCCGGACCGACGTTTGCCAGCCTCCGGAGATGATATGGCAGGGCGACGCGAATCATAAGATCGTCTGAACCTCAACGGAGTAGACGGCCGGAAGGTCGTGAACGGCGGCGTTCCAGGTGTCTCCGCCGTCGGGCGAGACATACACTTGTCCGCCCGTCGTTCCGAAATAAATGCCGCAGGAATCAAGTGAATCCACCGCCATCGCATCGCGCAGGACGTTCACGTAACAATTCTGTTGCGGTAATCCCTTCGTCAGCGGTTCCCACTCGTTGCCTCCCGAGCGGCTTCGGTACACGCGCAGCTTTCCGTCCGGCGGAAAATGCTCGGAGTCGCTTTTGATCGGAATGACATAGACCGTATTCGGCTCGTGTGCGTGAACGTCGACGACGAAACCAAAATCGGTCGGAAGGTTGCCGCTCACCTCATGCCATGACTCGCCCGCATCGTCGGTGCGCATGACGTCCCAGTGCTTCTGCATGAAGAGCGTGTTCGGCCGGGAAGGATGCAGGGCGATGCGGTGGACACAATGCCCCACCTCGGCTTTGGGGTCGGGAATGTATTGCGAGACGAGCCCCTGATTGATCGCCCTCCAGGTTTTTCCGGCGTCGTCTGTGCGGAAAACTCCGGCGGACGAGATCGCGACGTACATCCGGCCCTTTCGGTCGAGAAGAATCGTATGGAGACCCATACCGCCAGCGCCGGGAGCCCACTTCGGTCCGGTCCCATGTCCGCGCAAACCCGCCAGCTCGTGCCAGGTCTGGCCGCCATCGGTCGTTCGGAACAGAGCGGCATCCTCCACGCCGGCATAAACCGTATTCGGATCGTCGAGGGATGGCTCCACGTGCCACACGCGTTTGAATTCCCAGGGATGCTGGGTGTCGTCGTACCATTGATGGGTAGTCAGAGGCTTTCCAGTGGTAGGGGAGGTGTCGTAGACGAACTTATTGCTTTCGCCCGTGGGCATGCCTTCCGGTGTCGCTGTTGGCTCCCCCGGTTTCGTGCCAGGCTGGAACCACGACTTTCCGCCGTCGTCTGAGCGCTGAATGATCTGTCCAAACCATCCGCTGGTTTGGGAGACATAGATGCGGTCGGGGTCTGCAGGGGATCCCTTCATATGGTAGATTTCCCACCCGGCAAAATGCGGACCGCTCACATCCCAGGTTTTCCGCTTTTCATCGGATGAAAGAATGAACGCTCCTTTGCGTGTACCGACCAGAACCCGAACTCGCTTCATGCCGTTGCTCCTTTTTTTTCGTCTAAGATACGCGATTATTCGAATTTGTCAATCAGAAATGTAGCCGATATGAAGAGCGGGATTTGGAAGCCGGCTCTGTATGGGCTGTCTTTTGCTTTTCTAGACGACCCTTCTTAAGTTGTTCGAAACCAATCTATTTTCCCTCCCGAGATCCTGTATGAAAATTGCCCAGTGTGTTTGTGCCTTCATTCTCATCATCTCTCTCTCACCGGTGTTGACCGCACAAGGCCAGCCAAAAATCCTCATTGTCTATTATAGTCAAACGGGACACACGAAAGCGATGGCGGAGGCAGTCGCGAGGGGCGCCAAAACGTCATCGGTTACGGTTAAAACCGTGGCGGAAGCAACGACCGCAGATATTCTCTCCGTGGACGCCATCATCGTAGGAACTCCGGTCTACAATGCAAACGTTGCACCGCAGGTTCAGGAATTCATCAACGGTTGGCCGTTTGAAGGTGCGCTGTTGAAGGACAAGATCGGAGCGGCGTTTGTGACCGGGGGAGGAATTTCTGCGGGTGAAGAGTTGGCACAGCTGAACATCCTCCACTCCATGTTGGTGTTCGGGATGATCGTCGTGGGTGGACCGGAGTGGACGAGCGCTTTTGGAGCGTCGGCAATTACCGGCGAGCCTCCGTTCGACACAAAATCCGTTGATGAAAAATTCCTGAGGAAGGGCGAGGCACTCGGAAAACGTGTCGCGGAAGTTGCTGCAAAGATGAGGAAGTGATTACACAGAAGACGCGGATTTGGCGCAGATGACAGATTGCGCATGTGATTGCGCTGATGACGCAGATTTAGCGCAGATGACAGATTTCGCAGATTGTGAGCATGGGATTATGAGAAAATAGGCGTACCTCGCAGACCCAGTAGAACAAAAAAGCCAGCTCAATGCGCTGGCTTTCTGGTTTTCTCTGCCCAAATCGAGGCAGCCAGATTGAAAGACAGAATTGTTGCCACTCTCAATCTACAATTGAAAATTGACGATTTACAATTGTAGTCTACTTCACCGGCAACGAACCGAACCCTCCGCACTGTGTGCAGGGCGTGTGCGACTTGCTGAACCCTGTGCCGTGGCAATGATGACACGGTACGGAATGTTGAGAGACGAAGCCGAAGCCCCTGCATTGGCTGCAAATGCGATGATCGCCCGTCAGGCCGGTCCCCTTGCATTTCGTACAGGTCACGCTTTCGTGAGTCTGACCGGTAACCTCCTTGCCAGCGACGTTTGTTACCATGTTCTGCTCCTCTTGATTGTGTGAGAGCAACCCGACAAACAGCTAAAAGGACGTTCGGAAGAGCTCAACGCGCATCTTTTCTTCACTCATAGTACTCAATTTACCAGAGGACAGCAAGGAACCTACAGACTCGACACGGTCCTCATTCCGTTTTCTGATGCAGTCTCTTAACCCCTCTTCGGCAATTTGGTTAAGATGAGTGACTGGTGTTCGGCGACGATTCGGCCGGGGCGGAGGGAACCACGAATGTGATAAGTCAGGAATTCTATTGGAGTTAAGATGGCTATCGACGAAAAAGCCGGCCAAAATTGAGCCGGCTTTTCTAGTTTAAGAGCGATATGTTCTCCTGTCACCTCGGCCTGCTGGCCGGCGGTACAATGCCACCAACCGCAGGTAGACCACCATCTGGCCATAATGATCGTTGGAGTGCGTGAGCCGCCCAGAAAGCGAGGTCAAGCCGGGCCAGTTTGTTGCTTCGAAACGGTAGTAGTTCCATCGCATTCTCTGCAGTCAATGTTGCGATCGCCCTGTGGCCCATGGCGAAGGAGCCTCTGAGGTACTTCATGATGTCCGCTTTCGATTTGATTTCGGGAGGACCTTCGACGCCGATGATGCCTGAAGGAACTGGCTCTCCCGTCAAGACACTCCACATGTCGTAATTGTCCGTGGCAAGGTGCTTCACCTGAGCGGCAAACGTGCGCACCCCCTTGCAGGCGCCTTTCCGGTATCTGTAAACTTTCCGGGCTGAAATAGAACCGATCCTCTGGCATCGCTTCAGCGACATCAACAATGTTTTTTTCGATGCTGCTGAGTTGACGTTCGCATGCGGCAGCAATGCTGTGGGTTGTCTGCTGTGCCCGGGCTATCGTGCCGAAGAAGAAGCAGAGAGCGAAGAGAAAGCGAGCGTGGAAAAAAGGGTTCACTATGTTATCTCATCATGAAGAAAATTTCATTGCTTTGAAACTCTTATCCACAGATCTAAGTTCTAAACCTCTGTGACCTCTTCTCTCTCGGTGTCCTCTGTGTAATGTCTTTCCAAACGCGGGATCTCAACTCCTCCACAAATACGACACCTTGAAAAATATCCCCCGGTACGTTTCGAGATACGTAGTGGCCGGTTCGTAGGCTGTCTGATTCCATGCAGTGCGCTCAAAAAGCGAACCGTAGCCGAGGTACATGACAGTTCCGGGGATGTACGTAAACGAGAGCAGGAAATCGTCTGTGAGGTTCTTCCTGAAACCATTATATTCGGCAATCGTCCGGACAAACCAGTACTCGTTCCATTGATACGTCAAGCGGACGCGACCGATGGGATATTCATAGACGAGAGAATTGTCCGACGCACGGGAGAGGCTCGCGTAAGTCCCCGTCAGCGTCATATTGAAATTCTGCCACGGCTGAAAGTCAAGGGTTCCGCTTACCGTAGTTCCGTTCCCCTGCTCCGGACTTGAGGAATAGATTACGGCATTTCCGTGGAATGAGGACAGGTAGAAATAGACTTCCTTCGAAAACTGTCCGCCTCCGGCGACCCTCACCCCCCGGTCGGAAAACCGCGCTCCGGCGAAGATTTCCGTCGCTTCAATATATTGTGCACTTGCCGTCAGACTTCCGAGGACGGTCGCGGCAACAGTAAACCGGTTTGTCGTCTCCCACAATCCACCCGGCTCATCCCTCAGCACTGAAAGGAACATTGTCAGGTCGATGCGGTCGACACTCCCCGATGACGGAAAAATCTTTGGCGTTATATAACCACCGAAGCCGAGAACTCCCGTTCGCGTAAGGAATCCATCGTCGAGGGCAAATGCCTGTGAGACCTTGTTCGCCTCCAGGCCCCATTCCACTTCTCGTTGGCTCGACCGATACAAAAGTGACAGCGCATGTCCGTCGTCTGCGTTCGTTGAGTCGGTTTGCCGCGTCATTGACCCGAGCGCGTGGTACTCCAGCGAAGTGGACGGCGAAATCCGAATGAGACCATCCAAGCCTCCTGCCCTGTTGTATGTCGCTCCCCATTCTCTCCCTGCGTAGATCCCTCCCACATAACTGTCTCCGCCGCCGAACGCCTGCTTGTATCGCACAATTGGTACAACGGCGTGATTACCGTAGTTCAAGGAACGTCCGTTTGTCAGGTCGTCTACAGCGATGATTGCCGCCAGAGATCCGTCGTGACTTGTTTTTCCACTCAATTTGAGCCCCGTTTGCGGATTCACAATCTTCCGCGTGTACACACCGTAGAGAACTCCCTGCTGTCGTCCCTGGTCAATTCCCCCGATGTTCAGGAGGTCCGTCCCCTCGAGGAAGAACGGGCGCTTTTCTGCAAAGAACAACGGTGACCGGAGGTTGATATCGACCTGGCCTGCGTCGGCTTCAACCTGGCTGAAATCCGGATTATATGTGGCATCCAGAATGAGCTGAGGTGTGATTCCGTATTTCGCCGTTACACCCGTCTCTCCCTTGCTGACGAACTGCTTCAGGCTGCCCTGATCCTTGTGGTACTTTTCGCTGTAGGTAAATGCCGGCAATACTTCCCAGAACGCATAGTGCTTCAGCCCTTCGTATTCCAATCGGCCCATCTGCGTGAGGAATTGGTATCCTTTGGAGGGATCGAGCGGCGGATAGGCAACATGTTCCAGTCTGCGTCCGACCTGACGCTCAAAGATCATTCCCATCGACGTGGGATCGCCATCGTTGTAGCGGATGCTCTTGAGCGGAATGCTCGCCTCTACGGTGTAGCCCTGGTCGTCAATCCGGCCGGCGCTGCTCCAGACAAAATCGACGCTGATATCTTCGTTCGTGTTCGTGCCCCGGCTGTCCATTTGAATGCCGATTGGATTGACGTAGAAGGCAAAGAGCGATTGCTGGTCGTCAAACGTATCCATATTCAGGCAGATGAAATCGTCGTTCCGGATGTTGTCGCGCTGTGTCAGTGTCGCTTTGATTTTGGAGGGCTCCGGGTCAAAACAACGGAAGGCAAAATACAAGTTGGTATCGTCATACGCGGCATAGGCAACTGTCGATTCCGGAATCATTTTCCCAAAATCGGGGTAGAATGATCTGAAGCTTGTGACCATGAGGGCCTTACTCCAGACAGGGTCGTCGAGTTTGCCGTCGATACGCGGCGGGGTGTCGGTACGAGCCGGTTTCATGGCATCGCCGGCGGGAAGATCTGTAAAGAAGAAGGTGGAGAACAAGAGGGAGCATACAATGCGACTTGCTCGTTTCATGGGACCTTCCTTCTGGAAACAAGGGCTAACCATTGGACGGACAGTTGACCAGCAAAAATGTTACGGAATCTTCCGCTTTTTTGTTGCACCTTCCACGAAGGAGCTTAACGGAATGTGTACCACGAAGGGCACTAAGGGCACGAAGAGCGAAAAAGGTAAGAAATACCTAAGAGTAATTGGAAATTGGACATTCACAACTGGATATTGAAAACCGAGCTTTTCGTTCTATGAAACCCCTTCTCCCCATCTCACTCGTCCTCCTATTCCTCGTACCGGCATGCACCAAACGAAGTGACATCTCCAATCCAGGCGAGAATCGACTCATCGATGTAGCCGTCGAACGGTTCCCGCTATCCCCGCTGACCGCCCTCGCAAGGTTTAGAACCACTTTGCCTTCAAAAGTCACTGTGATCATCAAGGGACAGGACGGGGAAGATCTGACAAAAAATTTTGAACAACTTGAAACTGAGCATGAGGTTCCCATTCTGGGCCTCTATCCAAACTTCATAAACACGGTAATCCTCCGCGTAGAATCAAACGATGGCACAACTGCATTGGATTCACTCAAGATCCAAACCAAACCTCTTCCCAAGAAATTTCAAGGCCTGAAGATTCTCCACCGGGAATCGAGCCGCCTGGCGGAGGGATTCTTTTTCATTCTTCTATACAGAGAATTTGCCGGATCGAGCGAGGAAGGCATGTTCCTCGCAATCGACAACCACGGAAAGATCCGATGGGCCTATCTTGGAAACTGCATATTCTGGGCAAAGGTGCTCGCGAACGATCGGTTCCTTCTCCCCATGCCGACCAAACTCTCCGACACGAGAAAAATACTGCGATCCGCAGTTGAATTCTCGCTCGGCTACGTTGGCTGGTATTCGGTTCTTAAAAGCCTCCCGCGGATAGAAGAGCCCGACCGGCAGGCACCATCCACGGTGACACAAAAGACTTTTTGGGGCAATATCGAGGATTGGGTTATCGATCAGGTTCCGGATTCATGGAAGGCGAACAACACGCTTGTCGAAATTGACCTCTTCGGCCGGGAAAGAAAGGTGTGGAAGGTGGATGGATTCCTGTTCCACCACGATTGCGTCGAACTTTCGAATGGTAATCTTCTTGCGCTGGCGGGCACCTGGCAGAGTGTTGAAGATCTCATTGTTGAAATCGACAGAAGCTCCAACTCTGTCGTTCGGACCATCGATTTCAAAAAGATCCTCGACTACCAACGACCGCCTGCTCCACGACACGTTTCTCCTCCGGACGATTGGCTGCACCTGAACGCGCTCTATCTTGACTCCCGAGACAGTTCCATTGTGGTTTCAGCCAGAAATCAAAGCGCCGTCGTGAAACTCAGTCTTGGATCACTTCAAATTCGCTGGATTATGGGCAATCATGAACACTGGCCCCCCTCTTTTAAGAATTTCCTTCTTCAATCTCCTGGGAAGAGCTTCGAATGGGAGTGGGGGCAGCATGCGCCCGTGCAGAACTCCACAGACCCGAACAGAATTCTGCTGTTCGACAACGGAAATCTCCGTGGATACGACTCGCCTCTCCAACCTGAGGCGAATTTCTCACGCGGTGTGGAGTTCGAGCTAGATGAGGCGAATCAACGCATCAAGCAGATTTGGCAATTCGGTCAGGAGAGAGGGAACGAGCTCTATTCTCCTGTCGTCGGCAGTGTAGGGTATTTGCCCAACGGGAACAGGCTCATTTGTTTCGGGGCAATCGCGAGGGACTTGGCGGGAAATCCGGTGGAATGGATTCAACCAAACAAGGACTCAACGGGGTTCGAAAACAGGAAGGTGAAATCGTCCGTGCGGATTATTGAGGCAAGTCGTGAGACACCGGCAAGAGTGTATCTTGAGCTGTCGTTTGAGGATACAGGAAGATCGGATTATATGGGATATTTAGCGTACAGGGCGTTTAAGTTTCCAATTTATTGAGCGTTAACCTACTTCCCTCCACTTGCATACTCCAGCGGAAACATCGCATACCACGCTACCGCTTTCACCAGATGTTCAACGGGTATCTGCTCCGTCGCCATGTGAGCATGGATTTCGTTGCCGGGGCCGAAGCCAATGCATGGGATTCCGTGCATCCCCATGATTGCCACGCCGTTCGTACTGAAGACCCAGCGTCCGACTGTCGGCTTTTCTCCGAAGAGCTTCTCGTAGCTCCCGACTCCGCTTGCAAGAACAGGGTGATCCTCCTTCAGTAACCAGGTGGGATAATACTTTTTTGTGGGATACGTCAGTCCGCGCCAGCTTGGTACTGCATAGTCCAGCACAACAACTTCCGCTCCATTCTTCTTCACACCCGGCAGCTCTAGAATTTCCCGTACAGCGGACTCCTGCGTATCCATTGCGGCAAGGCGTCGGTCCAGATGGATGGTGGATGAGTCCGCAACTGCGCAGAGCGACGGCGACGTGGAGCGAATCTCAGCTATCGTTACGGTCCCCTTTCCGAGGAATGGCTCTCCGGTCAGCCGTTCGTTGAGCTGCTCGATGTCCTGAATGATCGGGGCCATCTTGTACACGGCGTTGACCCCGCGTTCCGGAGCCGAGCCGTGACAGGAGATTCCTTTCGTGCGCACTTCGATTTCCATGCGCCCCCTGTGACCGCGGTAGATTGCGAGGTTCGTCGGCTCTGCGACAACCACGACTTCGGGCCGCAGCTTGTCTTCGCGGATGATATATTGCCAGCAAAGCCCGTCGCAGTCCTCCTCCTGAACGCTTCCCACAACATACAATGTGAAGTCATCCTCCAGCCCGAGTTCCTTGATCAGCTTCCCCCCATGAACGATCGAAGCGAGCGCTCCTTTCATGTCGCACGCACCGCGACCATAAATAATTCCATCTTTCTCCGCACCCTTGAACGGGTCGATCGACCAGTTGGCCGGGTTTCCAACGTCGACCGTGTCGACGTGCGCATCGAGCGCAATGACATGCTTCCCTTTTCCAATCCTTCCCAGAATATTCCCCATCGGATCGATCTTCACGTCATCGTACCCGCATTTCTTCATTTCTTGTTCAACCCGACGAATGACTTGCTCCTCATGCGAACTCATTGATTTGATGGCTATGAGATCGCGCAGGAATTTTACGACGTTCCGTTCATTCTTTTGTGAAGCGCGGAGAATTTCCTTGTGCATAGTTTCCTCTGATTCAGCGTGCGATGGTGTTAAATTCCTTGATGAGTTCGTCAAACCGGCTGACTTCATCCTCGAACAGGGCGTGCCAGTATTCGGGATCCCACTGAGCGTTGAGCTCCTCGACAGTCTTACCCTGTTGCTCCACCCAGGTGAAGTATTTCAGGTTGTGTATCGCTTTTCGCTCGGGATAGGTCAGTTCTTTGAAGAAGTCGGTTTTCTGGTGAGCAAGCGGCCCTGATTGATCCTTGGCAGCCTCGGTCGCTGTATAAGGCCCGAACTCCGTTCTGAGTTCCTGCAGACGGGACACGTACAGATCCACAGAATCTGTGAAAATCGTAAAGATCACATCCTGTTCGTCAAGCTCGAAATGTTTTGCGGTCTTGATCGATGCAAGAAGATTGCATATGCTCGAAATACCAAGCAAGGGCAGTTGCTTTAATTGAACGGCTGTTACGCCGAGCCCGGCAAGATACTCTCTCCCTTGTTTCTCATTGAAAAGCCGAAGGATGCGCAGGCAATCCTCATCATCGATCGCGGCAACGGCATCAGTGTTCCGGACATTGTGGACCCACGGCACATGTTTGTCGCCGATACCCTCGATGCGATGGCTCCCGAAGCCGGACATGAGAAGTGTGGGACACTGGAGCGCCTCTGTAGCCACAATCTTCAGGTGCGGATGCAGTTTCTTGAGATAATCCCCCGCAGCGATCGTGCCCGCCGACCCGGTGGCAGAAACATACGCTGCCGCGCGAGCACTCCTTGCTCTCAGTTTTTCGAACACTTCCTGCACGGCCGGGCCCGTGACGTTGTAGTGCCAGATCGGATTGCCGAATTCCTCAAACTGATTGAAGATGAAGTTCTTCGGATCCTTCTTCAGCTCCCAGCATTTATCATAGATCTCTTTCACGTTCGACTCGCTCCCGGGCGTGGCAATGACTTCGGAGCCGATTTGCTTCAGCCATGCAAATCGCTCCTTTGACATTTCTTCGGGGAGAATCGCGACAGATGTGCAGCCGAGGAGAGCGCAGTCGAAGGCACCGCCCCGACAGAAATTGCCCGTTGACGGCCACACCGCTTTGTGCATCGACGGATCGAACTCGCCGCTGACAAGACGCGGAACAAGACAGCCAAACGCAGCTCCTACCTTGTGTGCCCCGGTCGGAAAGTACTTTCCAACAAGGCCAACGATTCGTGCTTTAACACCGGTGATCGCCGGTGGAATCTCAATGAAGTTAACATTTCCGAATCCGCCTGTTTTCACGTCATTCTTCCATGTAATCCGGAAGAGGTTGAGGGGATTCACGTCCCCCATCTTCACGCTTGCGAGTTTGTCTTTTACCGATTTCGGCACGGTGTCGGGATCTTTCATCTGGGCAAATGTCGGGATGGTGATCCCAAGCTTCTTACACCGGGCCGCTGTTTTCTTGATAACTTCAGGTCTGAGTTTCCTGATAATCTTCGCCATGTGAATTCCTTAGATCAATCTTTGAATTTTGTGCCGCGTCATCGCCTGGAGTTTCTTTCCAGGATTCTCGATTCGGGAGAGAACAATCATCGCGGCAATCACGAAGGGCTTGTAGCCGGCTTCCGCATATGTTGAAAGCCGGTACTTGTCAAATACGTTTCTCGAAACCTCCCCCTGGACACAACTCACGCCGGAAATGTCCGCCGGCAGACAGTGCATGTAAAGAGCGTTTCCTTTGTCTGTGAGCTTCATCTTCTTCTCATCACATTCCCAGCTTTTGAACTTCGCGTTGTTTGCAAGACATTCTTTTTCGAGATCCACGAGCCCTGGCTTATCCCCCTTGTTCAACAGCTCGGTCCTGCGCTGCATGACCTGAAAAGGTGCCCACGATTTGGGGTACACGACATCGGCATGGTCAAAAGCCTCCTCCATGGTGTCGACCACACTGAATGTTCCCTTGTTCTGGCCGGCGTTCTTTTTTGCAAGCTGGACAACGTCCGGAAGAAGATCGTACCCTTTCGGATGTGCAAGACACACGTTCATGCCGAATCGCGTCATCAGTCCGATGATTCCCTGCGGGACGGAGAGCGGCTTGCCGTAGCTCGGCGAGTATGCCCACGTCATTGCGATTTTCTTTCCCCGCAGGACATCGAGTGAGCCGAAGTGGCTCCTCAAGTGGGAAAGGTCGGCGAGACTCTGCGTCGGATGGTCGACATCGCACTGAAGATTGATGACACTCGGCCGGCGATGGAGCACACCTTTCTCAAATCCTTCCTGAACAGCTGCGCCAACCTCGCGCATATACTTGTTCCCTTCTCCAAGGAACATGTCGTCGCGAATTCCGATAACTTCCGCAAGAAACGAGATCATGTTCGCAGTCTCGCGCACCGTCTCGCCGTGCGCGATTTGTGATTTCTCCTCGTCCAGTTCGGAAAGCCCTAACCCGAGGGCGTTCACTGCAGAGGCAAAACTGAAACGCGTCCGCGTGGACTTGTCCCGAAAGATCGATATCGCCAGGCCTGTGTCGAACGCACGGATGGATGAACCCGATCTATGGAGTTCTTTCAGAATCTCAGTTACCATGAGGACGGCTTGTATTTCTTCATCGGAGCGCTCCCACGTAAGCAGGAAGTCCTTGTTCACCATGTTGAGCTTGAGTTTCTTGAGAGCGTCGATTGGTGCCTTGATCTGATTTCTTTTCATTCTATTCCTTACTGAACTATTAGGCCACTGCTTTCATCGTGATGCAACCCTCAACCGGACATACATGCTGACACAATCCGCATCCGACACATCGGTTCGTGTCAACATGGGGGAGCCTGTCCTCCGTTCGATCAATGGCCATATGACCGCCGTCGCGGCAGGAAACATAGCACACGTCGCACCGGATACAGGTCTGTTCGTCGATGGAGCTCCGGACATTTTTTCTCGGCAAGTCGTCGTGCATGACAATATTGGGGAGCGCTTTGCCGACAATGTCTTTTGGAGAGTGGAAGCCCATTTCACTGAGATAATGACCCATGCCGCTTCTGAGGTCGTCGATCACACGAAATCCGTAATGCATGACGACCGTGCAGAACTCCACAACCCCCGCTCCGACGGCCATGAATTCGACCGCGTCTTTCCATGCAGCAGCTCCGCCGGTGCCAAGAATCGGGATGTCAACGTTGCGGGCAATTTCAGCGATTGTCCTGAGCGTGATCGGTTTGATGGCCGGGCCTGTCATTCCGCTATAGGTTGATTTCCCGCCGAGGTTTGGCAACGGTGCAAAGCTATGGATGTCAATGCCCATAAGCGCCTGGATCGAGTTCGAAACCGTAAGGGCGTCGCATCCGCTGCGCTTCACGGCTTTGGCCACTTCAACGATATCCGTTACATGGGGAGTTATTTTGATGGAGATGGGCACTTTCTTCGAGGCCTCTTTGACCCATCGCGCCGTCAGTTCGGTCGCCTGGAGACTCTGAGCGAGCATTTTGCCCGGATCTTCTCCGATATTGCCCTGCGGACACGAGAAGCTGCATTCAATCAGATCGACTCCCGCTCGTTCCAATCGTTCAACGAGATACTGCCAGTCCTCTTTTCTTCCTGCCATGATACTTGCGGCAACCATCTTGTCAGGAAATTCCTTCTTCAATGTTCTGACATTGTGTTCAACCTTGTCAATATGGTGCTCCGAGATAAGATCGATGTTTCCCATCCCGAAGAGCTTCCGTCCCTCGTAGTCAAATGTCGACATCATCGGGTAGCAAAGGTCAACACGCGTGCCAACAACTGACGTCGTTTTGAGAATCGCTCCGGCCCATCCCATTTGAAATGCACGTCGCACCATTTCTATCTTGTCCGTCGAGGGTCCGGCCGCCAGGATGAACGGATTCTCGAGATGCATTCCGAGAAATTCGTAGGAAAGATCCAGCGCAGGATAGATTTCAACTTCTTTGAATCTGGCCATTGTCACCTCTGCTTCTTCGACAAAAAATCATGGATGGCATGCGCTGCCTGCTTGCCGTGCGCAACGGACTGAACCACAGTACCCTCGCCGGTAATAACATCGCCACCGGCAAAGACACGATGATTGGAGGTTCGATAATTCTTATCGACGCTGACGTAGCCCTGCTTCGTGCGCTTTATTCCTCCCAGCCAATCGGCCTCGACTACCTGGCCAATCGCAACAACCACCGTATCGGCTTCGATCAAAAACTCCGACCCTTTGACTTCAACCGGGATGGGCCTTCCGCTTTTGTCTTTCTTCCGACCCAGACGGGTGCTTCGACACTGAACAGTCCGCACTGAACGGCTACCGATGATGCTGACTGGATTCGTCAAAAACCGAATCTCGACTCCTTGTTTCCGTGCCTCGTTCAATTCACTTTTCCAGATCCGCATTTCCTTTTCGCTTCGGCGGTAGATCAAAATGACCCGCTCTGCTCCAAGTCTCTTCGCTGTTGAAGCCGTATCGAGTGAAACATTCCCGCCTCCCACAATGACAACGGATCTTCCAACCTTCAATCGGGACGGACTTCGTTTTGCCTGGCGGAGAAATTGGAGTGCAGGCACGACACCGTTAAGATGTTCACCGGGGATTCCGAGGAGACGATCGCGTCCGAGTCCCACCGAAAGAAAAACTGCGTCTGAAGTCTGCACGGTTTTTTTAAACGACGCTGCGTTCATCTCCTGTTTTGTTACCGGAAAGTATTGTGTGAGGAATTGAATGTCGGCCTGCAATTCAGAATTGTTGAGACGAAAGGGAGGGATGCTCTTGGCAGGAACACCGCCCGGCCCACCGGAATCGTAGACCTTGACTTGATGTCCAAGCTTCGTGAGCTCGAACGCGCAGCTGAGTCCTGCGGGACCCGCGCCGATGACTCCGACGTTCGTCAACGGCTTCGGAAACTTTTTTGTTTTTGAATACCCTTGACGGCTCTCGTTTTGCGTGGCAAAGAAATGCAGGTCGCGGATTTCAATCGGAGCGTCCTGCTTGCCTCTCGTGCACACTGACTGACAGAACATCTCCTGGGGGCACACTTTTCCACACGTGTTTGCGAGAGCGTTGGAGGTCTTCACGACTTCCGCGGCTCCTATGATGTTGCCGCTTCGGATCATCCCGATGAACTTCGGGATATCGATGTGCGTCGGGCACGCTGCAACGCACGGTGCATCGAAGCACTGGAGGCAGCGCTCGGATTCAACGGTTGCCTGCTGAGGGGTCATCATTCGGATTTGGCTTCCTTGATTGCATCGACAATTTGCTGGTAACCGCTGCAGCGACAAAGATTTCCGGAGATCGCCACGCGGACTTCTGTTTCAGATGGGTTCGGTATGCGATCGATGAGTTCCTTTGCGCTCATGAGCATTCCGGGAGTGCAGAATCCGCAGTGGACAGCGCCATGGTCCAAAAAGGATTCCTGGAGTGGGTGAAGATGATTCGCTTTGGACATTCCCTCAACCGTCGTGATCTCAGCACCATCCGCTTGAGGGGCAAGAACGAGACATGCGTTGACCGCCTTGCCGTCCATGAGGACGGTGCAAGCACCGCATTCGCCGATCTCGCACCCACGCTTCGTGCCGGTGAGTCCCAGTTCATCTCTCAGCACATCAAGAAGAGTGCTGTTCGACTTGACTTCCAGGCGATGACGTGTTGTGTTGACGGATATATGGATTTCAGTTGCTCTCATAGGTCTTAGAAGAATAACCACAGAGATCGCAGAGAACATGGAGAAGAGAAGGGTATCAAATACTTAAACTTCCCCCTTCGTCCTCCGCGCCTGCCTGCCGCGGGCAGGTTCTCCGCGGTTAAGAACACAACTCGAGCGCCCGCCGGACAAGCACCGCAAGAACGGGCTCCTTGTACTCCGTGGACCATCGGCGTCCTGTTGACGAAATCATGACCGCCGAAACGATCTTTCCTGCTTGATCGAACAAATCCTTGGTCCCTTTCTTACCAATAAGTAATCGTTCGGCTTCGGTCACCCTCTGCCACGTTGGGAATGCAGCACCCGGAACAATGCGGGCTTCTTTGATAATCCCTTTCGAATCCATCAGCAGCATCGCTGCGACACTCAGACGGGCGATCGACAGGGCGTTGCGTCTTCCAAGTTTGATGAATGAGCTCCTCGTATGCTCAGGCGGTTTTTGAAACCGGATCTCCACGAGAATTTCTTCCTTCTCCGCTAGAGTGCGATAGGGTTCGACAAAGAACTTGGCGAGATCCACTTCGCGTTCATTTCTCTTTGAATGGAGCTTTACTCGTGCATTGAGCACCATAAGAGGAGGAACCATGTCGGCACACGCAGCGGCGTTCATGACATTGCCTCCGACCGTGCCTCGGTTCCGAATTTGGGGTGAACCTATTGTCGACGCGGCTTGCGCAAGAGCAGGTGCCCATTGGGCAACGAGTGGCGAGTGAAGGATGTTGTCATGTGTCGTCAGCGGCTTTATGACAATTGAATCGCCAGTCTCTTCAATGCCACGCAGACCGGAGATTCTGCTGAGATCTACCAAAGGCTTCTCCGAAGGCTCCTTCGAATTGCGAAGCTCGAGAAGCAGATCGGTCCCTCCTGCCAGAATCCGGACGTCAGGCCCGAGCTCGGAAAGGAGCGTGCAGGCCTCACTTAGAGATTGCGGAGAAAAGTACTCCACGGTTCTCATGGCTCGTCGGTCCTGATTTTGCAGGAGTCAGCCGCAGACTCTTTCTTTGATGAACCCCGCCCGCCGTGCCGGACCAGTGTGTGTCCGAGCAATACACGTTCAAGATTGGCAGGGATCTCGCAGAGACGCTTCCCTGTCGCGTTGAAAATTGCATTCACAATTGCCGGAGCGGCTATTTCATTCGTCGGTTCGCCAACGGATTTCGCTCCGAACGGCCCTGCCGGATCTTCATTTTCCACAATGATTGTCTTAATCCTCGGCACATCCAAAGACGTTGGGATCAGGTATTCATCAAAATTCAATTGCTTGGGCACACCGTTGTCGATCTCAAATTCTTCCATCAATCCATACCCCAACCCCATCGCCACACCGCCGTACATCTGTGCCTCAACTGCTGCACGATTGATCGCTTTCCCCACATCGTGCACCGAAACAAAATCCACCACATCTACTTTTCCTGTTTTGGTATCCACTTCCACTTCCGCTGCATTGGCGCCGTAGACGAAGGTAAAGTACGCCTCACCCTGACCCTGTTTCTCGTCCCATGAGGTTGGGGGCGACTTGTGCCATCCAAGGCCTATCATCGGCTTCCCTTTGTTGAAACATTCCGCCGCAAGCTCGGAAAACGAAGCGAGGCGTTGCCGGGACTCCGCATGGACGAGATGATCGTTTTCAAGATCCAGTTGCGAAGACTTCAGTGACGTCATCTCACCGGCAACCTCCAGCAGAGTGTTCCGCACTTTCTCAGCAGCGTTTTTCGCAGCCGACCCTCCCATGATCGTTCCTCGTGAAGCGACCGTAGGACCGGAATCCGCGACACGGCTGGTGTTCGTGTTCAGGAAATGAATCCTGTTCATGGAGATCCCCAGCACCTCCACAACTATTTGCGCCATCTGGGTTTGCGCGCCCTGACCCATGTCTGTCACGCCCGAGGAAACGATGACGCTTCCGTCCGTCTGCACAGACACGATGGTTTCTGCCGCATCGGTACCTTCTGCTCCCAGCGAGACTCCCCGATAACTGCAGGCGAGTCCGATGCCACGACGCTTCTCGCCGTTGGATTGTTTGCGAAACTGACGCCATTTATTTTCGAAGTCGATCGAAGCGGCCGCCTTGGTCAGGACCTCCTTCAGGCTCACCACGTGTGTGAGCTTCTGGCCTGTCGCAGTGACCGCGCCGGTTTCAAATCCGTTCTTCATCCGAATTTCCAACGGGTTGAGACCGACCTTTTCGCCAAGCTCGTCCATCATGGATTCGATTGCGAAGTTCACCTGCGGCGACCCGAACCCCCGCATCGCTCCCGTGTAGTTGTTGTTGGTATACGCGGCGTAGACGTCAGTCTTTACATTCTCGCAATAGTACGGCCCGGTTGCCTGCACGGTGGAACGCCACGTGACAAACTGACTCATCGAAGCGTACGCGCCTCCATCGGCCACAATACGACTTTCCATCGCTTTAATCGAGCCATCTTTCATGCCGCCCCATTTGTATTGAAGGATGTACGGATGACGCTTGTAGCTCTCGAGCATGGACTCTTCGCGCGTGTTAACCATCTTGACCGGTTTTCCGGTCTTACTGGCCAACAAAGCTGCCCGACAGCACATGGAGGTCATCGCTTCATCCTTGCCTCCGAAGGATCCACCGAGCGTGGCTTGGATGATCTGTACCTGATTGAGAGGAAGACGCAACGCTTCTGCAACAGAGCGACGACTGGAGAAGAGATTCTGGACCGAGCCAGTGATTTTCACTCCCCCCTGCTCATCGGGTTCTGCGAGTACGGCTTCCGGCTCGATGTACGAATGTTCGACGAACTGCGTTTTGAACGTCCGTTCGAGAATAAAGTCGGACTCCTGAAACCCTTTCTGCACGTCACCCTTGCGGACCTTGTGATGAACAAACTCATTCTTGTCACCATGAATGGCGGGAGAACCGGGTTTCATGGCTTCTTCAGGATCGGAGACAATCGGGAGGGGCTCGTACTTTACTTCGATAAGATCGACAGCCCGCTCCGCGATCTCTTTGGTCCTTGCAGCAACAAGGGCGACGCCATCGCCAAGGTACCGGACTTTGTCCTCTGCAAGAATCTGTTGGTTCTTGAGTACAATTCCGAACGCTTTACTACCGGGGATATCCGACGCTGTCAAGACGGCTTCGACGCCGGGAAGTTCTTTCGCTCTTGTCGTGTCGATTCTCAAGATCCGGGCATGCGCATATTTCGAACGTAGAGCTTTGCCCCATAGCTGGTGAGCGACGTTATAGTCCTCAGCGAACTTCGCCCTTCCCGTCACTTTTCCCCAGGCGTCAACACGCCGTTCAGACTTCCCGATGATTTTGAGTTTGGCGCCCATTCAGTGAGCCATTTTTTTCCATAGTTTTGTTGCAACCCTTCTTGCCTTCTCCCGGATTTCCTCCTCGTCAACATTGACCGGCTTTCGATTCCACACAACCCAGCGACCACCGATCATGACATGACGAACCATGGAGGCATGCATTCCAAAAAGGACATGCGCCTGAAGATTGCCTCGATCGAGGGGAGTCGGAGGGTCGTAGTCGAGCACAATGAGATCTGCGGAACTTCTTTTCGCGAATGCGCCAACCTGTTGGCCAAAGTATTCTGACACAAGCCGTTGGCCACCCTGCATCATCGCCGGGAGCTTTGAAAACGGAGAATCCTGGTTTGTCTCAGCATTCCGCATGAATCCAAATCTTGCCTCCTCGAACATGTCTGCGGGAAATCCGTCTGTGCCGAGTGCCGAGCGCTTCCCGAACCACTGCAGCGGTGCATGCCCGACGGCGTTGTTCATGTTCGACCGTGGATTGTGAATTATCCATGCACCAGCTTTATCAACCCCGGCAAGCTCCGGTTTCGTAAGGTGGACCCCGTGTGCCAGGATCGATTTCTCTCTCACGAGACCGAACTTCGCCAGCCGCGTGACAAGCCCCGTCCTATAGGCTCTTTCTGCACCGCGGACGTCAGCCCGATCCTCTCCCGCATGGATGTGAACTCCGGTGTTGTAGTGCTTCGCCAATTCTCCCAGCCGCCGCATCGAATCATCGACGAGCGTGAAACTTGCGTGAGCTCCCACTGCCCCCCGGAAACAATCGCTCTTTTTGTTGGCGCTGATAAACTGTTCGTTTTCCCGAAGGCCGAGGTTCCGCCGTTTGATCCCTCCCCGATCCGTCGTTTCATAGCAGAGGATTCCCCGCATCCCGACATACGACATGGCTTTTTTAATCAGGTCGAGAGATCCCGGAATGCAATTCGGAGACGCATGGTGGTCCACAAGAGTCGTCGTGCCAAGTTTTACAGATTCGATTGCTCCCACCAATGCACTGTAGTAGATCGCCTCCTCGTCAAGGGCTTCATCGAGTTTCCACCAGACCTTCTTGAGAATTTCGAGGAAATTTTCAGGCGACGTTTTCGGTCCCGGCATTCCGCGCGCGAGGGCCGAATACAAATGCGTGTGCGAGCAGACCAGACCCGGCATGACGATCGCTCCGGAAAGATCCAACACCTCTTCCTCACGGAGGGGGGTGAGCCGGCGGGAAACATCACGGATCGTTCCGGTGCGAATGCGGATATCACACCGTCGGACAGACGGTGGGTCAATGACCACAGCACTCACGTTCCGAAGAATCAGGTCGGACACACGGCGGTTAGACAATGGAGAGTTCTTTCAGGCGGTTTTTCAGAAGGTTGAAATCGGGCGGGATATCGATCGTCTCCCCGGTCGCTTTTTTTGCAGACTCAATGTCCTTCAGTCCGTTTCCTGTGATGACGACAACGGCGGAGGCATTCTTGTCAACGATGCCTTTGGCAGTCGCTTTTTTCAGCCCTGCCATTCCGGCCACTCCGGCGGGCTCGCCGAACACGGCGCCAAGTTTCGCAGTGAGACACATTGCTTCGAGAATTTCCCGGTCGGAAACAGCAATCATCGTTCCGTTGGATTTTTTGATTTCCTGAATTGCGCGTCGCCAGTTGCGCGGAGTACCGACGGCGATGCTATCCGCAATCGTGTTTGTCGGCGCGGGAACAATGTCCTTTCCGCTTTCGAATGCCTCAACGATGGGTCGCGCTCCCTCTGCCTGTACCCCGAGAAGGCGCGGCATGCGGTTGATGTATCCGAGCTGCCGCATTTCCCGAAGCCCTTTGCCGATTGCCCCGATCGTGCAACCGTCTCCCACGGAGACCACCACCCAGTCGGGAACGTGCGACCGCAGTTGTTCCGCAATTTCAAGCCCCGCTGTTTTCTTGCCTTCGACCAGAAACGGATTCGTACCGCTGTTCCGGTCGTACCAGCCGAACTGCCTGCATGCCTCACGGCACAAGTCGAAGGCCTGTTCGTAGCTTCCCTGAACCCGGACAACCGTCGCTCCGAAGACAAGCAATTGAGTGACTTTGGGTTCGGGTGCCCGGTGAGGGACAAAAATGACGCTACGAAGGTCGACGGCTGCGGAAAGTCCTGCAAGCGACGACGCTGCATTCCCCGTCGAGGCACAGGCGATCGTCCGAAACCCAAATTCTTTTGCTTTGAGCACACCAATGGAACTTGCACGATCTTTGAATGAACTGGTGGGATTCCTCCCGTCATCTTTCAGGAACAATGTGTTCAGACCGGTCTGTTGGGCGAGACGGGGAACCTCATAGACAGGGGTCCATCCTATTTGCAGATGCGGAACTGTAAACTCCGCAAAGACTGGAAGCAACTCCCGGTAACGCCAGTGATCATTCGGACGGTTGAGGAAGGTCCCGGGCTTCAGCGAGGAGGAGATAGCAGCGTAGTCATACTCGACATCGAGAATGCCTTCCTTTCCGCAGAGCTCACACGTATGGAGATTCCCATACGGGTAGATCTTGCCACACACGAGACAGCGAAGGCCCGTTACAAAGCGGGGAGCAGGAGGTTTCATGGAATTCAGTGCGTTTTGGCAACGACAACAAAACCCGTGCCTTTACAAAGCCCTTACATTTGGGGAAGATGTGGCAGAAGGGATTCGCAAACCTGAGACTGTGTCAAGACTGGGAGGACCGCTTCTCAGCCCTGAGAATCAGCACCGGCAGCTGAAATTCAACGGATTTCGGATTTCGAAGAATGACGTTCCTCATGTAGAGCTCTGATGTTCTCTTGAAGTCGGGCCGCGCCGACGGCTCCAGATGCTTCACCTGAGCGTCCTCGCCGTCGAATTGCCCGTTTCTGTCCAAAATCCCACTCTTCATCTCTCAGTTGTGATAAAATTCACTTGACAAACGGCAAGGTTATTTCTATTATTATTTCAGACAAATGAGTCTGATAACGCGTTTCAGAAAGTCTTGGAGGATTCCATGAGCGAACCTGTGAAAGCCCCACGCAACAAAGTCTCAATTCCGACAGTTGTGCTTCTCGTTCTTCTCGTTGCCGTCGTCGCCTACCTGGTTGGCGACAGATACGGCGAAAAGAAGTATCGACACATCAGCGCGTTTGCCTGGGACAAGGATGAGTGGGCAAATCGCACCAAAGGATTAAGGACGAGCTACAACCCCGACCATGATCTGAATAATGAGACGCTGACGCTGGTTCCCGGAGACGAACGGTGGCTCGACTTTGTCTTTTGGTGCTTCAACAACAAACTCGCAGAGCATCAGGTTGAAGCGTACGGAGGGACGGAATGGGATGGACCGACGGGCGGAGTGATCTTTCACTGGGCGCCGGGTTCACGGTGGGAGACTCACACGCTGGCAAGTTTCGGTTTCACGATCGGTCATACCATCGGCGAACATAAATGGCTTGACACACAGTTCCCGGATTTCTTTGAGAAATACGGCGGCGTCTACGGAATCAACGTGAAGGACCGTCTTGCAGAAATCGACACGGCGTCTCCAACTCCGTGGGTGGAGTTTCTGCAGTACGGCGGCGGCGCAAACAGTCCGTACTATCGGTACCTGTTCCATCAGGAAGCCGTCGTCGATCCCGTTCGTGATAGAATCTATCTGATCGGCGGACAGGGTGTCGGATTCGAATACACGTTCGAGCGGTACTTTCATGAAGTCCGTGAAGTACTCACGGACGCCAGGGCCTATCAGTTCTTTCAATTGTACGACATGTATGGCCCCGGATTCGCGTCGCTTGGAGGATGGGCAAAGAACACATTGTCAGCAAAGCTGCATGGAATCTATTTCACCGACGACATGGGCAAGTGGTCAACGAAACCGGGCGTTGCCAAAGCGGTCAAGTACGACCCCAACCCGCCCTCACCGCCGATCCCGGCGGGAATTCCCGAACCAGAATCGGCGAACCGAGGCGAGGCCGTGTATAAGAAACAGTGCACCCCCTGTCACGGAATCACGGGCGACGGCAAGGGTTTTCTTGCAGCCGGTTTCGATGTCAAGCCAAGGGATTTTCGCCAGGGAATCTACAAATTCCGCTCGACGAAGACGGGACAATTCCCGACGGTGGCTGATCTTGAGCACATTATTCGAGTCGGCGTGCCAAATTCGACCATGCCGGCCTGGGGAGAATTCCTCTCGAAAGATCAAATCCATGACCTCGCATGTTACCTGATCACTTTCTCCGACCAATTCACGGAATCGTGGAAGAAAGGCGAACAGCCCGAACTGCTCCCGGTACCCGCCCCCCCGGAACACCTCGCTGCTCTTGCTGCGAAAGGGAAGAAAGTCTTTGATTTGGCCCAGTGCGCACAGTGTCATGGGGAGAAGGGGAAAGGGGATGGCCCGGCAGCTCAGACTCTCACGGATTATTGGGAGAGTCCGATTCCGGCGACTGACCTGACCTACAAATGGGTATTCAAGAACGGCTATAAACCCCAGGATGTGTATCGGACATTCAACGGCGGACTCAACGGCACTCCCATGCCGTCGTACCTCGATGCAATCGAAAAGGATGAGGACCGTTGGGCTCTCGTTGCATACGTTCTTTCCTTGTCGCCGGAAAAACGCCCGGTGCTCCACCTCAACGAATTCAAACACAGGATCGCCTCGGCAATCGACGAGCGAGGAATTGTTAGGAAATAACCATGAACCAAAAATCACGGATCATTCTGCTCATTCTCTCAACGTCCCTTGTAGCGCTCGGGACTCTTTTTGCATTCGGATCCTCCCGGCAGCAAAAGAATTATGAGATGAAAAATGTCGGCGGGAAAACGAACCAGTGTACCTGCACTCAAAGACTTGAGCGGTAAAGAGCTCTAAAGCCTTCAAGCAACCGGATTTGTTGCGTAAATCCTCCCTCTCTCGGGAATTTCACGTTCCGCAAACGTGCGGTGGGTCATCCTCCCGGTAATTCCCTTGATTTGACACTCGGGTACGACTAAATTGGTCATGTTGAAGACTTGCTGCCGTTCTCGCCAATCAGTCATTTTCGGAATTGCCTCCATGAAGATGTCAATTTATTGCCGCTTCCTATTCGCCCTGGCGATTTTACCCAATTGGCTCGCCGCCCAGCCGCGAACGACAACCGCAGAGGATTCGCTTATGCGATCCCGTTCAATCCAGAATACAACCACTGTTGGAGGATACGGCAATGCGTTGTATCAGCGCGATTTCAACGCGAAGATTGCGACGGCGACGCTCGAACGGCTTGTGCTTTTTGTGGGACACAGATTCGGGCGGGGCATAGCGTTTTTCTCGGAAATCGAGATCGAGGATGCGAAGGTCAGCGGCGGCGAAAACGGAGGCGAGGTTGCGGTAGAGCAGGCGTACGTGAGATTCAACCTGATTCCGAATCACTACGCGACGGCCGGGCTCTTTATTCCCCGCATCGGAATTCTTAACGAAGACCATCTCCCAACTTCGTTCAACGGAAACGAACGCACCCAGGTGGAAACCAACATTATTCCATCAACGTGGCGCGAGCTCGGCGTTGGATTCTACGGCAGCGAGCCGACCCTGGGCCTGTACTACAGCGCTGCGGTCGTGAACGGTCTGAACTCCGAGGGTTTCCGACACGGTTCTGTCATTCGCGGTGGAAGGTTTGAGGGAAGACGGGCGAGCGCAAACAATCTGGCCGTCACCGGGGCAGTGCAGATTCACGACGGGGATTTCAAATTCCAACTGTCGGGATACTACGGCGGCAGCGTTGGTCTTGCAACTCAGGATGCCGAGACTTTGAAACTGGCTTCAGGAATGTTCGGGACACCCGTCCTCCTGGCGGAGGCCGATGCGCAGTACGAAGTCGACGGCTTCTCGACAAGAATCCTGGGGACGATGGTTACCATTTCAAACGCCTTCGAGATCAACCGCGCATACGGAAACAACACACCACAACAGGCCTTCGGTGCGTACATCGAAGCCGCGTACAACGTGCTCGAGGGAATGAAAGGTTTGGAGGGTCAGACGCTTGCTTTGTTCGTTCGGTATGAGAAACTCGATATGAACCAGCAGATTCCCTCCAACGCGACACTCGACCCGACGCTCCGGCAGGACCATGTAACAGCAGGATTGAGCTTCCTTCCAACTCCCAACGTTGTGGTAAAAGCTGATGCAAGATTCATGCACTCAGGAACTCCCAGTCCGACACCGACTGGTTTCAAACCCAACAATACATTCCTCAATCTTGGTGTGGGATATTCTTTCTGAGGCAGATGGAACGAAGAGAGTTTCTCAAGACATCGTGTCTCGCTTGTCTGGGGGCTCAGGCAGCGGCAACGGGTTTGGTCACAGGGTGTTCATCCCTCCCTATCTACAGAACATCAGTCGCCGAGAACGAAATTACGGTGCCGATGTCTTTGTTCGCTGAAGGCGATTTCCACCTCATTCGCACAGACAACTTCGATTTTCAGATCGCGTTGCGGAAGCAGGATGGCCGCTTTACGGCGATTCTCCTACGATGCACACACGCTGAGAATCCGGTGACCCCTTCGGGTCACGGCTTCGCCTGCAGTCTTCACGGGAGCACGTTCGATGCAAATGGAATTGTCACGCGGGGCCCGGCATCACTTCCTCTCGTAAAACTCCCGACCGTCGAATACCCGGACAAAGTCGTTATCCGGCTTTCGTAGCCACCCTCACTTTGATCACAAGCTTCTTGACGATCTTGTTCCCGCCGGGTGTAACGCCCGGACGGTGGACGTCGGAGGGAAAGAACAGAAAGAATGTGTCGGGGACGGCTCGATAGTACGTTCCTTCCGCGGCATAATTCGCCGCATCGGATTTCCCATCATACAGCTTCGTCACGGTCGCCTTCGCAATCGTGCAAACACCGATTTTCTCTTCTCCCCGAATCACATACTGGAGGTCGACATAGTTGCGGTGGGATTCCCACTTGGTATTCTCAAAATTTTTCGTCGAGTCTTCTGTAATCGAGGCAAAGACGTTGTCTCCGTCGATCGGATATTTCCCTTTCGGGAGAGCGGAAAGATCGCGATCCCTGAGAAACGCAAACGCGGAGTCCCAGGCCGGCTTGTTCAGCTGGTATTGACGCTCAAATTCCGGCCGGTTGATTGATTTGTGGGGTTCAAGCTTCACCCCCCCGAGCCACGCTTTTGCATTAAACCAATCGTCCACCTTCTTCATAGTTGCCTCGTTGGTTGATTGTTCCTGCGCAAAGAGAACTGCACCAAGCATGCAGTGCGCAAGAAGAATTTTCAGAATTCCCGATTTCATCTTCGCTTCCTCTGTCGGCTGTGAGTGATGGGTGGAGTTTGACGCCGGTCGAATCAGGGCTTATCCCGCAGGTACTGTACAAAAAATTCGGCGCAATTCCCGTTCACGGGTTTTCCGCTCTCTCCCTGCAGCAACACGCATGGAATATCCAAAGAATCCATCCGTTCTTTGAGGTGCACGCCGAAGCTGTAATGATGGACCGCCTCACTGAGGTTTACGGGAGGATCTTTCGATCCACTGTAATATGCCCAGACCGGCGGATCGTCGGGGGTGAGGTATGCCATTGGAGAAGCCTGCCGAAACAAGTCGTGCGTATGCGAACCCTTCAAATCTTCTTCTTTGAGACCGAAGAACGCGCCTTTGAAGAAGCTGTGCTTGAGTGCGAAGTCGCCGATCCATTCCTTGACAAGGTCCGGTTCGAGCGTTGTCTGCCCCGAAAACTCGGCAACACAGGAAAGCCTGGTGGACATGCGAAGAACCGGGTCAGCGCTTGCGGGGTCCGCCATGTCGTCGTGGAACCCAATCCACATTGCAGTGCAGGCTCCGGCGGAACTTCCCCCCGCCCCGATACGGGTAGAATCGATATTCAACTCCTGTGCATGAAAGCGCGCATACTGGATCGCCCGCACACAATCCTGATAATGCTGAGGAAAGACCGCCTCCGGGGTCAGCCGATAATCGATGGTCATGACCGACATGCCTTTGCCGAGGAGTGCGCCAATCAGTTTCCGGGAAACATCCTTCTTGCTGCCGGAGGAAAAACCGCCTCCGTGGATCAAAACAACCAGTGGCGCAGGAGCTTCCGCGCGGGCCTTCCACAGGTCGAACGTGTTCTTCGATTCCGGTCCGTAATGCTCATCTTGGAGGTCGGGGGCGGGAGTCGTTTGCGCCCACATAAATACTGGAACAACGAGGAGCAATGCTTGTCTTCTGAAAAACGGGGCAATCGGCATGAGGAGGAAATTAGTTCAGATGTCCTTCAAACGCAAGGATGACGCATTCGCGCGCACAGTTCTCGACGAACACAAATTCTCAATCCCAATAACCTCTTTCCGGGGGCGTTGGATCTTTCCTGACGTTGGGGTATCTTGCAGGTTCGCGAAACTATGAAACGATTCACGCACACATTTCTTATCCTTGCCGTTCTCGCTTCGGCGAGCGTTGCCGGGCCGGTGCTCGACAAAACCCTCTCCTCTCGACGGGTGGTTGTTGAGCAGCCTCGTTCCTCCGACGACTCGCAGTCGATTCTTGTCCAGCTCACCAATAAATTCGAGAAACGGGGCAATCTTCCCGCGGCGCCTGCTCCGGATCTGAAAGACTCCGAACCGCTCGGCCCGCTCGACCATCCGCTCTGCCCTCGAACAATTTGTTCCTTCATTGAGTCTCACCTCGTGTACTCCCAGGTCACTTCCTCGGATCTGTAATTCTCCCTTCCATCTGATTTGATTCAAGTCGGGATGCCGTGCAAGTCGACTCCGACATTCACATCATTTCTTTTCCCAAATCAATCTTGATGGAGGAAGTCATGGCGCCAACCAACGCTCCCGGAGCGGGCGGAGAACCCGAGCAATCCGGTAAACAAATCGCATGGGGGATCCTTGCGTTTGTTGTAGGAATTTCAGTGCTGCTGTATCTGGTGAAGATGCTGGTCAGTTGAACCGCTGCGATGAGGAAACAAGAATCCCGATCGGAAATGTCCGGTCGGGATTTGTTTTTGTGGTCTTTGAATAAACCAGGCCTTACGTATGGGGATGGGCTTTGAGAAACCAATTCCTCCCGGTTTGAGGTAATCGGGAGAGTCCTGGAAATCAATTGGAATTGAAACAACTACACACGACTGGAGTTTCAAACGACTGACGGGTGCCTTCGCCGAGTGCGATTCATGGTGTCTTCCAGATTCCCCCCTCGGAACCCGGGCAACGTCATGAGGTTCTCTGTCTTTGCGCGCCTCCTATGAGCTTGACGGCGTTCAAGATTGCACCCTCGATGTCGTCAATCGTGGAAACCTTCGAAAGAAATCCGACCGCGCCGCGATGGAATCCCATTTGGGCATCCTCACGAGACTGGGTACCCGACATGAGCAGAATCTGCGTGTCCGGATGAATGTCCTTGATCGGCTCAATGGCTTCAAGACCGTTCATTCCGGGCAGGTTGATGTCAAGGAATATGATGTCAGGCGGCTTTCGGGAAGCGTGGAGAGTACTCAAGGCGTCTTCGGCACTCATAAAACAGCGAACCTCTCCGACCTTCCGGTTCATGCCGACAACATCGGCCAGCGTTTGCGAATACAGTGAATCGTCATCGACAATCCACGCACGGATTTTTTTGTTCATGCACCCTTCCTTCATATTGCTCTTGAAAGCTATCCAAGTCCCGGTACGGTATCAATACGCAAACGCGTATTAATTTCTTGGAAATAGGCGAAAATGGCGAAATAAGGGGGGTGGCGACGCGATTGAGAGTTGCAAAGAGGAAGTGCTACGAGAGTCGGAAGTAAGGGGATTCTTCCAGCGTGCGATACTTGCCGGAGGAAGGGCCAGTTGATGACCAGGCTTGTGACCTGACCGTCGGACAAGGTGTATGTGAGAAGGACCTCTACGGGTGATTGCCGATCCTCTCCGATTACGGTGCCGTATCCCGTGAGAGTTACCGATCCGGAGGTTGAACCTACATAAATGCAGAACCGATCAGTTGTACTCATCGAGCGTGGCGGCTGGTAGCAAGCCAGGCTTCCGTCGCCTCAGCCGAGGTAGGTCGGCTTGAACGCATATTGTTTTGCATCTGACACAACCGCATGCATCTGGGGGATGAGCATATCACGATCGATCCCCTGGTTGCATGCATCCATCAGTCGGATGCCCCCGTAGACTGCGATCCCGACGATAATGACTCCGAGACAATTAAAAGGAGTTGTTGTTGTCCCATAGCTCAGTTTTTCTCTCTCAGTCCACACGCAAACCGGTTGTCCCCAATTCAGCCAGCACGGCGCCGCTTCCCTCGTCGACAACCTGAAGCGTCCACTTTGTGGATTTCTTTTGATCTGCGCAGTACCGGGCAAGCTGGGCAACGATGTTCGCCTTTTCCACTTTCCGGCGTTTCTTCCACGTCTGCTCGTTCACAACAAGGTGAGCGTCAGCAATGTCCAGGCTTCGAACCAGTCCGTCTGATTTCAATTTCAATTTCTCAATGACGGGCCCTAGGAGAGCGGGATCTTCGGGGAGAGGATGTGAGCCTGTTATGGCCGTGTAGTCGTACAAAACATATCCAAGACTGAGAAAGGCAATCGAAAACAGGCCAATGATGACTTGCCTTTGACGGCGCTCTTCGGCCTCAAAAGTTCGAATAGTCATGAGAATCGGATTTGAGAAGTACGGGAGGGTAAATCTAAAAAGTCTTATCGCTCCAATAAACCTATGAAACGGGCTACTCTGAAATCAGGCGCAGAATGGTGGGCCGCATGGCTCCGAGAATCTATCGCTCATACTATCCCCGGCTCGCTGCCGATGTCTCACTTCGGACAACCCGGTGTCTGTCAATCCAATATGCCCAGACGACGATCAGCCATGCCGACTGTGCCCCGAGGGCGATGGCGGTTTCGCTCGGCGGTGGCGGACTGACAATACTCACCGCGTACGCAACTCCAAGAAAGACCACAAGCGACCAGAATGCCAGGGACCCTGTTCGATCGCGGGCCTCAGTTACACGCGCGTAGAGCAAAAAAGACCCAAGGAACAGGGACCCTTCGACGAGAACCGTTCCCGGAACGGAGTTCCACAGGCCGAGACCCCAATAAATATGAATCCCGGGCGCGATGGGCATGTCGGGCCGGTGGGTGATGAAATCGAGCACCCAATGACTGAACACGCAACCCCCGACGATCCAGGCATTCCGGGCAGACCGTTTAATCACATAGTAAATTCCGGCAAAGGCGACCGACCAACCGAGCGAAGTCAGAAGGCTGTGTGATATCGGATAGTCGTAGAGGTCCAGGGGCGAAAACGCCGTGATGCCCGGCGCAACGCGAACGTGCTCAAAACCGAGGAGAACGAAGGTTGGCCAGAGCTGATCCAGAAACTGCGCAGCAAGAAACAGCGTCCCGAGTGATACAGCCGGGACCGTCTTCTTTGCCGCAAACGCTACCGCATGGTGTCCGATGAACATGGAGAGTAAAATTGGTTAATTGGTGAGCGGGGATTTGTAAGACTCCCAGAATCTTTCGTTAGTATCGCTCAGCAAGATTCCGGGAGTCTCGCTGAGGCATCAACTTCATCATTCAACATTCATTATTCATGGATCGATATATTTATTTTCCCTCAACTTCCTGCTCATACGAAATGAACAGGACAAGGTCTTTCTCCCCCGTCTGTTTCAATCCGTGCGAGCTCCCCGGTCTGGTGAGAACGGCGTCGCCCGTCTCAACTTCGAACGACTTGTCGTTCATTGTCATCTCCCCCATGCCGCTGAGGATGTAGTAGATTTCGTCTGTTGCCTGCTTGTGATATCCTATGGAAGAGCCGGGATGCAACACTCGCTTCCTGAAGACCAGTTTGAGATCCTTCACGTTTCCAAAAAAACCATATCCCGTCGTCATTCCGCCCCCGTCATGGGGGCCTGGTTGTTCAACGCCGATTTTGCGCTCCTTCTCCTGAACGAAGCCCGGATCCTGCTGTCGAGTTGCAGGGGATGTCATCATGAAGAAGGAGATGAAGACGAGCGCTGAGACACTGAAGAAGAAGGAGGTTTTCATGGGTGTTGGGGACTGGTTAATGAGTCAATTGGTGAGTGAGAGATCGGTTGACAGTTGAGTGGTTAAATTCGTGACTGATCCCAAATCTCCGCTGGCTGGTGCGTTGAGGATCGGAGTCGGGTCGAGGATGCACCGCTCTCCGAAGTCGAGAATCTTCACCCGGTCCTGAATTCCCTTCTCCACGGCAACTCGTTTCAGAGACTCCTGCGCCTCTGTTGGCGGCGCATCGGAGCCCTGAAAAAAAGTCCGATAATGCATCGGGACCAACCATTTTGCGTGAACATCTTCAAAGATCTGGACCGCCCCGCGCGGAGAAACGTGGACTCCCATGCCTAAACCCTCGGATCTTGAAGGAGCGATCGGAACAATCGCCACGTCGATGGGGAATCGCCGCCCGATCTCCTTGAACATCTCGGGATTGTATCCCGTGTCCCCGGCGATAAACACCGTCTTGCCCATGTACTCGATGACCCATCCCGTAAAATTCCGCCCCGCATTCCATCCCCCATCAAACCCGTAGCGCCCGCTGAAGTGCTGCACCGGAACAGACGTGATTCGCACTCCTCTTTCTTCCATTACATCCCACCATTGCATTTCGCGCGTCTCCCGAAAACCGAATTCCGGAGTGTACTCTGCTCCGCCGTTTGGGACAAGGAGAACACCGTCCTTCGGCAGCATATCCAGACTCCCGAAGCTGAAATGGTCGAGATGAAGATGGGAGATCAGTGTATAGTCAACCCTTGAGAGCGATGCCACGTCAATGCCGGGTTCCGTCGATCGCCGGACGATCATGCCGATCGTGTTCGTGAACACAGGATCCGTGAGAAATACCTTGTCATGAATCTGGATCAGGACCGTCGCATGGCCCACCCACAATACAGAGAGCCCCACATCCGGAAGGATCGGAGACGTTTCTTTGTGCAAAGCAGGCGCGATCGGAGCCCAGAGGTTTTGGATGCTGTAGGAAGCGATCCGGGTGATATAGGAGCTACATCCGGTCGCAGCAAGCGCCAACGCGAATGCGACGACGAGTGTATTGGGAAGTTTGAACTTTGAACCTTTCACGTTGAACTCTGAACCTTGAACTTTGAACTTCTAACCACCATCATCCCTGCGTTACCTCGGATTGAAGAGCGTCCATTTCCCTCTCTTCTCACTTGTCGTTTGGATATCAGATTTGCTCAGGGACAAGCTTACGAGCTCGCGACGATACGTGACATAGGTTCTGCCGGATGCAGTCGTCGAAAAGAAATCATCCTTTATGAGTCCGGAACCCGGGAGAAAGTATCTTGCCATGGAAACGAATTGTGAGGGGTTGTCTGCAAAAGTGTAGTGATAGCAAGAATGGGTGCCGTGAGGAACGCTCACACTCAGGTCTTTTGCGACAACTTTTGCGGAGGCGCTATCGGGGCCAACCCATGCATCGTTCACATTTGCCGGGTACTTCGCGAATAACGCTGGTGGTGGCTGGGAGAGTTGAGTCCGCATGTACCAGAGCCCGTCGGACCGATTCGTAAGAAGTTCGGTCGCCGAGGCATTAAACCCGATGAAGTACCATTTTTCGTTTTGGATCATCGTATCCCGGACCAGGATAAAAATCGTTGTATCTACTGCGATTGTCGCTCCCAGCGTGTCCAGAAA
>JBARRO010000133.1:0-47847 GCA_049644265.1 Bacteroidota bacterium
AGGAAGTAGGAAGTTGGAGGTAGGAAATAGGATGATGGGGGAGATCAGAGGGTAGAGGACGGACGGCAGGTTCAATGAATCAATGACCAAATGACCCAATGATTCAACGACCAAATGATTCACTAACTCAACAACTCATCGACTCAATTACTCAACTACTCCATTACTCATTGCTCATTACCCATTGTTTACTACTCATTCATCATTGACTCATTGTTCCCATGGTAATCGTCACTGAGGTAGGCGCAACAGAAAAACAGATTGAGAACATTATCAAGGTTCTCCACGAGTACGGATTTGACATTCATCGCTCGACGGGTGTGCAGCACACCGTCATCGGAGCAATCGGGGTCAAACCGGAATTCGACCACAGGCAGATCGAGTTACTGCCGGGTGTCGGAGAAGTTCTCCGCATCACGGAGCCGTACAAGCTGGCGAGTCGTGCATTCAAGCGGGATGGCTCGATTATCGATGTCGGGGGAGTGAAGAGTGGGTCGACCGACGTGATCGTGATGGCGGGTCCGTGCTCAGTAGAAAGCGAAAAGCAGGTGTTTGCGGTTGCCGAAACAGTGGCGAAATCGGGCGCGAAAATCCTGCGGGGTGGTGCCTTCAAACCCCGAACCTCGCCGTATTCATTTCAGGGAATGGGCGAAGAGGGCTTGCGTCTGTTGCGCGCTGCAGCGGATAAGTTCAAGCTGAAGGTGATCACGGAGGTCATGGAAAGCGGCCAGATCGACCTTGTTGAGAAATACGCGGACATTCTGCAGGTCGGCGCCCGAAACATGCAGAACTTCACATTCCTGAAGGATCTCGGGAAAGCCTCAAAGCCGGTGATGCTCAAGCGGGGCCTCTCCGCAACGATCGAAGAGTGGCTGATGTCCGCCGAGTATATCCTGGCCGGCGGAAATCACAATGTTATGCTCTGCGAGCGCGGCATTCGAACGTTTGAAACATCGACCCGCAACACGATGGACATTGGCGCAATTCCCGTCGTGAAAAAGAAAAGTCATCTCCCGATCATTGCGGACCCATCGCATGCGATTGGCATTCGCGACAAAGTCATTCCCATGGCACGAGCGGCTGTCGCTGCGGGTGCGGATGGAATCCTCGTGGAAGTTCACAACGATCCGGACCACGCAAAATCCGACGGCGCGCAATCACTCTTCCCGGATCAATTCACAGAAATGATGAAGGAAGTACGCATCATTGCCGAAGCCATCGGACGACGCATTCCTTGAGCCCGGCTGATCAACGGGCCACAAACGCTATGACGACGAGCCCCTTCCAGCGCATTACCATCATCGGCGTGGGTCTCATCGGCGGTTCGCTGGGCCTTGCAGTCAAGCGGAAGTTCCCCGACGTGTGGGTGACGGGCTATGACAAGCCCGGAGTTCTTCAGCGGGCAATCAAACGCGGTGCAATTGATTCATCGGCATGGAGCATCGAATCAGCGCTTGCAGCTCCCGACCTCGTAATCCTTGCAACTCCTCTTGCTGCAACTCTTGAGTTGCTTCCTGCCATTGGCCGCCGCGTTTCGGCGCGGGTTGTCGTGACCGATGTTGGGAGTGTCAAGTCCACGATCGTGCAACGCTCGAGGAGTTGTTTTCCACACCGCAATTTTATCGGCGGGCATCCGATGGCCGGGGTGGAGCTCTCGGGAATCGAGGCGGCGCATCCCCTGCTTTTTGAGAACGCGGTGTATGTCCTCACGCCGCCGCCAAAAACCCCACATCATGCTCTCCATCGCCTGAGTCACTTTCTTCACCTGCTCGGAGCGCGGGTATTGGTTCTCGACGCATCGACGCATGATAGCGTCGCCTCGGCGGTCAGCCACTTGCCGCAGCTTGCGGCAGTTGCCATGATGAACACTGTAGGAAAGAAACACCGGGGGTCGGGTGCAAACCTGCAACTTGCTGCCGGGGGCTTCCGAGATCTGACGCGAATCGCTTCGAGTCGTTTCGATGTGTGGCAGGATGTGCTGGAATTCAACAGGAAGAACATCGTCCACGCGCTGGATCTGTATATAGGCGAGCTCCTGCGGTACAAATTGCTTGTCGCGAAGGGGGGATCGAAGCTCCGGAAGGATTTTGTTCAGTCGCGGTTGTTGCGGAGCCGCATCCCGAAATCCATGAAAGGATTCCTGCATCCGCTAAGTGAAGTGTTGGTGTTCCTGGAAGACCGCCCGGGGACGCTTGCATTGTTGACAACGACGCTCGGGAAAGCGAAGCTTAACATCAAAGACATGGAGCTTGTGAAAGTGCGGGAAGGAACGGGCGGCACATTCCGACTTTCATTTGGTACGAGGGAAGAAGCTGAAAAGGCCGCAAAACTATTGAAGAAAAAGGGTTTTTCCCCCTCCTGAAAATCAGTTACACAGAGATCACAGAGAAAGGAGGAGATCACAGAGGTTTATGGCAGATTGAAATTTTTGAGAGGGTTTCTTACCCCAAATTCTTTTCTCTGTGAGCTCTTTCTCCTCTGTGTCCTCTGTGAAATATCTTTCTAAGGGTAAGAAGCGTTACACAGAGATCACAGAGGTTTATGGCAGATTGAAATTTTGAGAAGGTATTTTACCTCGAATTCTTTTCTCTGTGAGCTCTTTTTCAGTCTGTGTCCTCTGTGAAATACCTCCTAAACGCGCTATTCGCTTTTCTTCCCGGACTTCGATGTAGGTTTTGAATCTGATTTCGATTCGGGTTTGGACTCCGGTTTTGCTTCCGTCTTCTTCTCCGGTTTTGTCGAGTCTTTTGCCGGGGATCCGCTTCCGTTACTTTTCTTATAGTCCGTCTGGTAGTATCCGCTCCCTTTGAACAGCATCCCCGCTCCGCTTCCCATGAGTCGCTTCAGTGCTGGTTTTCCGCAGTTCGGGCAAACCATAAGTCGTTCGGCGTTCATTAACTGATATTCCTCGAACGCGTGTCCGCATTCCTTGCACACATAATCATACGTTGGCATGGGTTCTCTCTTCCTTCTTTCTCCACTAGAACTTTCCTGACAATAGGAATATACTCTAAAACCGGGTGGTATTCAATCGGGGGATGAAATAGACCACGGAAGAAGCGGATTTGACGGATCTTCACGGAAAAAACAATCCGTGAGAATCAGTACCATCGGCTCTTTCCGTGTTCTATTCAACGAAGATCTTCAAATCCCCGTCGCAGCCGTTCAACAGCTTTTTCGAGGTCGTTCATCGAGCAGGCATACGAGGCTCGAATCCAATCCGGCGCTCCAAATCCTCCACCGGGTACCATTGCGACGTGGTGCTTTGTCAGCAGGTATTCGCACAGCTGGTCGGTTGTCTTCAGCTTCGTTCCGTTCGCGTGTTTGTTGAGGAAGGGTTTGACGTTGAAGAACAGGTAAAAAGCTCCTTTGGGTTCGATAAAATGAATCCCGAGTTTCTCGAACTCTCCTTTGAGAAATCTACGCCGGCGGTCGAACTCTCCAACCATCAGTCCAAGTTCTGCACGCAGGTCGGTCGTCAAAGCAGCATAGGCCGCGCGTTGGGAAATGGATGAGGCATTGGAAGTGGCCTGGCCCTGGAACTTCTCGGCCGCTTCGATGATGCTCTTGTGTGCACCCATGTAGCCAATGCGCCATCCCGTCATGGCGAACGCCTTTGAAACGCCATTTACGGTGATCACCTGATCCCGTATTGCCTCGATCGAACCGATGCTGTAATGCTCCATACCATCGTAAAGGATCTTTTCATAAATCTCGTCGGAGATGACGTAGATGCCGCTTTTTGCTATGACGTGAGCAAGCTCGGCGATTTCATCGATGGAGTACACAGCTCCCGTTGGATTCGATGGTGAACAGTGAATAAACAGCTTGGTCTTCTTTGTGATGGCCTTCTTCAACTGCGCGGCGGTGATCTTGAATTGGTTTGCAGCGGAAGTTTTCACAATAACCGGTTTTGCATCGGCCAATTTTACCATCTCCGGATAGCTCACCCAGTACGGGGCAGGAATAATCACTTCGTCTCCACGATTGCAGATCGACTGCAGAGCATTGAACACGGAATGTTTTGCGCCGTTTGAAACAAGGATTTGAGACGTCTCAAAATGGAGCCTGTTCTCGCTCTTGAATTTCTCCACAATTGCCATGAGAAGCTTGGGAATTCCCTGGTTTGGCGTGTATTTCGTGAAATTCTCATCGATCGCTCTCAGCGCCTCGGCCTTCACCGGTTGCGGAGTCGGGAAATCCGGTTCGCCGGCGGTCAGACTGATGACATCGATGCCGTTGAGTACCATCTGTTTGGCGCGGTTAAACAGCAGAAGCGTCTGTGAAGGTTGCAGAGAAGCGACTTTCCTGGATAGCGGGAGCATAGTTCTCCTTGGAGATGAAATCCTTCTTTTTCGCGCGGGCAAAACATGCATAATGTAATGGTGCAGGAGGAGAATTACAAGGAGGAAGACTGCGATGATGAGAAGAGAGGATAATGCGATCACAGGCGAAGCGACCGCTGGAAAACAGGTGCCGCCCTGAAAGTGTCCAGAGCGGCATCTTTCAAATGTCTGTTCGCAGGCCTATTTCACCAACAGCATTTTGCGAATCACTGACTTTCCTGCGACATCGAGTTTCGAGAAGTAAACGCCACTCGGCAGCTTGCTGGCATCAAAGGTAACGGAATGCGAACCGGCAGGCCTCACCTCGTTGACAAGCGTTGCGACTTCTTTCCCCAGGACATCGAATACCTTCAATGACACAAACCCATTCTCGGTGAGTTTGAAGTCGACCTTCGTTGTGGGATTAAATGGGTTTGGATAGGTCGACAATTGCAGTTCGACGCCAGGGATGGATGAAAGTGGCTGAACAGAATAGGCATCATGAGTGTTTGCTCCCAGCGCAACGAGCAGTCCTTTGTCAACGGTTGAACCGAACTTAGTTACAAGGTCGGTAAGTGCTTGAGCAGAAAGTGCTTTGTTCGAACTTGAGTGATTACCGAGGGATGCAAGCTTAATCAAGGCGCGTTGTTCAAATTCGGCGCCGGCGTGTTTCGCTCCAAGTTCAGCAGCGATTTCTGCCACCTTGTCAAATAAGCCCGCTGTTGCATGAAGATTCATCAAGAGTTCTGACGCCGTGGTTGACAAACCCGCCGAGTTAGACTTGACCTGCTCCAATTTATCAATCAATGCAGGATTCGCCGTGAGAGAATTTGCGTGGTAGAGTCCTACAAGAGCTTGGGCTTGCGTGTTGAGATTTGTCGACTTGGAAAGTACGAGGTTATAGACATCCTCTGCGCTCTTTCCGTCTTTATGCGATAGGGCTTGATGGGCTGCCTTCATATACATGGTCTCGTCAAACGAACTTTCGACTGACCCTTCCATTTCGTCTCCCCGCGCAGCAATGCCGCCGCCCCCGCCGCAAGTTGTCGAACCACATTGCCCTTCATACACCAGGTAGCAGGACGATTCGACATAAGAGTCACCATCGTAGTAAATCCCGTTGTTGGAAATAGGCTCCGGGTCCCAGTAGTTTTCTTGCGCCCCAATGTGGCTTGACGACACTGCGAAAGCATTATAGAACTCATTGATGGTGATACTGTTACAACCCTGGTAACTCTCCCCCCACTCCCAGTATGTTCCGAAATCAAGCCAGCTATTGTAGTAAGCGACAAGCCCATAGCGATGGGCATAGACCTGATTCGATCCCTGCTCGTTGGTGCCTCCTGCATAGACCCACGAGTACGTATCAGCATAGATTCCGTAGTTGCTGCCTATGACTTTGTTTTCCTGGACGTTTGCGCTCGAATTGTAGACATCAATACCATTGTAAGTTTTTGAGCTTCCGACGACTCCATTCTCAGAAACGTAGTTACTCTTGATGTTCGGGGTCACCTCTCCGTTCTCTACAAGAATGATGCCGTGATAGGTGTTTGTTTTGATTGTATCATTCATGATCGTTGGATCCGACCCTCCCTGCAGAACAATACCATTGCCCGCGCCGCAGTTCTTGATCGTGCAGTACTGTACCAGTCCGCTTGAGTTGCTAAATCGAATTCCGTTTTCAGTGTTGGATTGACCATTGATGGAACTCGAGGTGATGTTCGCGGTTGACCCGTAGAGAGCAATTACATCCTCGGTTCCGAACGGCGAGCCCGTTATCGTGCAATTGGCGATCGAGAGCGAGGTCGAATTCGTGACATAGATAGGCTGACTCGCATAGGATATATCGCAATACTGAAGAACGGAACCGTTTGAACCGTTTATTTGGATTCCCTGCCAATTTGAAGATCGAGCATTTGTGATGATAATGTGTTGAGATAATGTTCCGGGTGCATCCAAGACACCATTGACAATCAGGGACGTTCCGTCATACATCATGAGACGGCTTGCTGGTGAGACAGTAAGTGTGACACCAGAACTAACTGTGATGTCGCCGACAACGATATAGCGGCTATTCCAGGTCGTGCTTGTTGAGATCGTACCCGAGATAGTTCTCCCGGCAAACAGCCAGATGTCGTCCGAGGAAACAGAATATTTTTCCTGGTTGTCTCTTGCCTTCACTTGATAGCGAAAGTAGAGATCAACGCCTGAAGGAAGGCCGGAGGGAATCGGAGGTGCATCAGTGAACGATTCCGTTGTTAACAAGGAACTGTTGACCTTCACATATGACAAAGAGCCACCAGTGTAGTACACTGCCCGATAGAGGTCGTAACCACCTCCTGTGGTAACATCGGGTTCGAGATTCGTAGCCCAGGAAACAACCGCCTGATTGTTTGAATTGAACGCAGCCACCACAGATTGTGGTTTTGACGGTGACGCATTCTCTGGATTGCCTATGAGAACTTGCACAGAGAGACTAGAGCCATTTTGCGATAGAACTTCAATGGCGATGTCACTCAGACTACCATCCGAACTTGCAGCAGCAGGGTTGCTCCACTGTGAACAGACAATATTGTTGACGAGGTTCCAAGAGTCTTTTCCATCCCCCTTGAACAACTCACCTGTCGTGATTTGTCCAGTCACTGGATCGACCCACGCGTTGATATAATAATATTTGCCTTCATAAGTGATCGGATGTATGGCATACTCCATATCTCGATCAGTTCTTCCCGTGCTGCGATTGAGTGTTGTTCGCCGAAAAACAGGGATAATAGAGTTTGGGTCCTCACTCCATGGATTATCCACCCATTCTGGGTTGTCCCAATTCCATTTTCCATCTGCGTTTACAATCCTGAGGTTTCCTTCCAAAGGAGAAGCTAGATTGTACGGATAGAACAAATTCGGCGCGCTATGAATGATATACAGCCCTTTTCCGTCCGCCGTCTTGTCTGGAACATCGTATTGCGTTAGTTTTTGATGATTCTCGAGAACAAAGAACTCACTTGTTCCCGGAAGCTGTATTTGATAAGCAGTCCCACTGCTTCCAAAATCCGGCAACGATATCGTTGTTCCCGAAGTGATTGTGTTCAAACTTATCCAGCCTAATTGGGCCTTCTCGATGGCATTCATGAAGCTGGAAGTCGACGGGCTTCGTTGTCCCATAAGTGACCACAAACCGGCGGCATATTGGTGATTCAAGCCCCACACGTGGCCGAATTCATGCACCACATTTTGCAGGGATCCTCCCCAATCAGGGTAGGTCATCATTCTTAGAACTGTTACAGCATGAGTACTGGTGACGCGTCGTGAACTATTGTCCACCCAAACATCTGATGGAAACGTAGAGCCATACCATCCTTCAGAAATGAAACTGCTGCAAAAAGTGCGAACGTTGCCATTGTCTTCACAGATATACCACCGACGATAGCAAATGAACACCATATCCAGAACCCCGTCGGAACCCGAGGAATGGCTGTACGGAGCGTCTATCCACCTGTCGAAGTCCGAGAAGTCGACATTTTGATCGAGGAGTTGTATCGCATCGCGCGTTGCGTTTTCAGATTCAGCACCCGAATGATTGGCCTGATACCACGATAGGGTATGTGGCGCCTGAACGTAATATGCGTTCCCTACCATCTTGAACTGGCCAAGACTTTGGTCGTTGAAGAATGTTGTAACATTCGCATAAGTGCCTGAATTCTGATTTTCAGTTTGGTCAACAAAGGCATTCAAGTAATTTGGCCCACTGCCAACTTGCCACACAGGATTTGAGGGATCCATGTTATCATCAGAGAAGTCTATGAAGATAAATAGCGCTTTCAGTATTCCCGAGGAAGTCACATTCTCTCCCCCAATTTGTGTTTGTTCACTTTGTACTGTTGTCCCGCAGGCGACATCAATTTGACTGAATGCATCTGAAACGAACAAGATCAAGGAAAAGCAGACGAACAATTTTGTAAACATGGCAGCCCCCTAGTTATTTCATGAGAAGCAACCTGTGAGTTGTGATTGTTGAATTTGTTTTCATCGTTGCAAAATACACTCCGCTAGTAAGATTGTCTGCGCTAAAGAACACCTGATGTATTCCTTCAGACTTATCTGCATTGACGATCTCTCTTAGCATCCGACCCAACACGTCGTGAATAGCAATGTTGACATGGCTCCTTGACGAAAGTGAATACTGAAAGACTGTGCCGTTGTTGAACGGATTCGGGTAATTTGTTATTATTTCCAAAGATTTCGGTCTCACAACTTTTTCTGCAACAGAAACGACCGTACCATACAGAACTTCGTTGATTCGAGCCCCAGAAAGGTACTGGACTTCTGATGGTTCGATCTCTGATCGGATTAAACCGAATCCGGACGCCAAATAGTCGTTGCCTATCCAAAACGTCCCTACTGGAGGAGGATTTTGAATATCAAATCGATAGACTTTGACTCTGGTAGGAAGCCCAAACAGAACGGCTTGGTAAATCCGTGCAATAGTAACAGTCACTGGAATACTGTCGTTCACATATCCACAAATCCAAGCATCGCCGCTATCGGCGTAGAGCTTGTACCGAACGTAATTAGATTGGTAACTCAAATTATAGACATTACCCGTCGAATCTACCCTGTAACTCCCGTAAGTTGTACCATTACTTTTCCTGTCGTACAAAACTGCGTCCTTGGTTGTTGGATCGACTGCAACGGAGTCGGTATATCGAGTATAAGCTAGCCCACCGGAGGACTGCGAACGGTACTGCCAAACGTCACCCGCATGAGCAGGAAAGAAATTAGCAGAGTCGGCATTTTGTGCCAGCAAAAGAAAAGGCCAGAGAGTTAGTAATAAGGGCACGCTAGACAGCTTCATTTCGTGTTCCAAGGGTTTTAGGAATGTATTTTTGCTTTGATCTCTGTGTGCGATGCGTGTTCGATCTCGCAGGCCCTTCGTTCATCTGCTTGACTCTTCGATAGTGTGCTCTTGTATACCATGTACAACACCCCTTCCACCTGTCACGGTGATATCCCGAGGCACTCGATAATGTGATCTAGGATGATGAAACGGAAAAAATAGAATGGCATGTCACGTACCCCATCCGGGTAGGATTGCAAACAGTTCAAGGTCAGGTTTCAAGACTCAAATGTCAATACCATAAATATGGTATACTTTTTCATCGCACCTTCGTTTCTTGTGTAGAATCGCCTTATCCCGATTCCAATAATTGCGAGTTTTGTCGCGCCATCGTTACAAAAACAAAACGGGCAAACAGCGATTCCTGTCTGCCCGTCCTGTATGAACCTGGCACGTGTTCTAGCGTTTGGGTCCGGCTTGAACCACTTCCGGCGGACAACCCGATTCGTACTTCTTGAAGTTCTCAACGAATCTCGTTGCAAGCTCTTTATACCGAACAGAATACTGGTCCTTGTTCGGCCAGGACTCTGCAGGATTCAAAACGTGATCGGGAACGCCTTCACAGCTCGTCGGAACCTCGAAGCCGAATACAGGATCAACCTTGTACCGGACATTCAGCAGCTTTCCGTTGAGGGCAGCGGTGAGAAGAGCTCGTGTATACTTGATACTGATCCGTTTGCCAACCCCGTAAGGACCTCCAATCCACCCTGTATTGACCAACCAGCAATTGACCCCGTATCGCAAGACTTTTCGTTTCAAAAGATCCGCATACGTGGCCGGGTGATGAACCATGAATGGTGCCCCGAAGCAGGTACTGAATGTCATCTCCGGCTCTTTGCCGAGTCCGACTTCCGTCCCCGCAATTTTCGAGGTGTATCCTGAAATGAATTGGTAGAGAGCCTGGTCGGGAGTCAGTTTTGCGATGGGTGGCATGACGCCGGATGCATCGCATGTCAGCAGGATAATGTTCTTGGGATGTCCGCCGCGCTTTTCGGGAACTGCGTTGTCGATGTACTCCAGCGGGTAGGAGCCGCGGGTGTTCTCGGTAATGCTGTCGTCATCAAGATCGATGTGCCGCGTAACGGGGTCGAACGTAACATTCTCGAGGATTGAGCCAAAGCGCCGGGTCGTGGCAAAAATCTGCGGTTCGGCGGAAGGAGAAAGCTGGATGACCTTTGCGTAGCAGCCTCCTTCGAAATTAAAAACTCCGTCGTCACTCCAGCCATGCTCGTCATCCCCGATGAGCCTCCGCTCCGGGTCGGCGGAAAGCGTCGTTTTTCCCGTTCCTGACAATCCGAAGAAAATAGCGGTTTCGTTGCTGGTTCGGGCCATATTCGCCGAACAGTGCATCGGGAGAACACCTTCCAGCGGCAGCAGGTAGTTCAGGATCGTGAAGACTGATTTCTTGATCTCGCCGGCATACGCCGTGTTCCCGATGATGCACATTTTCTGCGCAAAATTCAGAACGATGAACGTATTGCTGGCTGTATGGTCGATCTGGGGAATTCCCTTAAACGACGGGGCGCAGACGATGGTAAACTCCGGGATGTGACGCTGATACTCTTCGCGCGTTTCCGGCAGAATAAACATGTTTCGTACAAAGTGGCTGTGCCAGGCGTGTTCGGTGATGATCCGGACGGGCAAGCGGTAGTTGGGGTCTGCGCCGGCAAAGCAATCCTGCACGAACAGATCGCGGCCCTGGAGGAATCCCTGCATTCTGTTGTACAGATCGTTGAATTTGTCCGTGCTGAACGGACGATTGTATTCCCCCCACCACACATTTTGTTCCGTGCCCGCCTCGTGGACGATGAACTTGTCGTTGGCCGACCGGGCCGTATGCTTCCCCGTGTTGACGATGATCGGGCCGAGGTGGGAGATCATGCCCTCCCGTCGGAAGGCAATCTCCTCGTACAGAGCTTCAGTCGGGAGATTCCAGTACACCATTCTGGCATTGCTGAGGCCATGGTTCTCAAGGCCATAGTCGGATTTGAGTGCGGCTGCCTGACCTTCGGCGGGCGATTTGATGTTCAAGAGATTATTCATTTCCAGTCCCTCACGAGTTTGCGGTCGCCGATGTAGATTTCATTGGGGGACTCCGGGTCCAAGGCCCACTTGATCCGTGCGACGCCTTCTTTGATGTCTTTTACTGTCGTTGCATAACTCAGCCGCAAATGTCCCTCCATCCCAAACTCTTTCCCGGGCACGGTAACCACGAGCGCTTTCTTCAGCAGGAATTTACTTAACTCGATCGAGTTTCCGTTGTATGCACGGAAATTGGGAAGGCAATAGTAAGTCCCGTCCGGTTTTGTGACCTTTACTCCGTTGAACGACAGGAGTTCCTGCATCATCACGTTTCGGTTGTTCTCGAGGGTAAGCCTCAGAGATTCTGTGGCACTCTGCAGGCCCGTCAGAGCTCCTTCGGCGGCCGCCTGCAGGATGACGGAGGTGCAGGAAACTGTCTGCGCCTGTACATTCGTCATAACCTCCACGAGTTCTTTTGGTGCCACGACCCAGCCGATTCTGAAGCCCGTCATTCCGTAGAGCTTGGAGATCCCGTTGATCGTGATAACCTTTGTCGCCTCCGTGTCCCTCTTCGTAAACTTATACGGAGAAGCCGCAACCTTTCCGTCAAAGACGAGTTTGTGATAAATATCGTCCATGATCAGATAAAGTCCCTTCTTCTCGCAGAACTCCACGATTGCCGCGATGAACTCCGGCGGGTACAACACGCCGGACGGATTGTTCGGGCTGTTCACGATGATGACCCTGGTGTTTGAGCTCACCGCTTGTTCGATCTCTTTCATCCTCGGGTAGAACGAGCCGTCTTCAGGAGTAACGATCACGGGAATTCCGTAGACCATCTTGATCATCTCCGGATAGCTTACCCAGTATGGCGCGATGACGATGACTTCGTCCTGAGGATTCAGGAGGGCATACAGAAGATTGTAGAGAGATTGCTTCGCGCCGGCCGAAACAATAACGTTCTCAGGGGCAACGACCCGGTCGTAGTTTTCTTCGGTGTATTTGATGATCGCCTTCTTGAGCGATGGCACGCCGTCCGTTGGCGTGTACTTGATGTCGCCAGTATTGAGCTTTGCGGCGGAACTCAGAAGGGCGCTGATCGGCGCCTTGTTCTTTGGCTCGCCCGCACCGAGGTGGACAACCGCCTCGCCTTTTTCGCGGAGTATGCGCGCCTCCTCGTTCAGACTCAACGTCGGAGAAGGGGCAATCGATCTGGCAAGATGACTGATACTCATGGTTCGACCGGCCTTTCCGTGGGTGGTGGGATTGCGTAGTTCAGGGGTTTTGTGTGGCCCTCAACAGAAATTATGCCAAGGTCAAAAGGTGCGAGGCGTCTGAAACAGGTGAGAATGAAAGAGAAGGAGCAATGGGATGGACAGGTTGTGCCCGTCATTCCATTCTTTGAGAAGTGTTCGCGATTATGAGAAACGGGAACAAATGCGTGATCGGTGAAGGTTGGGGAGATTACTTCAGTAGAATCATCATCCTTGTTTCAAACGATGTGCCGCTTTGGAGGGTGCAAATGTAGAGACCGCTTGTTTGCATAGAACCGTCCCATTGCACTTCGTGTGCTCCTGGAGTCATTTCGTGATCGACGAGCGTGGCCACTTCTCTGCCGAGAAGGTCGAAAATCTTTAGGCTGACATGCTTGATTGTTGACAAGTGCAAACGAAGGGTCGTTGTTGCATTAAACGGATTGGGGTAGTTCTGCTCAAGCATGTATTCAAACGGAACTCCACTGCTGCTTCGATCAACTTCAGTAACGAGTTCTGAAAGAGGTCGCCTCCAAACGCCTGAGTTGAACGTCCCGGCAAACAAGGCATCTCCAAGGATTGCAATCCTAAACACCATAGAATCCTGCAGACCGGCGGAGAGGTTTTTCCAGGTTTTGAATGATCCGCTCCATTTGAAAACGCCATAACGTGATCTGTCACCGAGTGCACTAATCGACACAGCCTCAATGAGATCGGTGCCGCTTGAAACAAAATCGAAGATGGTGAATCCCCCTTCAACACTCCCACCTACTTGAACCTGACTCCAGCTGATGCCGTCGTCTGTCGATACAAACACGCCGGCATAAGACCCCACAGAGGGCGACATCCAGGAAGCTGCCACAAAAACTTTACCCCCCGTTGATGAAAGCCTCCTAACAAACACGTAACCTTCAACGAGATTTACTGCGTTCCAACTCGTGCCGAAATCGGTCGACAAGAACAAACCTTGTTCTCCTGTGCCCGCGAGGAGATTGTTCCCGGTTGCGAGAAGCGTGACGACGCGGTCGAGTGGGAAAGAGCTAGCCTTGATCGAGTCCCAACTGAGACCATTGTCATCTGAGGTGTAGAGTCCCGTTTCAGCTCCTGCATAAAGAAGTCTCTTATGCGAAGCAAACGCGTAAACATTTTTTTTGGGAATCCCCATTCCCAGCTTCTCCCAAATGCTGCCACCGTTTGAGGATACAAAAGCACCGCTATCCGTTCCAAGGAGGAGATAAGAGTCATGGATGAAAAGTGTATAAACATAGGTAGCGGTCAATCCAGAATCCGATTTGGACCAACTCATTCCGCCATTAGTCGAGAGAAACAAGTTGCCCGTTGGTGTCCCCGCAAATAAATTCTCCCCATTTGCAGCCAGGCATGAAATAGGGCCTTTGGTTGGCCCGCTTGTCGGCAACCACTGTCCGTGCGAATTGTCAATCCAGACGCAAAGGAGTACAACCAGAAGCTCGAGAGTATGTCTGATGGGACGACGCAAAGAGCAGTCGGAACCTCGAAATAGTCGAAATCCGATCAGAAGCAATGTTGTCCTCCGGCGATTGCACTAATTCGGCCGCGTAACAAACGAGAACAATGTAATTGCTCATGTTCCCTGTTGTTCACATTCCTACTTCAGCAGCGTCATCTTTCCCACCGCACGTTGTGCTCCAACCGTAAGAACATAAAAGTACACACCACTCGCTGCCGGCTTTCCGTTCCCAGCAGTTCCGTCCCAACGGGTTGTGTAATTCCCCTCGGGAAGTTCCTCGTTGAGCAACCGTGTCATCAACTGTCCTTCGAGGTTGTAGACAGTCAGGACTACAGGGGAATATGCGGACTGTTCAGGAATCGTAAATGGGATAATCGTTGTCGCATTAAAGGGATTCGGGAAATTTCGGCCGAGCACAACGGATTTCGGCAGCGTCGGTTGTGGTTTGTCTGAAATTCCCGTGGTAAGCGTGGGGCCTTCGCCGCGGGACAATCCCGTTGTGTTTGCAAGATAGACATTCACGAACGAGGGCCGCAGCGAAGGAGCAACTCCATACAGAGTGAGCCATTCTTCGTCCGTCAAACGCTTGAAATTTGTGCTGAGATGCTGGTAGAAGCTCATGACAGGGCCTGCATACGAACAATAAGCTCCTCCGGGCGTCTCAGCTGTGAGGACGGCGAGGTTGACGGGTCCCGTTCCGACATGAAGAACCCAGCCGATAAATCCGCCGGCCTGGTCTGTCGGAGCAGTATGTATGTCTGCAATGACGAGATCCCGTTTCAGGAGATCGTCAGCCCCCTTGTAGAAGAGCCGGCAGTACCAGCCGTCGTACGAAACCCCGCACCCCTCGGGAATATCGAACAGTACTTTTTTCAAGAATCCCTTCTCCAATTCACCAAGGGCGGCATCCGAAAGCTCTTTCCGGGCGATCATGCCCAGGGTATCCGCCGTGCATGCCAGTTGTGAAAAATACTGTTGTATTCTGGCTGAGGAACCGAGGTTCGCGAGCGCGATCTCCGCAAAGGTTCTCAGTGCATCGTAAAACTCCGGGATCGGCTCCACGTATCCTTCCGGATACGAGCAAATAATTCCTCCCGAGTACGATTGCTTGGCATACAAAAGAACATCATGTCTGGCCTGTGCCCAGGAGGCGAGCTGTGTGTTCATCTTTTCCTGCCACCATGCGGCGGTCTGCATGAACGATGGGAGTCCGGCCCGTGCGGCAGGAGGATTCAGGGTTCGAATCATTTGAAGCCATGCATTGAAGAGCGTACTCCTCCAGAATGCCGGTTCGTACGAATCGACAAGATAGCGCAGGGCGGCGAGGTTTGAAGCATACGGATAGCGCTCGAGCTCCGGCTGAAGGATCTGGACGGCGGCATCATTCCCAAGTGCAAACAGCACGTCGAGTGGGGAGGGAAGCATGCGTCGCACCTTGGTCCCCTGGTACAAGATTCGGTCGTAGACCACATTCCCAGTGACGTAGGAATCAATAATGAACCTTTGTCCAAGGAGGAGAAACGCAGACGCAGGTCGGATTTGGTCCGGCGAAAACGGGTTTGAGTAAAGAATTTGTGAGTTAATGCTCTGAAACGCGTACGATTGCCGGACGAGGAGGTTCTGAAAATCCTGCAGCTTCACGTTATCGAGGAATTCGTCTGACCGTTGAATTCCGCAATCTGCGAGCAGCCACTCGACGTTCCCGAGCGTAACGTTATCGGACTCGCCCACAAAGAACCGGATGGTATTGTCGATCGTGTCAAGGAGCGCGTGAGCGCCGGCGCCCGCAACAGCTTCGGCGACAAGAGCCGCATCGATGGTCTGGCGCTGGATACTGGCGGAGGTTTGCTGAGGATCGTCCGATTCTGGCGCAATCAGATAAATCTCCGTTCTACCAAGCCACATCATCGCCTGGAAATATCTGCTCAGTTCCGCACTCTGCGTGTAATGACCCCGCACGGTAAACTGGCTGAAGTCGACGATCCTCCGCTCGTCGGAAAACAACGGAACCATGGCTGGTCGCTGATTCTTGATGCAGGTAAGAAGGTCGGCGACGAATGCGTCATTTTCCGGGTAGTAGGGAATCTTATTGCTTCCCAACAGAATAAGGGGCACTGTGATATATACATCAAAGTCCTGAAGCATCGGCTGCATGCGTGGATTGGCTCCGTAGCGACTCTCCAGGATTGGCTGCTGGGCACCCAGGCGCTCAAGAAGCGATTCCAGCTGCGGCTGCAGGGAGGCCTGTTCGACAGACATAAGGATGGCGTCGTAAGACATATGGACGGCGTGCAGGATTGCGTCCGTGGTGATGAAAACCGGAAGGTCGCTGTGGTAGATATCCAGGAAAGCCGCCCCGAAGGAGGAATAGGAATTTCGCTCCGTGACGATGAATCCGTTCCTGGTAAGAAGTTGTTTTTCGTCGGCCGTCAGGCCGAATTTCCTGTCGATACTGTCAAAGTACGCAGGTTGTGACGTCGGTACGGAAGTTGACGCCTCAAATATCCCCAAAGGATGCGAAGCCTCGAGTTGGACACCCCCAAGGTTCTGGTTGCTCAGAAGGAATCGCTTGTAGGCCTCTACATCGAAGGACTGTTGGGAGTATATCGACGGGAAGGCGAAAGAGAGAAGGACAACAATAACGCAGGTGCGTTGCCGAGTTTTCATCGCGGGCCCCCTTACGGAACAAGTTCCCCGATTCCCCCCTGGTATCGTTCGATATGTCAGGCGGAATCGACGGGAAGAGAAAATTTCCTTCGCGCTAAGTTATGATTCTCATGGTAGAGTCGCAAGCAGTTGCAATGGATTTTGTTTGGCGGCTTCGCACAACTGCGAATGAATTTGCCAGATGGCAAATATTCTTCGGGGACAAAGAAACTGAAGCGCAAAGGCTGAAAGAGAACGGCGACGACTATCGTCGCGATTTCATCTTTGCCTCGAGAGCTTTTCGGACGGAGGCAGGAACAAAACCGGATACGTTGCCGTGGAGTCTCGCTATTTCGCGAACGATGCTGGAGTTGAGGTAGGTGTACTTTTCGTTCGGCATGAGGAACACGGTCTCCACAGTTTCGTCGAGCGCGCGATTCATCAGGGCCATCTGAAATTCATATTCGAAGTCGGAAATTGCCCGCAGTCCCCGCACAACCGCCGTCGCTTTCTTTTTCCTTGCGTACTCGACCAGCAGGCCATCAAACCAGTCCACTTCAACCTGTGGATATTGTTTTGTGACGCTTCGGATGAGGTCAAGCCGTTCCTTGTCGGTAAACAGGGGGTTCTTCGTCGAATTCCGCGCTATCGTGATAATGACTTTGTCGAAGAGTTTGATCGCCCGTTCGAGGATGTCAATGTGGCCGTTGGTGATCGGGTCGAAAGTTCCGGGATAGATGGCGATTTTCATAGGAGGTCAGTGGTCAAAGGTAAAGGATAAAGGATAAAAGATAAAAGGTAAGAGTTATGAACGCGTTAGGGTTTTGAGAATCAGAACAGTCGTTTGTCCAAACGGCTTTCGAATGATCTCATACATGGACTCGGGAAGATCAATAGGGGATTCGCGGCTGTGCTCCATTACCACATACGTCCCGTCTTTTGACACACCGGAATCGTGAATTGCGCGGGGGAGGGTGCCGATCCGTTCGAGCTTGTACGGAGGGTCGGCAAAGACGAGGTCGAATTTCCCGTTCATGGTCTTCAGAAACCTGAATGTGTCCGTTTGGTAGAGTGTGCATTGGGAATCGCATCCCAGGTTCTTGATGTTCCCGGCGAGGAGCTTGTGCACCTCCCGCGACGAATCCACAAACACTGCCGAGCCGGCGCCGCGGCTGAGAGCTTCCAACCCCAGGCTGCCGCTTCCCGCAAAAAGGTCGAGGACGTGAATTCCCTCGAAATCGATGCGGGTCGAAAGGATGTCAAAAATTGTCTGCTTGGCCCGGTCGGTTGTCGGTCGCACCGACAGGTCGCGGACGGTACGGAGCTGACGTCCACGAAACGTTCCGGCGATGATTCTCATTTGCTGCGGAGCGCAAGTCCAATCGCTGCGGCAAAGCGATAACTTTCCTTGAGGAACGGTTTGTAGATTTTCTCGGACGCCGGGAGTTTTCTCAAAGAATTCAGGGGAAGCGTCTGCTTGATCCCGGTCTCATTGCGGAGAGCGACGATCAAATCCTGCGTCACGTCGATGCCGTGCAGGAGCAACGCGGCAGGGCCTCCGGAACCGTTTCTCTGTTTGAGATACTTGAGATACAGATGAATGGATTTTTTCGGATCGGAGGAATTGTAGGCACGATAGTCGCTCATCTGACCTTCATGGATCACGCTCGCATCGATGGCACCATAGCGCAGGCCGATCAGCGCGATGTCATGTTCCAGAATCTCCGGATAATTGATGAGCAGGGTTTTTTCCGTGCTGAACTGGTCAATGTCGATAATATTGAGTTTGAGTCGAAGTTCCGCGACAACCTTTTGGATGAAGGCAACCATTCCTTTGCGGACCCCGACCATGAACGTGTTTTGAGCACCGCCTGCGGAGAGAGGAAGTGCGTGAGAGTCGAGGATAAATTCCTTGGATGCCGGCCCTGGAAAGTACTGTCCGACTTCCCATTGAAGGTAGTTTGTCAGATCCGCTCCCTTGAGCGAGGGATCCATCGGAACAATGTTGATGAATACCGGGTCGGGGGGTAGCGCAAACGAAATGTATTGTGGGGAGAGCTTATGCTGCTTCAGGAGCTCTTTGAGCTCCGCGACAAAAGTCCCGAGCTGTGGATGCGTGGCAGAGAGGTTTACCCCTGCTTGGGCGAAATCCATCGTGGTTTCGCGCTCCGCGAGCGTCGTGATGATGACTTTTTTCCCGTGCTCCACTTCCGCCAGCTGGATGCGTCCCTTGTAAAAGGAAACGCCGAGATACCGTGCTGTTTTCATACAGTGCTTTCTGCGCTGGGTGTGCGTTCGGAAGATATTCTCGGGACGTCGGGCTATTCAAGCGTAAGATACGGGCGGAGTCGCTCCAGCTTCTTTCTACTGATCCCCTTCACTTTGGTCAACTCGTCGACCGACGTGAATCGCCCCTGCTCGTCACGGTAAATCAGAATTCGTTCCGCGGTGGTTTCTCCGATACCCGGCAGCTGCATCAGCTGGCCCTTGGTTGCCGTGTTGAGGTTGACCCGTCCCGAGGAACCGTTCTGTTCCTCCGCGGAAGAATCCTCTGGTGCCGCGCTCAATACTGCAAACGTGCTGTCCGAGCTCCGGTAGTCAAACTGCGGCCCGTCGGGGAACGTTTCCCGGTAGAGGCGCAGGCCGAGGCCCGCCAGCATGGTGCCGGTCAGAAACAGGATGACTTTGCGCTCAGTGTTTGTGAGCGCAAGCCACTCGTTGAATCGTTGCCACATGGCCCCCTCATGAAAATACATCCTTTACTTTGTCGAAGAAGGTCCTGTCGCTCTGCTGACGATCTTCTTCGTTCGGCGTCATGTGCTCCATGGCCGAAAGTTCCTTCAACAACTCCTTCTCCTCCGGATTGAGCCGCGAAGGCACCCACACATTGACCCGGACGAGCTGGTCACCGCGTCCATAGCCGTTGAGGCGCGGGATCCCGCGCTCTCTCATGCGCAACAAGCGTCCCGACGGCGTGCCGGCGTCGATGGTGAGCTTGGCTTTTCCTGTCAGCGTCGGAATCTCAACTTGTCCTCCCAGGGCAGCATTCGGGAAGCTGATATACAGGTCGTAGATTATATCGTCGCCGTTCCGCTTGAAATGCTCGTGCGGTTCCTCTTCAATCGCTACAATGAGATCTCCGGCGGGACCTCCGCGGCGGCCTGCATTTCCCTGACCTTGCAGCGGAATGTAGTTACCCTCGGAAACCCCGGCAGGGACGGTCACTTTGATCGTCGATTCCCCCTGCACTCGTCCTTCTCCGTGGCAGGCCAGGCACGGTTCTTTGACAATCCTGCCTTCGCCTTCGCACGTCGGGCACGTCGTAATATTCACAAACTGGCCAAACATCGACCGGGATACCTGCCGCAGCTCGCCGCTTCCGTTACACTGCGGGCAGACGGATTTTCCAGTGCTCGATTTGGCGCCCGAACCGTTGCAGACGTCGCATTTCTTCTGTCGCCGGACCTTGATTTTCTTTTCGACGCCGGCGGCAATTTCGTCGAGGGAAAGCGGGAGCCGGACCTTCAAATCGGACCCCGGCTGACCATGCTGCGCCTGTCGTCGGCGGTTGCGCTGACCGCCGCCCCCGAATACGTCCTCGAAAATGCTGCCCCCCAACCCTCCGCCGAAAATATCACCAAACGTTGAAAACACGTCGTTGATGTCCGTGAAATCGTGGTAGTTCGTCCCTCGGAGCCCGTCATGGCCGAACTGGTCGTACCGTTGGCGCTTCTCGGGATCGCTCAGAACTTCGTATGCTTCCGCGGCTTCTTTGAATTTCTCCTCCGCTTCCTTGTTCCCCGGATTCCGGTCGGGATGGAATTTCATTGCCATCTGCCGGTATGCCTTTTTGATCTCATCGGTCGACGCAGAGCGTGCGAGGCCAAGTATTTCGTAAAAATCCCTCTTTGCCATTCCTTTACTCAACTCGTTTCAGATTTGTTCTTCGTGTTGGCTGAATCGTCCGACGGCTCGGATGGAGCCTGCGAAGAGACGACGACCTTTGCGTGACGAATCACTTTGTTGTGGAGCGTGTATCCCTTTTCGACTTCCTCGAGAATCGTATGGTACGGCACGTCGGAGCGCGGGAGCTGCATCAGCGCATCATGGTAGTCGACGCTGAATTCCTTTCCGACCGTTTCCAGGGGACTCACACCCTGCGAGGCAAGTGCCTTCATCATTTTCTGATAAATAAGCTCAATCCCATGGTAGAACGATTCGCCTTCCTTCTTTTCTTTCCCAAGTTTCAGGGAACGCTCAAGGTCATCCAGGATGGGAAGGATGGAGGAGATCAGTTCTTCGTTGGCAAACTGAACGATGGTCACCGCCTCATTTTCCGCCCGCCGTTTGTAGTTCTCAAACTCCGCAGCTTTTCGAAGGAGCAGGTCCTTGTACTGCTCGACCTGCTTTTCGAGCTCTGCGACCTTTGCCGTCAGTTCGTCCGAAGCGCCGGGAGCATCTCCGACTGGCGGAGTTTGGGTCGGAGATTGCTGGGACTGGTGAAGTTCCTTTTCATCCATAAATTCTGCTCGTCATTCATTGAAAGACTCCCGGAGCCCTTCGGCAGTCGGGAGTCTTTCGATTAAGAAAAATGGCTGGGCCTACAGCGAAAGCATTTTGACAATCGTTTTTGCGACGTGGTCGACCAGGGGAACCAGGCGTGAATAATTCATGCGGGTCGGGCCGATAATTCCCACCCTTCCGCTTACCCCTTTGATGTTGTACGTCGCCGTGACCACACTGTAGTCCTGTGCATTCGTGTCGTCGTTTTCCTTGCCGATCGTAATAACAAAATCCTTGTCGAGTTCGTCGTGCTTCTCGAGGAGGTGAACGATGACGTCCTCATTTTCGATCATCTCGATGACGCTCCGGAAGTTGTTCGGATCGACGAATTCGGGTTGGCCGATGATGTTCTTCGTCCCACCAATATGGATCTTTTCTTTTTCACTTGTGTCAGCAAAGAGAAGTTCCACGGAGTCGATAAACAGCCGCACGAAGCCGGATTTCTCATCCTTGACGTCACGGATCCGGTCGAAGAAGGTGTCCCGAATCTGCTGCAGCGTGAGCCCGGAAAGCCGCTCGTTCAACAACCGCGCAATCTGATCGAGGGTTTCGCGTTTCACCTCTGTCTTCACTTCGAGCATGATCGTTCGAACGAGCCCGGATCGAATGGAAATAATAACAAGGATTTTCGAACTCGAGACTGAAATAAGTTCGAGCTTTTCGAATACGCCCGAGCTGAAATGTGGCGAAGTAACGACACTCAGCTGGTTGGAGATCTTTCCAAGGAGTTTCGACGTTTCCCGCAGCAAATCTGCGGGATCGGCTGTGCCGTCCAACTGTTGCTGAATCTCGGACTTCGCTTCGGCAGACAACTCCTGGACGGCCATGAGATAGTCCACGTAAAAACGGTATCCGAGGTCCGTCGGGATTCTCCCTGCTGAGGTATGAGGATGAGACAGATACCCCAGTCCTTCCAGGTCGGACATGACATTTCGAATTGAGGCAGAACTTAGCTGGGACTCAAAATGCTTCGAAATGTAGCGCGACCCTACCGGAACAGCCGTCTGAATGTAGTTATGGACGACATGCTTAAGTACGCTCTGCTCCCGGTCGCTAAGACTTTCCTGCTTTTTCTCTAATTCTGTCATGAAATCAGTCCAATTCATTAAAAGATAACGATTTCCGGCTCGTTTGTCAATCGAGCGATTTTTCAGGATTCTCCGTGCGGGCTGGGAAGTGTGGGAAAATACACCTCGTCCCGTCGGGCAGTCGGCCCAGCCGCGAGTTCTGCCGGCTGGTACCGCACCGGGATTCCGATTTGGTCTCTATCCGCTTCCTGGACGGAGAAGGTGTGTTGTCTCCGTGTCAGCGTAAACGAATTTCAGACTTCGGCACTCGTTTGAAATTCCCGCAACATCTTCTGCGGACGATCATGCGGCGAGTACGCGCGAGGTTCTCTTGCTTCACCTTTCAAATCTTCCTATCTTGACAGCCGGCATGAAAGCAAAACTCGCCCTCGAAAACGGAACGGTCTTCACCGGAGAAGCGTTCGGCGCTGCGACGGAGACAACGGGTGAAGTGGTGTTTAACACCAGCATGATGGGCTACCAGGAAATCCTCACCGATCCTTCCTACGCCGGCCAGATCGTTACCATGACGTATCCTCTCATTGGCAACTACGGTGTCAATTTTGAAGACCTTGAATCTGTGAAACCGCAGGTCGCCGGTTTTGTGGTCAAAGAGTACTTTGAATTTTTCAGCAACTTCAGGGCAAAAGGAAGTCTGGGGAGCTGGTTGGAGCGGCACGGCGTTATCGGGATTCAGGGCCTGGACACCCGGATGCTCACGAAGATTATCCGCGACGTTGGCGCCATGAGGGGAATCATTTCCACGACGGAATTGGACGACGACCGGTTGATCGGGAAGGCGCGGCAGACGCCCGACATGACGGGACTCGACCTTGCCAGGGTCGTCACGACACAGAAAGTCTATCAGTGGGACGAAGTGGACCGGACGTCCTTTTCGCTCGCTCCGGCGGTGAAGTTGCGACTCAACGGCAGACGCTGGAATGTAGTGGTGTACGATTATGGAGTGAAGCAGAACATTCTTCGCCGCCTCACAACGTATGGCTGCAAACTCACTGTGGTACCCGCATCATATCCGGCGGAGAAGGTCCTGGAAATGGATCCCGATGGGATTTTTCTTTCCAACGGCCCTGGGGACCCGGCAGCGGTGCGTTACGGAATCCAGAATATCAAGAAACTTATCGGAAAGAAGCCAATTTTCGGCATCTGCCTTGGCCATCAGCTTCTCGCATTGGCACTCGGCGGTAAAACGTTTAAGCTCAAATTCGGACACCGGGGCGCGAACCATCCGGTAAAGAATCTCCGGACGAACGAAATCGAAATCACCTCACAAAACCACGGCTTCGCAGTTGACCCTGGCTCTCTTAACCCTTCGGAGATTGAGATTACGCATGTCAACCTCAACGACGGAACAAACGAGGGCTTCCGCCATCGCGAACTGCCGATCTTCAGCGTGCAGTATCATCCGGAAGCCTCACCGGGGCCCCACGATAGCGATTACCTGTTCTCGGCGTTTATCGACATGATCGCCATGACGGATTCGAAAATGGATTCGATCCACGAAGGACACGAAGGTAAAAAAAACTCTCAAGAATATCCCTCCTGAGTTAGATCCCCCTCTTCATACCATAGCCGTTCTGACTTTTCTCATCTTAGTGTTCTTAACGCAATTCGTGGTTCATTCTTCACGGACATGTCATTGATATCCGATTTTATTTCCATAAATTGGGAATGAAATCCGGTCAGAACATGGGTAGAGGAATCTCGACAATGCTTCAGACCTTAAGGCAACGCAAGGGATTTCTTGCGATCTCTGTTGTGTTTCTTTCGATGTCGGGTTGTGACTTGTTTACGACTCCAGCGGCGGAACAGCCGGTCCAGGAAAGCTACGAACACATCCGGCCGGCCTGGTCAACAGATGGGGCATCGGTGGCTTTTACGGGTACGGTCAACGGCGTGGCGGGAATTTATGCAGTCGACACGACGGGTTCCAACCTGCGGATAATCCACGTGGGCAATGCAATCGGAATCAGCTGGTCTCCTGATTCTGCCTGGATTGCTTTCTCGGAAGGACGCAACCTCTACAAGCAGAAGATCAACGGTGATTCACTTACGACACTCACGGGAACATCGTCTGATATCCGGCCAGCCTGGTCGCCCGACGGAAACACAATTGCGTTTGTCCGGAACAACGACGTCTGGAAGCTTGACGTCCAATCGGGCGCTCAGACGTTGTTGTCAGAATTTGCAGATTCTCCCAGCTGGAATCCGCTGACGCTTGAGGTGGTGGTGCTCGTTGCGTACTATTCCAGTTCGGGGCAGTGGTCGTTCTTTTTCTACTCGGTTCGTGACGACTCGACGAGCCCCGGACTCCTGTTCGGCTTCAGCGCGCCCAGCCAGTGCATTCTGCCTGCGATGAGTCCCTCGGGAAAAGAGATTGTGATGACCCTGATACCCGCTTCGAACGAGTATCCGGAAGTCTGGAAAATTGACCTGACTACGGCTCAGGTTTTGCAGCTCACAGACGACGGTGGAAGGGACGGTGCCTGGAGTCCCGATGGGACGAAGATCGTTTACACGAGAACCCAAACCGGCGACGGGGGGTTGTGGATCATGAGCTCCGACGGGACGGGCAAACATCGATTGACGCGCCCGTAATTCGGTGGTCGGTCACTCTTTTGTCGACAGATCCTTTGCTGTTTTCTCGACAGCCGACCAGACACGGAGGAGGTTTCCCGAGCAAATCTTCCGAATGTCGGGATCGGAATACCCGGCTTTCAGGAGTTCGTAGAGGAGATTCGGGTAGTAGGAGACATCTTTGAGGCCTGTGGGGAGCGAATCGCCAACGCCGTCAAAGTCAGATCCGATACCGACATGGTCAATGCCCACGAGTTTGACGACGTGATCGATGTGCGCAACAACGTCCTTCACGTCTGCCAACGGCAGTGATTGGGCTTTGTAGTATTCGCGGATATACGCGCGCCCCGCCGAATCGCGTTCGGCGAGGTTGTGTTCTTTGAGATAGTTTGCGACGACAATCCGGGATGCTTCATCCTTTGTGCGATACTCGTCCTTGAGAAAGTCGGACCCAAAATTGATCTGGATGACGCCGCCGTTTTGTGCGAGCTCCCTGATCATATCGTCTGACATATTCCGCTCGAATCCCGGGGTAAAGAACCGGCAGGAAGAATGCGACGCAATGACGGGGGCTTTGGTGAGGCGAATCGTCTGATAGAACGCGTCATCGGAAACATGCGAGATGTCAACCATGATGCCGACACGGTTCATCTCCGCGACAACCTGTCTGCCAAACGGGCTTAAGCCATGCCACGTGCGGGTCGTATCGTACGAGGAATCGCAGATGTGATTGTCCTTGGCGTGGCACAGCGTAATATAGCGGATGCCCCGTTCGTAGAAATGCCGCACGTTCTCGAGCTTCCCCTCGATGGGTGAACCGTTCTCCATTCCCATGCAGAGGGAAACCCTGTCCGGATTGAATTGACTGGTCACGTCGGACACGGATGTGGCAATAGAGAACTTGTCGGGCCATTCGGCTGCGAATTTCCGGACCATGTCGATCAGTTCTTCGGCAGTTTTTTTAGCGGTGCCGGCCTTTTCTTCCTCGGCAGGGATGTAGACGGCCAGGAACGGCACATTCAGTCCCCCTTGCACCGCTCTGACGTAATCGAATTCCCCATCCGGTGTTTGCCGGGAGAGATCCTGCCAGCCGACTTCCCGGATATGTTCAGGGACATCGATATGCGTGTCGACGAGAAGGAAGTCGTGCGCAAGTTTTTGCGCTTTTGCACGCAGTTGATCGTCGGTTGTCTGGCTGAGGGCGGTGGCGAAACTTCCGACGGCGACGGAGGCGAACAGGATGCGAAAGTTCATTGATGCTCCGGAAGAAGTGGAAAAACGAAACGTGAAAGAATAAATGAATTGTGGTAGAAATGCAAGCGTGCGGAGGAACATTTCCGGATTCCGATCGTATCATCCAGGTCATTATCCATACGTCATTATTCACTCATCTCTCATAATAGTCAAGAAAGGACATTCATGAAGTATCTCCTTGTTGCACTTCTGATCTGTTTAACAGCCGGCTCTTTGGTGGCACAGCAACAACAACCGCCGCAACAACAACCGCTTCAACAACAGCCACCCCGCGAGCGGAACAAATTCATCGTCGATCTTGAGCAACAAATCGCCGGAAAAGACAGCCTCCCCGCAGAGCAAGTGTTCAAGAATATTCAGACGTTCAAGGGTCTTCCAGCCCAACGCGTTCTCCGGGTGATGGAATTTGGCTGGTCTCCGGCTCTGGGCGTCGAGTGTAATCACTGCCATGTCGAGGGAAAGTGGGAAAGCGATGAAAAGGAAGCTAAAGGAACAGCGCGGAAGATGTCTGCCATGGTTGGTGATGTGACCAAAATGGTGAAGGCGATCACCGATGAGCACGCGTCCGTTACGTGCTACACGTGTCATCGGGGCGACGTGAAACCGGCGCGAGGACCGCGACGTCCAGGACAGCAGGGTCCGCGACCTGAAGGTCAACGACCGGAGCCGCGGTAAGCGAATCTGCGAACGCATGGTTGTCATTTTGATGTGAGTGATGGCACAGACATTCCTTCAATCCACATCCAGGGATAGTCCTCCGGTTCGATAACGAGATGATGACGTACAGCGTTTTCGTAAATATATTCCAGATGATTATCGTAATCTCGCTCATCCCGGATGATATGGTCGTGAAATGATTTTTGCCACCGAAAGGGCTTGTTCTTTAGATTGGACCGGTTATTTTGAATGAACCGTCGATAAAGAGGTGGGACGGTATTGATCCAATGCTCCTCGTACCTTCGCAGGGGACGTGGCGCCACGTCCCCTGCAGGTTGCATGGGCGCCACGTCCCCTGCAGGTTGCATGGGCGCCACGTCCCCTCCAAGTTGTGCGGGTACCACGTCCCCCGCAGATTGTTTGGGAAGATGGTCCATGCGGCCCAAGAGAATATCATTCGCGTCTCTTGAAAAATTTGTCTTGAGCGAACGCATAATCTCCGAGCAATTGGGTTCTCCGAGCGGTTCGAACAAGAGATGCACGTGGTTGGGCAAGACCGTATATCCATAGAGATCCAATTGCTTCAATTCCACTGCGAACCATAGATCCTGCACAAACAGCTCCGCAAGGATTGGTTCGATGAAGAAACGACAGCGTCTGTGAGTCACAGAGGTGATGAAATACGTTGCCTCTGGTTCGTAGAACCGTTTTCGGTGTGGATGCAGAAATCCTGACATGAGAATGACCGGCGGGGGAGGATGAAGAGCGGGGGATGCTAGAAGCTAGCGATCCACAATGAGAATTTCAACGCACAATTCATGGCCCGAACATCACAACATGTCAAGGTTGGCAAGCGAACGATCGAGCTTTCGAACCTGAAGAAAGTCCTCTTCCCCGACGAGCACATTCTCAAGGCGGAGCTCATCGAGTATTACCTGAAGATCGCGCCGACCATTCTTGCACATGTGAAAGGCAGGCCGCTCTCGCTGGTCCGTTACCCCGAGGGCATCGGCGGAGAGTCTTTCTTCCAGAAGAACCGCCCTGAATGGGCGCCGGAATGGCTGGACCATGTTCAACTCGGCACGGAAAAAAAGGACTACATCCTTGCGACGGAAGAAGCGTCGCTGGTGTGGCTGGCGAACCTCGCCTGTATCGAGATCCACCAAATGCATTCCCGCCAGCCGCACTATGACAAGCCGGATTATTTTGTGTTTGATTTCGACCCTCCCGAGACCACTCCTTTTGACCGCGTGGTCGATGTGGCGCTAAAATTTCGCGACCACGTCGAAAATTTCGGATACCATCCGTTCGTGAAGACCACCGGAAGGAAGGGGCTTCATCTTGTCGTCCCCATAGAGCCAAAGTGGGATTTCCAAAAAGTCTTCGAGACAGCTCAGACGATTGCCAAGCCGTTCGTCGAGCAGAACGGGGCTGCGACGACCTTGCATATCAAGAAGGAAGCACGCAAGGGGAAGATCCTCGTCGACATTTATCGGAATCGGCCCTCACAGACAATCGTCTCGGCATACAGTGTCCGGGGATTGCCGGGCGCTCCAGTCTCCATGCCGCTCAGCTGGGAACAACTTCGCGACCTCACCGACCCATCAGTGTTTACCATTCAGTCGGCCCTGCAGCAGGTTCTTCAGGAAGGGGACATGTGGGAGACCATCGGCGCCTACGCAACAGTCCTGCACACGGAACGAAAGAAGAGTCCGTCCAAGAAGAGTCCTGTCAAGGAGCCGCCTCCCGAGTCTCTGACATCGTATGAAAAGAAGCGAAGCTTTGTCAAAACTCCTGAACCGCCTCCGGCCTTTGCCGTGGGCGAGGGGAACGCTTTTGTGATCCATCGGCATCATGCATCACGTCTGCATTATGATCTTCGGCTGGAGCAGGGCGGAACGCTCAGGTCCTGGGCAGTCCCGAAAGGTCTTCCCCCGAGACCCGGTATCAGGCGGCTTGCCGTTGCAGTCGAGGATCATCCCGTAAGCTATCTCGCGTTCGAGGGGAAGATTCCCAAAGGAGAGTATGGTGGCGGGGAGGTATGGGTGTTTGCAACCGGCAAGTACGAAATAACAAAAGAGAAGAAGAATGGTTTCTACTTCCGATTGCGCAGCAAGGAAATCAACGCAGAGTACCGGATGCACAGAACAGATGGCAACAACTGGCTCCTTGAGCGCGTCGACAATCCGCAAACGGACTGGCTGCGCGACAAAATTGAGCCGATGCTCTCCCAGAGCACGGACAAACCCCCGTCGTCCGGTGATTATCTCTATGAAGTGAAGTGGGATGGGATCCGTGCCATGGTGTCACTCGACGAGGGCGAGGTGCGCATCCGGAGCCGAAGCCAGCGCGACATCTCAAAGATGTTCCCCGAGTTTCTTATTCCGGATCAGGCATTCCGTGCAACCTCGGCGCTGCTCGACGTGGAAATCGTGTGTCTCGATGCCGAAGGAAAGCCGGTGTTCATCGACGTCATCCATCGGCTCCAGCAAACGACCGAGGGAGGTGTCGCAAGAGTACGCGCGAAGCATCCGGCCGTCTGCTATGTTTTCGACTGCCTCTTTCTTGACGGCCGGTCAATCGTCAGTGAGCCGTTGACCCGTCGCCGCGCGTGGCTGGCAGACGCAATTCGCCGTGACACACCATACCGGGTGAGCGATGCGGTCGGGGAGGGAGATCAGCTGTTTGAGGCGGCGAAAAAAATCGGCCTTGAAGGTATCATGGCAAAGGAACCAACCAGCCTGTATCAGCCGGGGAAGCGGAGCGCGCAGTGGCTGAAGATCAAGACCCGTCAGACCGCTGACTGCGTGATCATCGGTTACACAAAAGGAAAGGGAGACCGCGAGAGTTCCTTTGGGGCCCTTCACATTGCTCAAATGAACGGGAAGAATCTGAAGTACGTGGGGAAGGTCGGTACGGGATTCGACAGCAGGACGTTAAAAGCGGTGTTTGCGGAAGTCAAAAAGATCAAAACGGGGAACCGCCCGGTCAAAGAGAAACCTCTCGACGATTCCCAGTCCGTTTGGCTGGAACCGAAGCTGCTCTGTGAAGTCCAGTACGCCTCGCTCACGAGGGATGGGTCGCTGAGGGAGCCGGTCTTTGTGAAACTGCGGCCCGACCTCTCGCCGGAATCATGACAGGACGATGCGGACTCTTGCTTGCCAACCGGATTTCGATTATTTTATTGTTAGAACACACGCGAGCATCCCACGAACAACCTTGAGGAGTGATGTATGAGGGCCATTTGGAAAGGATATCTTCGGTTTTCACTCGTGACGATACCCGTCCGTATCTATAATGCCGTCGATACGGAGCAGACGATCAGGTTCAACCAGTTGCACAAAAGCGACCACGGACCGGTCGGCTACGATAAGCGGTGCAAGAAATGCAATAAGGTCGTCACGAACGAGGATGTTGTGAAGGGCTATCAGTACGAGCCGGAACAGTATGTTATTGTGGAGAAAGACGACTTGGACAAGATCAAGCTGAAAAGCACGAGGGTGATCGAAATCCAGGGCTTCATTAGTGCCAAGGAAGTTCCCTCGACATTGTTTGAGTCCCCGTACTTTGCCGGGCCCGACGGGCCGGTGGCGGCCAAAACGTACACATTGCTCGGAGAAACTCTCAAAGAGACCGGGAAGGTTGGTATCGGGAAAGTCGTGTTGCGGGATCGTGAAGATATCGTCCTCATTGCACCGTATGAACAAGGAATTATTCTTTACAAGCTTCGCTATCCCTCAGAAGTCCGGAGCATGAAGGAAGTTCCGCAAATTGACGGCAAGGCGATTGACAAGGACCAGCTCAAGCTCGCCCGCAATCTTGTGGATTCCATGTCCACCACGTTCAAGAAAATCGACTTCCAGGATCAGTACCACGACGCGTTGCGGGAATTTATCGAGGCTAAAGTTGCAGGAAAGGAAATTGTGACGGTCGCCGAGGAAGAAAAGCCCGTTGTGGATATTATGACCGCTTTGAAACAGAGTATCGAGCAGGCGAAATCGCAGAAGAAGCCGATGGAGAAAGCAAAGGGGGAGAAGAAGAAACAGGCGGCCGCAAAAGTGGTGAAGGCGAAAAGAAAAGTCGGATAAGAAGTAGAACCCTATGGGGAAAGTTCTTCAGTTCACATCAAAGCCGCCGGCCAAACTCGGCTTCGAACGGGTCAAGCAAGGGAAGAAATCCGCGCCGGAGCGGCGAGGCCAGCTCAACCTGTTCAATGCTCTTGCGGGGAAGATTCTTCAGCTTCCCAGCACCGCGGGTCCATTTGAAGAAGCGCTCCTTCTGGACGAACGCGGCGACCAGCGCGCAGTTGATTCCTACTGGAGGGCGATCGAGGCGGGCGATTGCGTTGCAGATGCGTACTGTAACCTCGGCATCTTTGAGTCCCGGGTGGGGAATACCGCCAGGGCGTTCGATTGCTTCTCCCTCTCACTGAAGCACGACCCCCGGCACTTTGAATCCCACTACAACCTCGGCAATCTTTATTTTGAGATGGGCGATCTCCGACTTGCGCGGGTGCACTATGAACTGGCGATCGAAGTCAATCCCGCATTTCCCAACGCCTATTTCAACCTTGGCCTGGTCCATGCCCTGAACGAGAATTTTGCCGCGGCGATCGAAGTCCTTTCCCGATACCGGGAACTTGCTCCGGGTCCCGACGGCCTCAAAGCTGATGAGCTGCTCGGGAGTCTCAAGCTCTCCACATCAACGAAAAAACGAGTGTAAGCCAAATATGAGCCAACCCATGGTAGGTTCATGTTCACGCCGTAACTTTTGCCGACCCCAGTCGTAATTCGATTCATCGCCGTTCAAAAAATTCTCCCCTTTCCCACTATCCCTCTTTGAAAGGACGTTCATGAAAATCCTTGTCATGATTTTGCTTGTCGTTCTCCCTTTTGGAAGCAACGCTCAGACAGTGTTCTCCGCTAATGACCGCGCCGAAACGCCCAACCGGAACTACGACGTCCAGCATTATCGCATCGAAGTCACTCTCCATGAGGATACGAAATCGGTCGATGGAAACGTTACGATCACTCTTGTCCCGCTTTTTCCCAGGCTGGAGATTCTCAACGTTCAGGCAGGCAACATGCAAATTAAACGCGTTACACTCGGAAAGAATAGGGACCTGCAGTATCATTCGTCCGCCAATAACGTCTCTATCACACTCGATAAGCCTTACTCCTACAAGGATACTCTCGCAGTCTCGATTGAGTACTCCTGCAAACCCAAAAATGGTCTGACGTTCAATGGGCCCGACTCGGCCTTCCCGCAAAAACGGCCTCAGATATGGTCGCAGGGAGAAGATACAACCAACCATTACTGGTTCCCCTGTTATGATTACCCCAACGACAAATCGACCTCCGAAGTCATCGCCACCGTCAACAGTAAATTCACACTCCTTTCAAACGGAAAACTCCTGAGCGTCAAGGAGGACAAAAAGAACAAGACCAAAACATTCCATTGGAAGGAAAGCAAGCCCCACTCTTCGTACCTGATCATGATTGCGGCGGGAGAATACACCGTTTTGCGCGAGACTGTCGGGCGGCTCCCTCTGGAGTATTATGTCTACCCGGACGATACGACAAATGCCGGAATGACTTTTCGACAAACTCCGTCCATGATCCGGTTTTTCAACGAAGCCACCGGTTTCACGTATCCGTGGGAGAAATACGCGCAGATCATCCTCCAGGATCATTTCGGGGGGATGGAGAATACATCTGCGACGACCCTTTCCGATGTTTGGGCGGTTCCCGACCTTCGTGCCCGCCCGGATGTTCAACCGTCGAGCCTGCTTGCGCATGAACTTGCTCACCAATGGTGGGGGGATGTTGTCACCTGCAAGGATTTCCGCCATATCTGGCTCAATGAAAGCTTCGCGAGCTACTACGACCCATTGTATCACGAGCGTACGCTCGGAAGGGATGAATTCGACTACACGATGTACCAGGACCAGCAGGCGGGCGTTGTCGTGGACACAACGCGGGGAAGAAAACCGATCGTCAGCGTGGAATCGTACGGCGACAACGTCTATCCCCGCGGCGCTGCGGTACTTCACATGCTTCGGTTCCTACTCGGGGATGACATGTACCACCGCGCCATCAAACACTACATTACCAAGCATCAATTCCAGGCGGTCGAGACGAACGACCTGAAAGTGGCGATTGAGGAAGCGACCGGCCAGAACCTGAAATGGTTCTTCGACGAATGGATTTACAAAGCGGGTCATCCCGTATTCGATCTCTCGTACACCTGGGACGTGGAAAAGAAGGCAGTCCTCCTCTCCGTAAAGCAAACCCAGACGATGGACAGTCTCACCGGTGTCTTCCGCATGCCGGTCGACATTGAAATCACCACGCCGTCGGGAATCACGACGCAGCGTGTTGGGATCCTGACGAAGGACACGACCTATGTTCTTCCGTGCACGGATAAGCCGCTCCTCGTCATTTTTGACAAAGGGAACTGGCTGTTGAAAGAGCTGAACTGGGAGAAGTCGCGAGAGGAGTGGAGGTATCAAGCGACGTCCGCGAGCAATCCGGTTGACCGTATTCGTGCAGTTCAAACACTTGCAAAACTTCCGCCCGGCATCGGCACCGCGGCTGTTCTCAGCGACCGTATCCTGTTTGACTCCTTCTGGGCTGTGCGCCGGGAAGCGGCTCTTCGCGCCGGAACTGTAGCCGGGAAATCCGACACCGTTAAGCCAGTTCTAAAGCCTGCATTGCTGAGTGCGCTGAAGGATGTTCGCTCGCAGGTGCGCAATGCAGCGGCGGGTGCGCTCGGAGCATTCCGTGGAGGGGATGTTGTGGGTGCTTTGAAAACCTCGCTTGAAGATTCAAGCTACGGCGTCATCGGTAGTGCTCTCCGCTCCCTCGCACAGGCCGACTCTGCCCATGCACTCCCGGTGGTGAAGCAGTATCTTACCTACCGGTCACACCAGAATTCGGTCATGAACGCTGCCCTGAACGTACTCGGGACACTTGACACCACGGAAGCGGTCAACGCGGCGTTGAACCATGTGAAATACGGAAACCTCGTCGGAACCAGGTTTACGTCTCTGGGAATCCTTCGGAGACTTGGGAAGTCCAAACCTGAAGTGATCGAGGCATTGCAGAGTGTCCTTGCCGATAAGAGCGACGCGCTCAGAGCTACGGCCGCCCAGATCCTTGGGGATCTTGGGGACGCGTCTGTGATTCCCGCTCTTGAGGCGATCGCCAATGACAAAGATAATCCCGCCTCGAACGCTGCCAAGACCAGCGTTGAGAAGATCCGTAAACGGCTGGAGCAAAAGAAGTAGTACGGAATCGTTTGAAGAAAGAAAAAGGCCGGAGCAATCCGGCCTTTTTCATTGTACAGCCAGCAAATGCTATTTATGCCGCAGGACGATCGTTCCAAGGTTCGCCGTGGCAAACGCATTCACAGAAACGCCCACAATCGTCGAATCAACATACGCCGTGTCGGTTGACGCGATTGAGACCGTGTACGTTCCAGGACTGACGTAGACAAACTTGAACGCACCTGCCAGATCGGTTGTCGTCGATAGGGTGTCGCTGGTGCCGCCATACGCCCAGATATTCGGTTTCGCCGAAAGAGGCAGCACCGCGCCCGCGATGAATCCCGTCGTGTAAGCCGTCGACGTTCGGATCACCGGTTTGAGGGAATACGTAGGATTGACCGGATTCCCCGATGTGACAACCGACTGGTTCGCGTCGAAATCGAGGGTCAGCGTGTACGTCGCGTCGGCGACGATCGTCGCGTCGATGTTGAGTTTCACTCCGCTCTGGACTCCGCTCGGGATGTTCAACGGTTTTGTTGAACCGTCCACGACCACATTGCTCCCGCTGCCAACATACAGGCGCATTTGCGTGTAGTGTCCAACGGGGAGTACTGCGCTTCCGAGCACGGCAAAGTTTCCGTTTGAGTAGGCAAGCAGGTTGTACGTCGCCGGCGTGGTGCTCAAGGTTGTCCATCCGCTCATGCTGTCCGCGGTGGCGATGTGTGCCTGCACGCTGTCCACGACCACGTTCACCTGATCGTATCCCGCAGGGGCGTCGACCATGTTTACCTGCATCGTTCCTGTGTCGCCTTGCGGGGAGGTGGCGTTGTCTTTCGCACAACTGGCCAGGGCCAGCATCAATCCTCCCAACGCACCGATGAATAACGTCCTCATAATAAATCCTCCTTTGATTGATGATGGACTACACTTATTATACAACAAGGTCCACCGCTAGAAAGTTGAAGGCCGTCACACACGGAGGTTGGAAAAATTACTCAGAGGAAGGTGCGCACGCTTTGCATATCGTTCAACGCCTCGCAAGGATGTCGTTCTGACGATTGTACTCTGCAATAGTCATGATGAAGTTCATTACAAACATGCGTCAAAATCGGGAAATGTTTGACCGAAGGATTCACGTTATTTGAGACCATTCTCAGTGCAAGCGAACGGAGACGATGGCATCTATCTTGCTCTTGAACATGTAGTGGTTGTTCAAACGCGGAGAGTCCTATGAAAACATCGTCCACCATACTTCTCATACTCGCCCTAGGATTGTTTTCGGGTTGCTACACTGAACTTGCGTTTGACTTGTCCGACTATGCAGAATCATCAAATCATTACCCGGTGTATGATCCGCCGGCTGGTCCCATCCCTCCAATGCCTCCTTTGTCCCCGGTTCCGCATCCAAGACCTCCGGTTGTTATCATTGTGAATCCGAATCCGTCTGCACCAACTCCTTCTGATCCCGAACCTCACCGCACGACCGGGCCCAGGAGAACGGGGGATGATCAGGGTTCTTCTTCATCAAACCCGGTGCGGATTGATGGGGGGCGGCGAACGGGAAGGTAACAGCAGGGCAGAAATAACGAAGGCCGGACGAAATGCCCGGCCTTTGTTGTTTTAGGGGGATCAAGCTTCGTCGATTTGTTTTTTGATCCAACCCCTTTCTAGTTCCCCCCTTGAGAAGGGGGAAGGTGAAATCCTCCGAAAACAACTCCTCCCCTTACCTACTCCTGTGCTTTCCCAACACCTCGGGCCTGCCGAACAGTAAATGTCAATTATCGACTCGACGGATCTCGATTCTATCGACAAGCATCGCGCTGGAAACAATGCCTCCCGACATCATTTCTAGCTCGAGGGTGTCGAGTGAGGAATAGGTCATTGAGCCGTCCGCTTGATATGCTGTCCAGGCAGTGTCGTTAATCGCGATCAAAAGGCCAGACTGGGGATCGTTCACCTTAGAGAGTTGAATTGCTCCGCCAAGAGCCAGGTTCATGCCCCAACATTTTAGAGTGATGGTCCCAGCGGGAGGGAGTGTGGTCAATCTGATCCGAGCATGAGGGACTATGCACCCTCCACTGATGTACGCCGATTGAAGGCCGCCATCAGGAGGTGCACCCTGATGCAACGCAAGTTGGCCGTATCCGAACCATCCGGCAGTATCGGCTTGTGATTCAAATGAGTTGAAATAGACCAGATCAGAGTTGGCAGTCGATGCGTCAGAAATTTGAGATTTGCAGCCCGCAAGAATCGCGATAGCAATGAATGGAAGTGCAACGATCACTTTCATGGCCGACTTGTCTCCATGCTATTTTAGGAGCAAAAGTCTCTTCGCCTGCACTGAAACGTCCGACTGAAGCGAGTAGTAATAGATTCCACTCGCCAAATTAACTCCGTCGAATTCCACAGTGTGATAGCCTCGGTCCACAACTTCATCTACCAAGAGTGCCACATCTCTGCCAAGAACATCAAAAACTCTTAGCCGCACATGAGCCCCGTGTGGAACATAGAACCCGATGATGGTCGTCGGATTGAAGGGATTCGGGTAATTTTGAAAAAGAAAACAGTCAGATAAATTCGAAGCGTTCGAATAGTCGTGTGCCTCTGAGAGCACCGTCTGGTCGCCGTAGAGAATACCGTCAATCCTGGCGCCCTCGAGCCAGACTTGGGTCACGCAAGCGTCTGTTCTAAGGTAAGCAACAAGGAAGAAGTGGGCCGCAATCTCAATAACGCCTGACAATTTCGCGACCGGAACGTTCGTGGCAAACACTGACCTCGTATCCTTATATGTTAGTTGATAGCCTGCGCCGTAAGTAGTACCAATTGTGTCGCCAAAGTCTATAATCGTCTCCTCAGTCGCAGTCACAATGTTGAATTGATAGATCGAAGTAGAATCCGCGCGACGGTAAGCGATTGTCGCCGTGTCTTTGAAGAAAGGGGACCAAAGACGCGGTTCAGACCTCACAAACTTGAAGTACATTCGTCCGCCGAGGATGGTATCGCTGACGATGGTTTCCGTATAAGCCAAGGGATTGGAAAATGGAGCGCCGAGACAATGAATGGAACCCGCGAACGCGTATTGATTGCCGATTGAGAAAGACACAATCGTGCTGTCAGCCGCACGTAGGATCAACGGTAACAGGAACTGAAGGGCGAATGCAACAAGATGTCTCATATGAATGGGAGGCTTGCCAGTGTAACAGTTGGAACTCCCTGCCAAAAAAATTGGCGGGCAGGCTGCAAAAGATGAAACACGTCGGACAGCTAAATTCGACGTGTGATTCGTTACCGGAGAAGTACAAGTTTGAGTGTCTTGACAACATTTTGGGACTGAAAACGGCAATAGTAGATACCGCTAGACAGTTCTGAGGCGTCCCAGCGTCGTGAATAGACTCCGGCTGAGAGTGTTTCGGAAACCAGGTTGGCGACGGGTCTCCCCAGTTGGTCGTACACCGTCAACGAAACAAAACCTGCCGCCGGAATCGAAAAGTTGATTGTCGTGACTGGATTAAAGGGATTGGGATAGTTGTGATCCATCTGAAACGATGGGACATTTTCAGATGTCGGCTTTTGAACTCCTGTAAGGATTGTCGAAGAAGAATCGACGGAGACGGCTCCAAAGTAGGAGTTGTCGCTCGTTTTGAGATCAGAGGAATTCATGACGTGCAGAGCGTAACCAGGTTTGCCGTCAGCTCCGTGCGACCGGGATCCCCAACCCCCCGGGCCTCCTTTCCCCGGATGCAGCTCAGAACTATCAATCCGGACATGTGTAGCCGCACTCAAGAAGAACGAATCACCTCCATCTCCGCCCGGCCACCCGTATCCGGTAGCCGAACCACCAGGAGGGCCATCCGCTGCATACACGACTGCGTTGCGAAAGGTAATGCTATCCGAACCAATGATGACGACACCAGAGGCTCTGTTCGTGTTCACGGATTCACAATGAACATCGGAAACTGCGACATTTCTGCAACCGGTTATTCGGATGGAGCCAAACCAACTTCTGATTGACAGATTCCGGATAGTGATGTCGCTTGCGTTCGTGATCGTCAAGAGATCTTGAGAAACGTTGTTCTGAACCACAGGCGATGCGGAATCACAACCGATGATGACAAGAGACTTAGTAATTGTCAGCATCTCATTGTATGTGCCATAGCTGATCGCTATAGTATCGCCATCCATGGCAGCAGATATTGCGGCTCCGATTGTTGGTTTATCTTTGGGGACAACTATAGTCTGAGAATAAATGATGTGGACGGGGCATGATAGAAGAGCTGCTGCGACACCTACTTTCAAGCCTAATGCGGGGGATTTCATTTTGGCCACCGCCAAATCCGGATTTGCCGTACCTCAGCGTGATAACGCACCATTAGTGCGTGTTTAACCCACAGACTCATTGGAGTTCTCGGCAGGAGGAGGAAGGAAGGTATACGGCTGAGTGTGCCCCCTCAAACCGATTACTTGAAAGTTTCAGAATAACGCGATAAAAGTCAATCGCATTATTTTCGAAATTCGCAAAGATGCGAATGTTCGAGTTGGAGAATCAGACTTGCGATCCTGAATGTCAGAAATAACAAAGGCCGGAAAACTCGTCCGGCCTTTTTCTTTCTATTGAGGATCTATCTTTATTGATTTCTTTTTTGATCCAACCCCTTTTTAGTTCCCCCTTGAGAAGGGGGAAGATGAAATCTTCCGAAAACAACTCCTCCCTTCATAAAGGGGAGGCAGGGAGGGGTCGGGCTCGTATGACAAGAAAGGACTACTTCGCTCCCGAAGCGAGCTGAACCGTCGACCAAATCTCAACCGGCTTCATGGGCGTGAACGCATTGGATCCTCGCTGACCGCCGCTCTCTCCTCGCATTCCACCCCGACGTCCCCCGATTCCTCCCCGGCCACTTTCTTCTAAACCTTCACCACGCTCCCGCATCGCACCCTGGTCAAATCCCCCAATTTCCAAACAGACCGCGATGGTCGAACCGGGTGATGACTCCAACGTGTACGGATGGTCGCTTGAGGCGCGGATGGGAATCTTTAATTCATAGACCAGGGAATGTTCGCCAGTCTTCAATTGCAGCTGAATTCCCCTTGCGGCCACAACTGGCACGCGTAACGGATCCGGCTCGAGCGGAGTCAGATATTCAAATTCTGCCATGGGACCAAGCTGAGCTTCAGGCTGCTCGTCGGGATTGTCCGCCGCCGCTCTGCGCATGCGAGGGAGTGGATATCGGATACCGATGCTTTTCTTCTGCCTTCCCAGAGGGTCGAACCACACCGTAAGTCCCCGCACGGTGATTTGGCGACGGAGTTCCGCCTTTGAGGCAACAATTGCGACATACAAATCAGTGCTGTCGTTGGCGATGCCGAACTGGACATCACTCTTTTCGACCCAGACTTTTCCCGGCCACTCAGATGCAACGCCGTCGACTTTAATCTGGTCCGCAGGCCAGACGCTTTGAAGCTCAAGGCTGCTGCTGCATCCGGCCAGCAAGCCGCCAAGGGGTATCAGTAGGCCATAAGGAGCAATTCTGCTGCAAATCATCTCTGTTTCTCCAAAAGTGTGCAATGAAAACCGCAGCAGTTAGACGAACCATTCCGGGGTTTTGTTCTGCTGCGTCACGACCCTGCTTCACTGCGACCGAGTTTTCCGATGACATCTGCGATCAACGATGCGCTCTTGTGAAGGAGTTCCCGCTCTTCGTCGTTGACGGTGGGCGGAAAGGTCGACAAAATCCCGTCACCGCCGACGAGGTGCGGCATGGAAATCGTGACATCCCTGACACCAAACGCTTCCTGCAATGGAGTGCACACCGTCAGAATGGACCGCTGATCTCGCAAGATGACTTCGGCGATTCGTGCGAGGGCGCTTCCGATACCGTAGTACGTCGCACCCTTGCCGGAGATAATTGTGTAGGCGGCTTTTCGCACTTTTTGATCGATCTCCTGACGGAATGCAGCGTCCAGACGAACGGAGCGGAGTCGACAAAATTCTTCGAGTGACAACCCTCCCACGGTGACCAACGACCACGTCAATACCTCGGAGTCCCCGTGCTCACCGAGCACGTATGCGTGGACATGCTGCGGGTCGACTCCGACATGACGGCCCAGGAGTGAACGGAAGCGCGCAGTGTCGAGCGTGGTTCCCGAGCCGATCACACGACTTGAGGGAATCCCTTTCTCTCCCGCGATTTGTGCGGTCACGTGGGTCATAATGTCGACCGGATTCGTTGCGACAACAAGCACCGCATCGGGGGCATGAAGGAGGATATTGGGAACAACCTCGCGAAAGACGGCAGCATTCCTCCCCAGGAGCTGCAGGCGGGTCTCCCCGGGTCGTTGATTGGTCCCCGCGGCAATGACGACAACGCGGCATCCCTTCAGGTCCTTGTATTCGCCGGATTTGATCTCGAGCGGGTGTGCAAACGGGACCGCGTGAAGAAGGTCATCGGCCTCGGCAAGGGAACGACTCCGGTTCTGATCGACCAGAACGATCTCCCGGCCGACGCCCCGCATTACCATCGCATAGGCTGCAGTCGCTCCAACGTAGCCGCTCCCGACAATTCCTATTTTCATCTTGTTATTCCTTCTTGTTAAAAGATGTTCACAGAGGACACAAAGAAAGAGGAGCACACTGAGCAAGAGAAAAATGAAACAATATTATAGTTCCTCCTTTTGTTTGGAAAGGTTCACAGAGGACAAAGAGGAAGAGGAGCGCACAGAGAAACATATAATAGTAACAATACTCCATCTATCATCAGTTCTAAACCTCTGTGAGCTCCTCTCTTCTCTGAGTCCTCTGTGAAATGTTCTACGTTTCGTGAAGTATCCTGCTCCCCCAGTCGGAGATCGTCATTGCGAGGTTCTCCAACACATCGTCATCGGATTGCCCGGACTTCTTGGGAACATGGAACGAGTGGTCGGCCCCATCGACAACATGGAGAGTCACACGGGGGCGCAGTTTCTTGCAGATGGGACGGAGGAGCTCCAAGTCAGCGAGTTTATCCCTGGTGCCCTGCAAAAAAAGCATCGGTAGTTCGACGTCGAAGAGGTGATCAGCCCGCTTTGTCGAAGGATCTCCCGGGGGATGAAGGGGAAAGCCGATGAAAATCACGCCCCGGATTCCCACGACCTGTTTCTCAGCGATTGCAGTGGAGGACATGCGGCCCCCGAACGATTTCCCGCCGAGGAACAGCGGGAGGCCGCCTGCGAGACTCTGTGCGGCATCAACTGCTGCGCGGATCGTTGCCATAATTATGGGTTTCGGGTCGGGTCGCTTCAAGCGCTGTTCCATGTAAGGAAACTGAAACCGGAACGTCCCCACGTTGTGCCGGGCAAGTTTCTCCGAAATGGATTCCATGAACGGGTGCCGCATCCCCGCACCCGCTCCGTGGCCGAGGACGCAAAGCCAGTCAGCGTTGCGAGGCTTCATGAGAAGTGCGCTCACCCTGCCTGATCGTTCTGATACTTCGAACGTTGTTTCGATTCGTGTACTCGATGTCTTCATGGAATCGCTTGTTCAATATACTATCGGGAATTGTCAAAATCCTGCGCAGCGAGGTTTCTCTCCCAGCGTTCTGCCGTTGCATCCATGGCAAATCTTTCGTTTCTTCAAACCGTTCAATTTTGTGAAAGACTCCGATGAAATACAGGCTGTTACCTCCAGGGTTCATTCTGTTGGCTCTCATCTTCGGTTCGGTGGCGCGCGGGCAACAACACCCCCCCATTCTCGACCGTGAGGTTTTCTTCGCATCTCCTGAAATCTCGTCCGCAACAATTTCTCCCGACGGCCGCTTTGTCACGTTTCTCAAGTCCCTGAAAGGGGTCCAGAACATCTGGATCAAGGAGCGTCGTGCTGCGTTTTCCAAGGCGCGTCCTCTCACCGCATATTCTCTCCGGCCTGTAACTTCGTATTTCTGGACCCAAAACGGTCGCTCGATTGTATTCACTCAGGATATTCAAGGCAACGGAAACTACCGGGTGTACGCCATCGATCCTTCCACCGGAGGCAAATCCGTGCCGAAGGCGAAGGACATCACTCCCCTCGACAAGATTCACGCCTTGATCCTGGACGTGCCCGAGAAATCTCCCGGCCAGATCATCGTCGGCCTGAACGATCGGAATCCGGACTGGTACGACGTCTACCGGATCAACGTGGTGAACGGGGAATGGGTCCTTCTTCGCAGGAACGACGCGAAGATTGAACGCTGGGTGACCGACCTCCAGGGCAGGCCGAGGCTCGGTATTCGCAGCTCGAAGTGGGGTGGATATGATGTATTCCGGGCAGACCCGGACTCATTCGCTCACCTGTTCACGCTGCCACCGGAGGAAGATATTACTCCCCTCCGTTTCACCCCGGACGGCAGGCAATGTTATGTGAAAACGAACAAGGGATCTCTCGACCAGGCTCAACTGCTTCTTCTCGATGTCGCAACAGGAGCGCTCACACCTGTCGAGGGTGATCCGCTGAACGAAGCAGACTTCGGCGGCGCATTCTTTTCACGGACGAGCGACGAACTTCTTGCCACGACCTATCTGGGAGACCGCCTTCGCGTTTATCCGAAACAGCAACGATTTGCAGAGGATTGGGCAAACCTGACCCGCGCGCTTCCCAACGGGGACATTTCGATCACCGATGCCACATCGGATGAGAATCTATGGATGGTCGTTTATTCGAGCGACGTTGACCCCGGCTCAAGTTATCTCTACGACAGAACGACCGGGAAGGTCGAACTGCTGTTTCATTCCTGGCCGCAGATCCCGTCCGAACGTCTGTCACCGATGAAGTCGTTTCGCTACACCGCATCCGACAGCCTGTCGATTCCTGCCTACCTGGTAACGCCGAGGGGCATTCCGGCGAAGAATCTCCCGACGATCCTCCTGGCTCACGAGGGACCCTGGAGCCGCGTCACGTGGGGATACAATCCGGAAGCACAATTCCTTGCGAACCGTGGCTACGCCGTTGTGCTGCCAAATTATCGAGGATCGTCGGGCTATGGAAAGAAGTTTCTGAACGCCGGCAACAGGGAGTGGGGAACAGGCCGGATGCAGCAGGACATTACAGATTGTGTTCATTTTGTCGTTGCATCGGGTACTGCAGATCCCAAACGCGTCGGGATTTTTGGGGGAAGGTTTGGCGGATTCATTGCGCTGTCCGGAGTGGCGTTTACGCCGGATCTGTTTGCCGCCGCTGTTTCATACACGGGGCCGTCCAGTGTTCACACAATCTATTCGTGGATGCTGACAACGATGCCTGTGGAATGGCGATGGTACCGCAAGATGCTTGAGGTGCGAGTTGGGAGCACTCGGGACTCCGTAGAGCTTAACAAACTCCTGGGGCATTCGCCGTTGTATTCGGCGGAGAAGATCCGTTCCCCGCTGCTGATTATTCAGGGAGGAAAAGATGCCATCGGAAAGAAATTTCAATCGGACCAAATTGTGAGGACCCTGCGTGACTTGGGGCGAACAGTCGAATACCTGCTTGCCGAGGATGAGGGCTCGAGGTTCAAAGGTTATGAAAATCAAATGGCTTCGTACGCCGCAATTGAACGATTCCTCGCAAAGCACCTTCATGGACGCTACCAGAAGTCTCTGCGCCCTGAACTCCGAAAGAAACTTGGTGCTTTGACTGTCGACATCAAGACTGTCACCGCGCCAAAGCGGGAGGAGCCGGTTGTCCCTGTCATGGCGGCATTCCGGGGATCGGAGCTGCGTGAGGACACACTTCGCTATGCAATGACCCTCAAGAACGCCACGGGTGAGGCAAACGGCTCGTCGATTCGGACTCTTTCGGCGACAACGTCTGGGGGAAAGAAAATCTGGAGAATTATCGAGACGGTGAAAATCCCCGGTGCTGTGGGGATCGATACGCTCGACATCGAGTGCGAACAGTTGTTGCCGATACGACGCTCCCATTTTGCTGATTCGACCAACATTGTCCTGAACTTCACGCCGGATAGTGTTGACGGGAAAATTGTGGAGGGATCCAATGTCCGGCCGCTGCATATAAGACTCGACGGCCCTGTTCTTACTGACGGTTGGGGAACTGAGCTTGCTGTGAGCACGCTTCCGTTGGTAGACGGCAAAAATGGCAGTATTCAGGTGCTGGACCTCCTGATTGGCAAAGCCAGGACCATGACCGTGAAACTGACCGGCTCAGAGAATATTTCCATCGGCGGAAAGTCAATCCTGGCTGAAAGGGTTGAAATCATTCCGGAGGGTAGTGGCGGGAGAAGTGAAATTCTCTGGATCTCGAAAGAAGACCGCCGCATCCTGAAAACTGAAGTGCACCTTCCGGTCCTGATGGGGGGAGGCACCGTCACGAGTGAACTCACGCCCTAACGGCAGACTGTGGAGTAGCAATTTCACCGAGCGCACAGAGAGAAGACGAGAAGGTCTAGAGTGTACCAAGTTTTTCCTATCAGATGTTTCATCCACGAATTCACCAGTAAGGAGCTTACGATGAAGCGACGATCCCTGTTCCTGTTCGCCTTCTTTATTCCGTTCATTTCCTTTGCGCAGACTCAGGATGAATCTCAACTCACAATTGACAGGATCTTCAAGTCCAACGAGTTTTCGATGGCGCGATTCGGCCCGGCCCGGTGGCTTGGAGACGGCTCTTCCTACACGACGGTCGAAGCGTCCGTCGATCAAAAAGGAAGCAGGGAGATCGTCAAGTACGACACGAAAACCGGAAAACGTGAAATCCTCGTTTCTGCCGCAACACTGACTCCGCAGGGTGAATCACAGGCGCTGAGGATGGAAAACTACATCTGGTCGCCGGACGGAAAGCTTCTCATGATCTACACAAATTCCAAACGCGTGTGGCGCCAGAACACGCGGGGGGATTACTGGGCGTTGAATCTTTCCGCCGGGATGTTGACCAAGCTTGGCGGCGACGGGCCCGCTTCGACGATGATGTTTGCCAAATTCTCTCCTGACGGGAAAAAGGTCGGATTTGTCCGAGAGCACGACCTCTATGTAGAAGACCTTGCCACCCATGAAATCAAGCGTTTGACAACCGATGGTTCGAAAACCATCATCAACGGCACGTTCGATTGGGTGTATGAAGAGGAGTGGGATGCACGGGATGGGTTCCGGTGGAGTCCCGACAGTAAATCGATCGCCTACTGGCAGCTCGATGCCTCGGGCGTGCGCGATTTTTATCTGATCAACAACACGGATTCGTTGTACTCCTACATCGTTCCGGTGCAGTATCCCAAAGCGGGCGATACGCTCTCTTCCTGCCGCGTCGGCATTGTGCGAGCTGACGGCGGACCGACCGTCTGGATGGATGTCGCCGGAGACAAGCGGAACACCTACATCCCGAGGATGGAATGGGCGGCAAACAGCGACGAGGTCGTCCTCCAGCATATGAATCGCCTGCAGAACACGGACGAGGTGATGCTCGGGAATGCCCGCACGGGCAAGGTGAAGACGATCCTCGCCGGCAAAGACAGTACGTGGTTCGAAATTGTGGACGACCTGCGCTGGTTCGACAAAGGCAAACGGTTTACCTGGGTGAGCGAGGAGGATGGCTGGCGTCACGTGTACATGGTTTCCCGCGATGGGAAGGAAAAGCGACTGATTACCCCCGAGCCGTATGATGTGGTCAATATCGAACACGTGGATGAATCCGGGACCTGGATGTACTTTCTGGCTTCTCCGGACAATGCAACGCAACGCTATCTGTACAGGATACGGATGGACGGCAAGAGCAAGGCCGAACGCATTACGCCGGAAAGCATGTCCGGTTCCCACCGGTATCAGATTTCTCCCGACGGAAAATGGGCCATCCACACCTATTCTTCCTTCGACGTGCCACCGGTGATCGATCTTGTCGATCTTCCGGATCATGAGGTTGTCAGGTCGCTGGAAGACAACGCAAAGCTTCGGGAGAAAATTGCGAAGCTTGCACGGAGCAAGGCAGAATTCTTCAAAGTCGACAACGGAGAAGGGCTGACGCTCGACGGGTGGATTTTGAAACCGTCGAACTTCGATCCGTCGAAGAAGTATCCCGTGCTGGTGTATGTGTACGGGGAACCCGCTGCGCAGACCGTCGTCGATTCCTGGGGAAACAGAAGTTTGTGGCACGAAATGCTGACGCAGCACGGGTATATCGTGGTGAGTGTCGACAACCGTGGAACCCCCGCGCCGCGGGGCCGGGTATGGCGGAAGAGCGTGTATCGTCAGATCGGGATTGTTGCCTCGAGAGACCAGGCGGCGGCGATCCGGGTCATCCGGACCTGGCCGTTTGTGGATTCAACGCGGATTGGTATTTGGGGATGGAGCGGTGGAGGGTCGATGACGCTTAATATGATTATGCGGTATCCGGACTTATATCAGACGGGGATGTCGGTTGCACCGGTTCCGGACGAGCGGCTGTACGACGCAACGTACCAGGAACGCTACATGGGGCTGCCGAGCGACAACGAGGAGGGGTATCGACTTGGTTCATCGCTTGCGTATGCGGACCAATTGAAAGGAAACCTGCTGATCGTTCACGGCTCCGGCGACGACAACGTGCACTACCAGGGCACCGAACGGATGATCAACGCACTTATCAAGGCGAACAAGCCATTCACGATGATGGAATATCCGAACCGTTCGCATGGGATCTTTGAAGGGGAGAACACAACAATTCATCTGTATAATCTGCTTACGCGCTACCTCGAACAGAACCTTCCAGCCGGGCCAAGGTAAATAAGTACAACTCCCGGAAAAGCAGCACGACTCCCGGAATCTTTCTCGGTTCTCTGAGTGAGATTCCGGGAGTCGTTCAAGGCTCACTTCACCAAAATCAGCGTCCTCGTTTCGGTCAACGTTCCCGACTGCAGGCGGTAGAAGTATGCGCCGCTCGGGAGTCCGCTGGCATTCCATCGTGTGCTGTACGTTCCTGCCGTGAGGTTCTCCGAAAGGATCGATGCGATTTCTGTCCCAAGGGTATTGTACACCTTCAGGGTCGTGAAACCGGGCTGAGAAAGGCCGAACTCGAACGTCGTCGAAGGGTTGAACGGGTTCGGATAGTTCTGCCTGAGCGTGAATTGCTCCGGCATCTGGCCTGAAGCGGCCTGCATGACGGATGTGGCAGTTCCCGAGAGCACAAGGTCGTCGGCAAGCATCACGGAGCCGACATGATAATCCGATCCGCTTGTCGGTCCAAGAATCGTCAATTGAATGACACACGTGTCGGGAACATCGCTCGTGAAGTAGCCGATGGGGACAGAGAATTGTGTATAGGAGCTCACGGTCGTTGCGGGAGCGATTGCTCCTACGCCAACGGCGTTTTCGCCTTTGTACATAATGACGTTTGCTGCAAACCTGTCGCCACTGACCGGGGTAAACCGATAATAGCCAGTCAGCGTGGCATATCGCTGGGACGTCGGGAATCCGAGCGCGGAGTTGCCCGACTGAACAAGAGCGGCATACGGTAAATTGGCGACAGACAACACGGTTCCCTGGATTGCCGAGCTGCCTGAATGAGCAGTCGACGATTGCACGATGGGGACGGCAACGCCGATAACATTCGTGGTCCACCAACCGTCGGGGTTGCCGGTGGTCCAGGTTTCAAATCCCGCGTTGGGAACCTGTGCCTGTAATGAGAGCGAGAGCATGGAAAAAAGCAAAAACATGAAAAGACTTTTCATGGAGATTTCCTTTAGGGGATTGTGGGAGAAATACAGCGGTAGGACGGTGATTCAATGTAGTCTAATTGCCGCCAAGAACAAACCTGCCCATGCCGCGGCGCCTCGAGGAGGAAGTGCGAGTACTCGAGCGACAGGCCTGTTCGCCATGGACAACCCGGGAGATCTCTTGAGAAGC